>NZ_JBEOWY010000001.1:0-418326 GCF_040296285.1 Kitasatospora sp. NPDC002227
CGCCCCCCGCCCCCCACCGGGTGCAGCGCGCCCACCCCCGCCGCCGCGCCGATCGGCGCGGCGGCGAACGGGCCGTCGGGCCCCGGCAGCGGTCTGCGCGGCCGCATCCTGGTCATCGAGGGCGGGTACGGCGGCGCCGGCCGCCGCCCCTGGGGCCGGGCCGGTGGCGGGCAGGCGCAGGTGCTGTCGGCGATGCTCGCCGCCGTGTCGCCGCAGATCCTGCTGGCCGCCGACGCCGTGGACGCCGTCCACCTGCCCGGCGCCGCCGACCCGCAGATGGTGATGGCGCACCTGCGGGCCGCCTCCCGGCACGTCGGTCCGCTGCTCATCCACGTGGGCGGGCACCTGGTGGCCGACCGCCGGGGCGGGCACCTCTACCTGACGCTGCGTGACTCCAAGCCGGGCACCGTCCGCCAGGACGGCCTGCCCTGGCAGGCGCTGGCCGAGGAGCTGCGCCACCGCTCCACCGAGTGGGACACCCTGGTGATCGGCGATCTGAGCGCCGACCAGGCCGCCTGGCCGCAGGTGCAGAGCGCGATCTCGCCGCTGATGGACGGGGTGCCGCTGTGGGCCACCGTCAGCCCGGATCCGGAGCAGATCGGCAAGTTCACCCGCGCCCTGATCGAGTCCCTGCACCTCGGCCGCCCGGGGGCCGGTGAGGTGCTCACGCCCGAGCAGCTGCGCCAGCAGGTGCACTCGGTGCTGCGCCAGGACGCGATCATCCTCTCCTCCTACCTGGCCGACCGGCCGTTCTTCCGCAACACCGCCCGGCGCCTGGGGGAGGGCCCGGTCGACCCGGAGGAGCTGGCCGGCCCGCGTCCGGCGGCCGTCATGCCCAAGCCGCCCACCCGCGCGGCCCGCCCGAAGCCCGGCGGTACGGCGGGGCAGGCCGCCAAGGTGCAGCTCTCCAAGGGCGGGAGCGCCCCCGCGCGGGGCTGGGTGACACTGCTCAAGGCGGGCGTCCCGCCGACCCCGCCCCGCCCGTCGCGCCCGGTCTCGCTGCTGAAGGTCTCGGCCGCCCCGGGCGCCGAGAAGGTGCTGCTGCACAAGCCCGGGACCCCGGCCCCGGCCGCCGAGGTGGACTACCGGGAGCTGGCCGGCCGGATCGTCCGCAGCGCCGAGGCGGGCGAGCACCAGGCTGCCGACCGACTGGCGCGCGAGCTGGAGGGGTTGGCGCTGGCCGCGCACGGCCCGCTGGCCGCCCCGGTGCTGCAGGCCCGCCAGCTGCGGGCGCACGTCGCCCGGCTGGCCGGGCACCCGGTGGTGGCGGCGGAGATCTACCGCGAGGTCGCACTGACCCTGCTGCGGGCCCACGGGCCCGAGCACCCGGAGACCCAGCAGGCCGCCACCAACGCGGAGGCCTGCTGGCGCGCGGTGTCCGACCGCGCCGAGGCGATCCGGATCGCGCCGGAGATCATCGAGCTGCGCGCCCACCTCCCCGGCCCGGAGGGGCGCAAACTCCGCTCCTCCGAGCGGTACTTGAAGCAGCTCGTGGCGGCCCAGGCGGAGGCGGACTGACGGCGGGCAGGACCGCACAAGGGGTGCGGCCCGGCCCGCCGTCAGTCCGCCGCGGTCAGCGACCGGCGATCGCGTGGACGAACTTGGCCGCGTCGATGGTGCCCAGGCCCGAGGCCAGGTCGTAGCCCTTGGCGGCCTGGTAGCCGGTGACGCCGTTCCAGCCGTTGTCGCCGGTGGTCACGTCGACGATGCCGCTCCACTTGGCCGGGAGGTTGGCGAGGCCGTACATCCGCCAGTTCAGCTGGCCGAGGCGGTGGCCGGCCAACTGGTCGGCCAGGGCCGTGATGCCCGCGAAGATCGGGGTGGCCTCGCTGGTGCCGCCGGTCAGGTGCCAGCCGACCCGGGCCGGGTCGTAGGACTCGTACGTCCAGGCCGCGCCGTCCACCGCCGCGCTCATGCTGATGTCCGGGGTGCCGCGGTGGTTCCCGGTGACGCCCTGCACGCCCCACTGGTACCAGGGGCGCTCGAAGACGGCCGAGTCGGCGCCGCCGGCCGCGCCGTAGTCGTCGTGCCAGACCTTGTCCGGCGCGGTGCGGTTGCCGTCGTTGTCCAGAGTCAGCTCGGTGCCGCCGACCGAGGTGACCAGCGGGTCGCTGGAGGGCCAGCCGGCCACGGGGAACGGGTAGAGCCCGCCGTTGTTGTCCGCGTTGGTGACACCGTCGTCGCCGGAGGCGGCGAGCACCGAGACACCCCGCTCGGCCGCCGCTCTGTACGCGTAGCGCAGGTCGGTGATCGACTTGTAGTTGCCCTGGTCGAAGCCGGGGAAGGTGTTCTCGGTGGCGTCGAAGCTCTGCGAGATGACATCGCCCTTGCCGGCCTTGATCAGCGCCTGCTCGGCGTCCATCATCTCGGGCAGCCCGGTGACGCCCTCGGTCTCGGCCACGGCCGTCTCGACCAGCACGATGTGGGCGTCCGGCGCGATCGAGTGGGCGTACTCGACGTCCAGCGTGGTCTCACCGGCCCAGCTGGTCTGGGTGGGGTCGGTCGGGTCGAAGACCGGGACGTTGCCCCACTTGACCACCTCGAGGCTGGTGTCCGGCAGCCCCCACTGCTTGTCGAAGACCTCCAGGTCGTGCTGGATGGTCGGCGAGCCGAAGGAGTCGACGATGACGATGGTGCGGCCCTTGCCGGTGACGCCCTGCTGGTACAGCGGGTCGAGGTCGTAGGCCTTGCGGTACTGCAGCGGCGAGTAGCAGTGGATGCCGATCAGGGTCAGGCAGTCCGAGGTCGATATCGGCGCGACCCGCGAGGTGGCGCTGATGTGCCCCTGGGAGGCGGGGTGCACGCGCACCGTCGGCACGGCGGCGTGGTGGCCGGCCAGGGCGGTGGTCTGCGCGGTCACGCTCGCGCCGGTCAGGGCGGTGGCCCCGACGGCGAGCAGCGCGAGGGTGCGGGTGGACAGGGAGCGTCGGGAGCCCGCGGTGGCGGGGGAGTGGCCCATGGAACTCCTTCTGGGGGCGGTGCCGGTCGTGCGAGCGGCCCCGTCATCCCACCGGCCGGGGCGCGATCGTGCCATAGCCAGAACGGGTCCGCCGACCGCACCCGATCGGGCCACAAGAACAGGTAATGGCCACCCCGTGGCTTGGTCAAGGACCAGGCCGGAGTGGCCATCTGACATACCGTCAGCCCTGCGGAGAAGCTACCGCACGGATCACCCGGTTTCGGGTCAACGCGCCCCACCGTTCACGTACAGCGTCTGCCCGCTCACGTAGCTCGCGTCCTCGCTGACCAGGAAGGCGACCACCGAGGCGATCTCCTCCGGCTGGCCGACCCGGCGCAGCGGGGTGCGGTTGGCGACCTGCTCCTGGTGCTCCTGCGGGGTGGCGCCGACCCGCTCGGCGGTGGCCGCCGTCATCGAGGTGGCGATGTAGCCGGGGGCCACCGCGTTGACGTTGACGTTGAACGGGCCGAGCTCGATCGCCAGGGTGGCGGTCAGGCCCTGGATGCCGGCCTTGGCGGCGGCGTAGTTGGCCTGGCCCCGGTTGCCGAGCGCCGAGCGGGAGCTGAGCGAGACGATCTTGCCGTACTTCTGCTTCACCATGTACTGCTGCGCCACGTGGCTGCAGTTGTAGGCGCTGGTGAGGTTGACGGTGAGCACGGCGTCCCAGTCCGTCTTCGCCATCTTGAAGAACAGGTTGTCGCGGGTGATGCCGGCGTTGTTCACCAGGATGTGCAGCGCACCCAACTCCTCGACCACGGTGGCGAAGACGGCCGCCACGGCGTCGTAGTCGGCCACGTCGCAGCCGTAGGCGCGCGCGGTGCCGCCCTTGGCGGTGATCGCGTCCACGGTGGCCTGGGCCCGCTCGGCGCTGAGGTCGACCACGGCCACCGCCGCGCCCTCCTCGGCGAGGCGCAGCGCCGTCGCGGCGCCGATGCCCTGGGCGGCCCCGGTGACCACGGCCACCTTGCCTGCGAAACGAGTCATGGTTCTCTGTCTCCCTTGACAGTAAAGGCGGTTCAGTCGTTCTGGACGAGTACGGCGGTGCCCTGGCCGACGCCCACGCACATGGTGGCCAGGCCGCGCTGGGCGCCGGTACGGCGCATCCGGTGCAGCAGGGTGGTGAGGATGCGGGCGCCCGAGCCGCCGAGCGGGTGGCCGAGCGCGATCGCGCCGCCGGTCGGGTTGACCAGCTCCGGGTCGACGCCCAACTCGTCGACGCAGGCGAGGGCCTGGGCGGCGAAGGCCTCGTTGAACTCGGCCGCCTCGAGGTCGGCGAGCTGCCAGCCGGCCCGGGCGAGCACCTTGCGGGTGGCGGGCACCGGCCCGATGCCCATCACGTCCGGGTGCACCCCGGCGGAGGCCCCGGCCACGTACCGGCCGAGGGGCTCCAGGCCGAGGTCGCGCAGGGCCTCCTCGCTCACCAGGAGCAGCCCGGCGGCGCCGTCGTTCATCGGCGAGGCGTTGCCCGCCGTCACGGTGCCACCGGCCCGGAAGACCGGCTTGAGCCGGCCGAGCTTCTCCAGGGTGGTGTCCTCGCGGATGCCCTCGTCCTGGGTGACCACCACGCCGTCCGGGCGCTCGACCGGCAGCAGCTCGGCGTCGAAGAGCCCGTTCTTGCGGGCGGCGGCGGCCAGTTGGTGGCTGCGCAGCGCGAAGGCGTCCTGCCGCTCGCGGCTGACGCCGTAGCGCTCGGCCACCTCCTCGGCGGTCTCGCCCATCGAGAGGACGCCGTGCAGCTCCTTCATCCTCGGGTTGGTCAGGCGCCAGCCGAGCCGGGTGTCGAAGGTCTCCAGCTTGTGCGGCATCGCCTCGTCGGGCCGGGGCAGCACGAAGGGCGCCCTGGTCATCGACTCGCAGCCGCCGGCGAGGACGACGTCCGCCTCCCCGGAGCCGATGGTGCGGGCGGCCAGGGTGACGGCCTCCAGGCCGGAGGCGCAGAGCCGGTTCACGGTGGCGCCGGGCACCGTCTCGGGCAGGCCGGCGAGCAGCACGGCCATCCGGGCGGCGTTGCGGTTGTCCTCACCGGCCTGGTTGGCGGCGCCCCAGTAGACCTCGTCGATCCGGGCCGGGTCGAGCTGCGGCACCTCGGCCAGCAGCGCGCGCAGCACGGCGGCCGAGAGGTCGTCGGGGCGGACGGTGGAGAGTGCGCCGCGCAGGCGCCCGATGGGGGTGCGGCGGGCGGCGGCGAAGTAGACGGGACGCACTGGTGCGGTCTCCTTGTCGAGTGACCGGCAGGATCGCTGCCGGTATGTCGATATTGTGACGTCGGTGGGTCGTCAGAACGCGTTGACGCCGGTGAGCGCGCGTCCGATCAGCAGCTTGTGGATCTGGCTGGTGCCCTCGTACAGCGTCATCACCCGGGCGTCGCGCAGGTACTTGCCGACCGGGAACTCGTCGATGAAGCCGTAGCCGCCGAAGACCTGCAGCGCGTTGTTGGCCGCGCGCACGGCGGCCTCGCTCGCGAACAGCTTGGCGGTGGAGGAGGCGGTGGCGAAGGGCAGGCCGCGCTCGATCAGGTCGGCCACCTGCCAGGTGAGCAGCCGGGCGGCCTCGACGTCCACCGCGATGTCGGCGAGCAGTTCCTGCACCAGCTGGTGCGCGGCGATCGGCTTGCCGAACTGCTCGCGCTCGGTGGCGTAGCCGACGGCGGCCTCCAGGCAGGCGCGGGCGATCCCGACGCAGCCGGCGGCCACCGACATCCTGCCCTTGGCCAGGGCCGCCATCGCGACCGAGAAGCCCTTGCCCTCGGCGCCGAGCCGGGCGGAGTCCGGCACCCGGACGCCCTCGAAGGTCAGCTCGGCGGTGGCCTGGCCGCGCAGCCCGAGCTTGCCGTGGATCTCACGGCGGGTGAGGCCGGGGGTGTCGGTGGGCACCAGGAAGGCGGTGACACCCTTGTGCCCGGGCTCCCCGGTGCGGGCGAAGACCAGCGCGACATCCGCCCAAGTCCCGTTGGTGATGAACGTCTTGGCGCCGTCGATCACCCAGCCGTCGCCGTCCCGGACGGCCTTCGTGGTCAGGTTCGCCGCGTCCGATCCGGTGCCGGGCTCGGTGAGGGCGAAGCAGGCGAGCGCCTCGCCGGAGGTGAGCCGGGGCAGCCAGTGCCGCTTCTGCTCCTCGGTGCCGTAGCCGTTGACCGACTTGGCGACCAGCCCGAGCGAGACCGAGACGATGCCGCGCACCGAGGAGTCGCCCCGGCCGAGCTCCTCGAGGACCAGGCAGTACGTCACGTGGTCCCCGCCGCTGCCGCCGTACTCCTCGGGGATGGTCAGCCCCAGGAAGCCGACCTTGCCCAGCTTGCCGATGATCGCGCGGTCCACCGACTCGGCCCGGTCCCAGGCGGCGGCGTGCGGCACGATCTCGCGATCGGTGAAGTCGGCGGCCAGCGTGCGAGCGGCGGCCTGCTCCTCGGTGAGCTCAAGATTCACGGTGACGGACCCCTCGTCCCGGTTCGGTCGGGTCAGTAAACTAGCACTGCAAGTTTTACCGTGACTGTAGCCCGCGCCGGGGAGACAGGGAAGAGGGGCCTGCAAGAATGTCGATCTGTCCATATGCAGTCCGGTCGACAGGAGAGGGACTGGCATGGCGCGACCGCGCACCCCGCTGCTGAGCCGTGAGCGCATCGTGGCCGCCGCCCTCGCGCTGACCGACGCCGAGGGGCTCGCCGCGCTCTCCACCCGCCGCCTGGCCGCCGAGCTCTCCGTCAGCGGCCCCTCGCTCTACAACCACTTCGCCACCAAGGACGACCTGCTCGACGCGGTGGTGGACAGCGTGATGGGCGAGGTCGACCTGTCGATGTTCCACCCCGGCGCCGACTGGCGCCCGGCCCTGCGGGACTGGGCGCGCTCCTACCGCGCGGCCCTGGCCGCGCACCCGAACATCGTCCCCGTCCTCGCCCAGGGCCCGGGCCGGCGCCCCAACGCCCTGCGGCTCGCCGACGCCGTCTACGGCTGCCTCACCGAGGCCGGCTGGCCGCGCGGGCAGGCGACCAGGATCGGCGCCCTGATGCGTTACTTCATCACCGGCTCGGCCCTCGCCTCCTTCGCCGGCGGCTTCCCCGAGGACGCCCGGCTCTACACCGCCGACTACCCCCACCTCGCCGAGGCCCACCGCCTCGCCGAGCACGGCCGCACCATCGACGAGGGCGCCTTCGAGACCGGCCTGGCGGCCCTGCTCGACGGGCTGGCGCTGCGCTACGAAGCGCTCTGAGCAACGAGAAGGGGGCGCGGCAACCGCCGCGCCCCCAGCACTACCGGCCTGACGTCAGTTCACGTCGAAGGAGTAGTAGTAGCTGTCGTACGTCTGCCCGCTCGCGTCGGTCTCGTAGACCGAGAGGGTGTGCTGCCCGCTCGCGTCCGGCGCCCAGGAGACCTGCGCGGTGCCGTCCGGGCCCGCCGCGACGGTCGTCTCACCGTTCCAGTCGAAGGAGTAGGTGTAGGAGACCGCGTTCTTCACCTTCGGTGCGAAGGTGAAGACGCCGGTGACGCCGACGCCGCCCGCGTTGACCAGGGTGCCGGTGTCCTCCGGGTAGACGTCGGAGCTGACGGTCGGCGTGGTGTCCACGTTGACGAACAGCTGGTTGGTGGAGCTCACCCAGCCGTTGGTGCTGTGGCTGCGCACCGTGATGGTGGTGCCCCACTGGTAGGTGGGGGTGAGAGTCACCGAGGCGGTGCCGTCGGCGGCGGCGGCCACGGTCTGCGGCGCGTCGTAGTTCACCTGCACCGTGTAGCTGTCCACCGAGGTGACGCTCGCGTTCGGCGCCAGGTGCAGGGTGAAGGGCTCCCCGAGCCGGGCGCTGGCCGGCAGGCCGGTCACCACGGGCGAGGTGTCACCGACGAAGAACTGGTACGTGGTGGCGGGCGAGGAGTTGAACGCCCGGTCCAGGCTGCGCACGAAGAGCCGCTGCGGGCCCGAGCTCGGCGGGATCAGGCTCAGCTGCACCGGGCCGCCGAGCCGCGAGGCGCGGACGAAGCCGGGCGAGGTGTACGGGTCGGTCCACTGCGGGATCCCGTTCGGCCCCTGGGACCAGCCGAGGACGGGGAAGTCCTGGGTCCAGGAGTACTGGTAGCCGGCCACGTCCGTCACGCCGCCCGGCGTCAGCGTGAACTCGGCCGGCGTCCCACCGGGGGTCCACCGGTCGGCCGGGTAGTTCGAGGACGTCACCCCGGGCGCGGCGGTCGGCCGGGTGGCGTCGACCCGGAAGGTGCAGGACCTGGACCAGCCGGACTGGTCCGTGCCGTCGTCCCCGCGGACCTGCCAGCCGTAGCTGCCGCCGTCGGTCAGCAGCCCGGCCGGAACGTTGACGGATGTCGCGTAGCCGTCCGGCATCGACTCGCGGGAGAACTCGGTGCGCTGCTCCGGGTGCCCCACCGGCCAGACAGCGAACCGGCCGGTCAGGGTGCGGTCGTTGGCGTCGGCGTCGTGCAGCATGGCCGTCAGCGACGGGGTGAGGCTCGACACGTACGGCGGTGTGTCGCACGGCCGCGCGTCGGTGTAGAGGTCGGTGGGCGTGCCGGGCCGGGTGTTGGCCGCGGCGGACATCCGCAGGCCCGTCCAGCTGCCGCTGCTGAGGCTACGGCCGCGCGTCGGGTCGCTCTCCTCGGCGGCGGGCAGGCGCAGCTCGACGGAGAGCGTCTGCTTGTTGCTCGCGGCGGCCTTGGCGGCGGCAGCGGTCAGGTCCAGGTGCAGGTAACCGGCCGGGCCGGGCGCGGTGGTGGTGACCGTGCCGAGCAGCTGCTGCTCGGCCGGCGTACGGCGCCAGGTGACCGGCGCGTCCGGGGCGGCGGTCTGCCAGACCTCCACGCTGCGCCGGGTGTAGGAGGCGGCCTGGGACTCCCCGAAGAAGAAGTTGGCCGTCACCACCCGCTTGGCCGGGTCCTTGGCCGCGAACCCGGCCAGGTCGAAGGTCGCGTAGACCCGCGAGGTGTGGGTGGCGCCCTGGGCGTCGACCGAGCTGCCGAGCGGCAGGTCACCGGTCGGCTGCGGGTAGCCGGTGGTGGGTGTGTGGGCGTCGGTGTAGGCCAGCGCGACCAGTGGTACCGGTGCGAACGCCGGCGCCGCCGAGGCCGACGGCGCGGTGGCGAGCACCCCCGCGAGCCCGAGGGCGGACGCCACGGCGAAGCTCAGGCTCCGCCGCGGCGTCAGACGTCTTTGCATGCTGAAGGGTTCCTCCCCCTGTCGCCGCCGAGCGGCGGAATCCGATGGCGCACACGATAGACCCGGACGACGACGGGGGAGCAAGGGGATTAACCCCGCAGGGCGCCCCGGATCTCGGCGGCCGGGTCGTCCTGGTGGTAGATGCGCTCGCTGGCCTCGATGCCGTCGAGGAACTCCTGGTAGCGGACGGCGTAGCCGATCCGCATGATCGGGCGGGCCAGCTCGAGGGCGCGCTGGGGGTCGCTGCCGGGAGCGGCCTTGCGCCAGGCCTCGCACCAGAGGGCGCGGACCTGCTCCCAGCGCTCGGGGGAGAGCATCGGCCGCAGGCGCAGGCCGTCGAAGGCCGGGTGGCCCAGGCAGGCGTCGGAGAAGTCCACCAGGACGTTGCCGGTGCCGTCGGAGCGGCAGTTGCCGGGGTGGAAGTCGCCGTGCACCAGCGTGATGGGCAGGCCGCAGGCGGCCAACTCCTCGGCCATCGCGGGGAATCCGCCCACCAGCTCGCGCGCTGCCGCCAGCTCGTCGGCAGTGAGGCCGAGTTCGCGGTCCAGCAGGGCGCGGGCCTGATCGGTCAGCCGCTCCGGCGTGCGCAGCGGCAGGGTGGTGCCGGTGCCGAGGGCGGCGACCCGCTCGGCGAGGGCGGCCTGGGCGGCCACCCAGCGGCCGACCACCGCGAGCATGGTGTCCTCCGGGAAGCCCCAGCAGTCCTGGCCCGGCACGTGGTCGAGCAGCACCCGGCGCCCCGGCGTGTCGGCGGCGAGCACGGTGGGCACCAACTCCCGGTCCACCTCGGCGATCAGCGCGATCGTCTCGGCCTCGCAGGCGCCGAACACCGGGGTGCTCTTCAGCCAGGCGGGCCCGGCCCCGGTCGGCAGCCGGTGGACGCCGGAGAGGTTCCAGGTCTTGATCTGCTCGGCCGGGCCGGTCAGCGGCCGCCCGGCCGCCACCAGCGCCTCCTCGGCCCAGGCGAGCGAGGCCCGGGCGCCCTCGGAGGTGGCCCAGCCGGCTCGGCGGGCCGGATCGCCGAGCGGGCGGTCCGAGGGGTCGAGGCCGGCCCGGGGGCGCTGGAGCGCCTCCACCTGGTAGGTCACGTGACCGCCCTGGTAGTCCTCCCCGCCCTCCACCGAGACCAGCCGCAGCACCACGACCGGCACCCCGAGCCTCTCCTCGGCCGCCCGGGCCACCGGGGCGACGTCCTGCCAGCGGAGCGTCTCCACGGGGAACGGGCCGAACTCGCCGAGCTGCTCGCCCAGGTAGGTCACCACTGCTGTCACGGTACGGTTCAGTTCAAGATCCACTGGCGCATTGTGGGGCCTGCCCGGCGCGGGCGCCAGCCATTAATCCCCGGCCGCCGCCGGGAGCCCCTGGCGCGGCAGGAAGGCCGGGCGGGCGGCCGGATCCACCGGGTCGTAGTAGCGGTGGTAGACCGGGGTCAGCCCGCCGGAGACCGGGGGCACGATCCAGCTCCAGTCCGCCGGGGTGGGGCGGCCGAGCCGGGCCTCCTGGGCGATGTGGCGCAGGAAGCGGTCGGACTCGGTGTGGTGGTCGGCCATCGTGACGCCCGCCTCCTGGAAGGAGTGCAGCACGGCGCGGTTGAGCTCGACCAGGGCGCGGTCCCGCCACAGGGTGCGCTCACTGGAGGTGTCGAGCCCCAAGTGTTCAGCGACGACACCCAGTTGGTCGTAGCGGTCGGCGTCCGCCAGATTGCGCGCGCCGATCTCGGTGCCCATGTACCAGCCGTTGAACGGCGCCGCCGGGTACCGCACCCCGCCGATCTCCAGCACCATGTCGCTGATCGCGGGCACCGCGTACCAGCGCAGGCCCAGCTCGGCGAACCAGCCGTACTCCGGGTGGCTGATCGGCACTTCGAGCGTGGTGTCCTCCGGCAGCTCGAACCAGCGCGGCTGCCGCGCGCCCGGCTCGGTCACCAGCAGCGGCAGCACCTCGAACGGCTCCTGGCCGCCCTTCCAGCCCAACTCGCGGGCCCATGCGGTGATTTCCCCGGTCGCCGGGTCGCCGATCCAGGAGCCGTCCGGCTGCCGGTGGCCCGCGTAGCGGATCAGCTGCGGGCCCTCGAGCCGCGGCCCCGGGGAGCCGGGGGCGTCCGGGGCGAAGACGGAGACCACCGGGCGGATCCGGCCCCCGTTGGTGGCCAGGCGCAGGTGCTCGAAGCACTCCTGCGCCACCTCCTCGGCCCCGCTCAGGTGCCGCAGGTCCCGTACCACCAGGCTGCGCCAGTACAGCCGCCCGATGCAGCGCGCGGCGTTGCGCCAGGCGACCCGCGCGCCGAAGGCCAGTTCCTGCGGGGTGTGCCGGTAGCTGCCGGTCCGCTCGATCTCGGCCAGCACCTCGCGCACCCGCGGCGCCGCGTCCCCCGCCCCGGGCAGCTCCTGGTGGTACTGCCGCACGAAGGCGACGGCCGGCCCGACGAGCGGGTGCTCGTCGGGCCCGGCCGGGGCCGGTTGCTGCTGCTCCGGCAGCTGGACGTCGTGGTGATGTGCCACCGGGCACGCCCGCGGTGCACGCCGAATCCGACTGAAGATCAAGGAATCACCCCTCCTGCACCCATGAGTACCGGAGGTCCCCGATCCACCGCACAGAGTGACGGATAACGCTGCGCCCGGCGAAGATCGCGGCTACAGTGCGCCGGTGGTCACACCGGTTCGGCCAGCGAGAGGCCGAAGCGCCCGGCGTGGTCGGTCCACCACTGGGTGAGCCGCAGCCCGGCCGCGGCCAGCTCCTCGGCGACCCGCTCGCGGCGGAACTTCGCGGAGATCTCGGTGCGCAGCTCCTCGCCCGCCGCGAACTCCACGGTCAGGCCGAGCTCCTGGACGGTCACCGTCATCGGCCGCAGCGCCCGCAGCCGCATCTCGATCCACTCCTGCTCGGCGTCCCAGAGCGCGACGTGCTCGAACTCCTCCACCGCGAAGTCCGCCCGCAGCTCCCGGTTCATCACCTGCAGCACGTTCCGGTTGAACTCGGCTGTCACGCCCGCCGAGTCGTCGTACGCGGCGACCAGCACGCCCTGGTCCTTGACCAGGTCGGTGCCGAGCAGCAGGGCGTCGCCGGGGGCCATCCCCTCGCGCAGCGAGCGCAGGAAGTCGGCGCGCTCGCCGGGCAGCAGGTTGCCCAGGGTGCCGCCGAGGAAGGCGACGAGCTTGGGTGCCGCGGCGGCGGCCGAGAAGCCGAGGCCGTGGGTGAAGTCGGAGACCACCGCGTGCACCGCGAGGCCGGGGTAGTCGGCGGTCAGCGCCTTTCCGGCGCCCTCGAGGGCGCTCTCGCTCACGTCCACCGGCACGTACTCGACCAGGGTGCCCAAGCCGCTGAGCGCGTCGAGCAGCAGCCTGGTCTTCTCCGAGGAGCCCGAGCCGAGCTCGACCAGGGTGCGGGCCCTGGTCAGCGCCGCGATCTCGTCGGCCCGGGTGGTCAGGATCTCCCGCTCGGCCCGGGTCGGGTAGTACTCGGGCAGCCGGGTGATCTCCTCGAAGAGTTCGCTGCCGCGGGCGTCGTAGAACCATTTGGGCGGCAGCCACTTGGGGCGGGCGGTCAGACCGTGCCGGACGTCCTGGCGCAGGGCCCGGTCGAAGTGGTCGGCGGGCAGCAGACGGCTGAGGTCGAAGTCACTCACGGGAGGGTGTCCTCTCAGGGGAGCAGGGGCCGGACGGCCTGGCTCTCGGGGGTGGCGAGCAGCAGGCTGCGGTCGGGCAGGTGGTGCCAGCCGGGGGCGTCGTCGAAGGGTTCGGAGGCGACCACCACGCCCTGGCCGGGGCCGGCGCGGTAGCACAGGGTGTCGCCCCAGGCGGTGGCGGTGATCGAACCGCCGTCGGTGAGCAGCAGGTTGAGCCGGGCCGGGCCCTGCTCGGCCAGCCGGCGGCAGGTCTCGGCGAGGGCCTGCCCGGCGGGGGCGCCGGACCGCAGCCGGTGGCGCACCAGCGCCCAGACCAGGGCCGAATCGGTCCGGGCCGGCAGGTCGAGCAAGTCCTCGGGCGGCAGCGTGGCGGCCGCCTTGGCGTAGGCGGCCGGCCAGCCGGGCAGGGCGCCGTTGTGGCTGAACAGCCAGGGCCCGTCGGCGAAGGGGGCCACCGCCGCCTCGCCCGGCGCGCAGCCGGTGGTGGCGGAGCGGACGGCGGCCAGCAGCGCCCGGGTGCGCACCACCCGGGCGAGATCGGCGAAGCCTTCGTCGGCCCAGAGCGGTCCGGCCCGCCGGTAGCGGGCGGGCCGTTCGTCGCCCGCCGCGTACCAGCCCAGGCCGAAGCCGTCCACGTTCATGCTGCCGTACTGCTGCAGGCGCGGCGCCCAGGCCTGGGCGGCCAGGCCGTGCGACGGTGCGACCAGCAGCTCGCCGATCGGCAGTTCGGGCCCGAGGTAGGCCAGATGTCGGCACATCAGCGCGCCTCGGCGTCGCGGGCGGTGCGGAACCCGGCGAAGATCTGGCGCCGGATCGGGTAGTCCCAGTTCCGGAAGGTGCCCCGGCAGGCCACCGGGGCGACGGCGAAGCAGCCGCCGCGCAGCACCTTGTACTCGGGGCCGAAGAACACCTGGGAGTACTCCTTGTACGGCCAGGGCTCGAAACCCGGGTAGGGGCGGAAGTCGCTGGCCGTCCACTCCCACACGTCACCCATCAACTGCCGCGCTCCGCAGGGTGATTCGCCCTCCGGGTAGCTGCCGACGGGGGCGGGCTGTAGGTGGCGCTGGCCCAGGTTGGCGCGGGCGGTGGTCGGGGGCTGGTCGCCCCAGGGGTAGCGGCGGGAGCGGCCGGTGGCGGGGTCGTGCCGGGCGGCCTTCTCCCACTCCGCCTCGGTGGGCAGCCGGCGCCCGGCCCAGCGGGCGTACGCCTCGGCCTCGTACCAGCTCACGTGCAGCACGGGCTCCTCGGCGGGCACCGGCTCCAGGGTGCCGAAGCGGCGGCGCAGCCACTGGCCGCCCTCCTGGTGCCAGAACAGCGGGGCGGTGAGGCCGGCCTGCTGCCGGTGGGCCCAGCCGGCCTCGCTCCACAGCTGCTGATGCTGGTAGCCGCCGTCGGCGATGAACTGCTGGTAGGCGCCGTTGCTGACCGGGGTGGTGTCCAGCCAGAAGGCGGGCAGGTCGACCTGGTGGGCCGGGCGTTCGTTGTCCAGCGCCCAGGGCTCGGTGTCGGTGCCCATGGTGAACGGGCCCGCGGGGACGAGCACTTCGGCGGGCAGCAGCTCCTGGTGGGCGGGCGGCGGCGGGGCGAAGAGGGCGGCCGGGCCCTGGCGGAGCTGGTGGGTGATCAGCATGGTCTCGTCGTGCTGCTGTTCGTGCTGGGCGATCATGCCGAAGGCGAAGCCGCCGTCGAGCAGCGGGGCGCCGCCCAGCGGGCTGGCGGCGAGCAGGTCGAGCACCCGGCCGCGTACTTCGTGCGCGTAGGCGCGGGCCTCGGCGGGCGGCAGCAGCGGCAGGCTCGGGCGCTCGGCGCGCGGGTGCTCGAAGGCGTCGTAGAGCGGGTCGATCTCGGGGTGCATCGGGTCCCGCCCGCCGACGTTCCGCAGCAGCCAGAGTTCCTCCTGGTTGCCGATGTGCGCGAGGTCCCAGACCAGGGGTGACATCAGCGGGGAGTGCTGGGCAGTGAGGTCCTGCTCGTCCACGCAGTCGGTGAGCGCGGCGGTGCGGGCGCGGGCGGCGAGCAGTTCGGCGGCGATGTGCTCGCGCAGCGGCTCGTCGGTGAGCGCGGCCGGGTCGAGGGTGTCGGTCATCGTGCGGCCTCCAGGCCGGACGGGCCGGCGACGTCGGTGTGGCCGGCGGGGTCGGCGCCGGCCCGCAGGGCGTCCAGCTGGTCGTCGGCGGGGCAGCGGCCCCGGGCGGGGTAGCGCTCGGCGAACTCGGCGAGTGCGGCGCGCAGCCGGCCGGCGCCGGGGCGGCGGGCCAGCGCCTGGTCGGCGATGCCGAAGCAGGCCAGCGCCACGCGGCGCAGCTCCGGGTCGGTCAGGGCGAGGGTCGCGGCCCGGCGCCACAGCTCGGTGCGCGGCGGCCGGGTGCCGTTGGGGGAGCCGAGCGGGGCCAGCGCCGCGCGGGTGGCGTCCGCCGCCAGCGGGTCGTCGAGCAGCGCGGTGACCAGGGCCAGCGGGGCGAGCCAGCCCTCGCCGGGCTGGGCGTCGATCATCCGCAGCTCCAGGTGGCCGCGCGGGCGCACCGGCGGGAAGAGCGTGGTGCGGTGGTAGTCCAGGTCGGCGGCCGACGGCGGGCGGTCGCCCGCGCCGCGCAGCCAGTCGCGGAAGGTCAGCCCGGCGGGCGCCGTCCAGGGCTGCCCGTCGGGGCGGCGTACGCAGAGCACCTGGGCGTCCAGCACGTACCGGGCCCAGGCGGCGCGCGGATCGGCGTCGGCGGCCGGGGCGAGGGTGCGGCTCGGGTCCATC
This sequence comes from Kitasatospora sp. NPDC002227, assembly GCF_040296285.1. Taxonomy (NCBI): domain Bacteria; kingdom Bacillati; phylum Actinomycetota; class Actinomycetes; order Kitasatosporales; family Streptomycetaceae; genus Kitasatospora; species Kitasatospora sp. NPDC002227. Next base: position 15,484 of record NZ_JBEOWY010000001.1, read on the forward strand.
CGGGACCAGACCAGCTGGCGGGTGGACCGGTGGCCGGTGGGCTTCCCGTCCAGGAGCGGGGAGTTGGCGAAGGCGGCGACCAGGACGGGGCCGAGCCGGTGGGCCAGTTGCCAGCGCTCGGCAAAGGCGTGCGGGCCGCTCGCGGCGCCCGCGTCCACGTTGACCTGCACCGAGGCGGTGCCGCACATCATGATCCGGCCCCAGGGGCCGCGGGCGTCGAAGTAGCGCTCCATCGCCTGGTAGCGCGGCAGCTCCAGCTGCATCCGGCGTTCGCGCGGGTGGGGATCGGTGCCGGCGCCGGTGAGGCGCAGGCCCTGGGCGGCGAGTGCCTCGCGCAGGGCGGCCTGGTCGGCCAGCAGGCCCCGCGCGCAGTCGGCGGGGTCGGCGGCGGGCGGGGAGCTGAGCTCGACCTGCCCGCCGGGTTCGCGGGTCAGCCGGGAGCCCGCGGGGAGCTCCTCGGGGAGGGCGGCCAGGGCGGCCGCGACGCGCTCGGGGCTGAGCGTCGTGCCGGGACATCGGGCGTCATGGACGAACCACTCGGCCTCGACCCCGGTGAGCCGGGGCGGCCCGATCTTGAAGCAGATGCCGAGCAGATGGTCCTCGGCGGTCGACTCGGTCAGGGGCGTCACGCTCGGTGGCGCCTGACTCGGCTCCGCCCGGCCCGTTACCTGGTGTGCACGTACCGGTGTCACCGGACTCACCATCCTCGGTTCGCGATTGCGGCCCGGTTCTCTTGCTCAGTCTGCTACGAACCAAACATGAACGCTTCATGTACGGCATCCGGAGCGATATCCCAGCAGGTCAGCATGGGGTCAATCGGGTGAGCGCGGCGCGCAGCCGCTCGACGGGGAGCGCGTAGTTGAGCCGCAGGTGCGAGCCCCACGCCGGTCCGAAGTCGGTGCCCGCCGAGAGCTCGACGTCACGCTCGGTGAGCAGTAGCTCCCGCGCTCCCTCGGCCGGGAGGCCGAGCGCGGTGGCGTCCAGCCAGAGCAGGTAGGAGGCCTCCGGCCGGGAGGCCACCGCCGGGCCGAGCGCCGCCAGGGCCAGCTCCCGGTGCCCGGCCAGCCGCTGGAGCAGCGCGTCCAGCCACGGCCCGCCGTGCTCGAGCGCCGCCCGCTGCACCAGCTGCGGCACCAGCCCGCCCTCCCAGAGGCCGTAGCCGCCCATCAGGGTGAGCAGCCGCTCGCGCAGCCCCGGGTCCGGCACCAGGGCGAAGCAGCTCGGGATGCCCGAGGTGTTGAAGGTCTTGCCCACCGAGTTGAGCGTCACGGTGTGCCGGGCCGCCTCGCCCGCCACCGCGACGGCGACCGGGTGGCGCAGGCCCAGGTCAGGGTGGACCAGGTCGCTGTGCACCTCGTCGGAGACCAGCAGCCCGCCGCGCCCGGCCGCCTGCTCGGCCAGGGCGCGCAGCTCGGCGGCCTGCCAGACCCGGCCGGACGGGTTGTGCGGGTTGCTCAGCAGCACCAGCCCGGCCCCGGCGAACTCCGCCACCGGCAGCCGGTACCCGCCGCCGTCCCGCGCCAGCTCCACCGCCCGGTACGCCAGCCCGGCCACCTCGCAGAGCTGCCGGAACCCGCCCCAGTCCGGTGTCGGCGAGAGCACCGGCCCGCGCGGCCCGACCGCCGCCAGCAGCAGCCGCAGCGCCGTCCGGGCACTGAACGGCAGCAGCAGCACCCAGTCCGGGTCGACCACCACCCTGTGCCGCTCCCGGTACCAACGGGCCACCAGCTCCCGCCCGCCCGGATCGCACACCGTGTACCCGTACGCCGGGTGCCGGGCCCGCTCGGCCAGCGCCGCCCCGATCTCCGGCGGCCCCGGCAGGTCCATGTCCGCCAGCCCGAGCGCGATCCGCCCCTCGCCCGCCCGCGCCCACTTGATGCTCCCCGTCCCACTGCGGTCGAACATGCCCATGTGCCCCACGCTACCGGGGTGCTGACACAGTCGCGGCAGACTCCTGCCGTCGGCCGGGCGCGGGGTGCGCGGTCCGCCTAGGCTGGGGTGGATCACGCGATGGGGGCATGTCATGACTGAGACGACGCAGGCCGGAGGTGCCGTCACCCTCCTGGTGGCGCACGAGGTGGACCAGGGCTACGAGGAGTCCTTCGAGGTGTGGGCCAACGGCATCCTCGCGGCCGCCGCGGCGCAGCCGGGGAACCTGCGGACGGGGCTGCTGCGGCCGGCCGAGCCGGGCGGGCCGTGGCAGCTGGTGATGCACTTCAAGGACGCCGAGTCCTTCCAGGCCTGGCAGGACTCGCCGGAGCGGGCCGAGCGGCTCGGCTCGATCGACCACCACCACGCGATAGACCGGCACGAACTGCGCGGGCTGGAGGGCTGGTTCACGGCCGCCCCGAGCGGCGGGGAGCGCAAGGGCCCGCCGCGCTGGAAGATGGCGGTCGCGGCCGCACTGGCGATCAACCCGCTGACCGTCACCGGCAGTCTCTTCCTCACCCCGCACCTGCACATGCCGGTGGTGCTGCGCTCGATCATCCTCGGCTGCGTGTTCAGCAGCCTGATGGTCTACGTGATGCTCCCGTTCGTGAACCGGCTGCTCAAGCCCTGGCTCTTCCCGAACAAGCAGGGCCCGAACAGCCAGAGCCCGGTCAGGAAGCGCTGAGCCTGCGCTCCAGCGGGGTGCGGAACCGGGGCGTCACCCGGGTGTCGCCCAACCAGCCGTGCAGGCGGTCGAGTTCGGCCTCTACCGCCGCGGTGGCCGCGCCGTCGAGCGGCTCCAGGGCCTCCCAGGTGAGTGAGCCGCCGGCGCGCTGGGCCCAGCCGCCGACCACCCGGCCGTTCCACCAGACGGTGGGGCCGATATTGCCCGATCGGTCGAAGAGCTCGGCCCGGTGCTCGGTGGGCAGGTACCAGTCGCGCTGCTGCCAGCCCATCGGGGTCGGGTCGAGCGCGGGCAGCAGCGCCGCCCAGGGCTCCGGCGGCTCCACCGGGTCGAGGTCGCCGGGCAGTGCCACGCCCGCCCCGGCGGCGAGGGTGACCGGCACCGCGCCGCAGGCCTCCAGCGCGGCCCGCACCTCCCGCAGACCCCAGCCCGTCCACCACTTGAAGTCCTCGACGGTGGCGGGCCCGTAGCTCGCCAGCCAGCGGCGGGCCAGCTCGGCCTGCGCCTCGGCCACCGGCAGCCGCGCCGGGGCCCGGTGCGGCTCCCAGTGGTGCGTCCCGCTGGTCCAGCCGCCGACCGGGCGGCCCCGGACGATGGTGCCGTCCATGCCGAGCACCACCAGCAGCCGGCTGCCCACGCTCTGCCGGGCCTCGTACGGCTTGCCGGCGGACATCAGCACGCTCTCGCGCAACTCGGGCACCAAGTCGCCCAGTTGCTTGGTGCTCGCCTCCCCGGCCGAGGCCAGTGCGGCGAGGGCGCGCTGCTCGACGCCCGCCAGCCAGTCGGCGTCCCAGCCGCCCTCGGCGAGGAAGGCGAGCAGGCGGCGGCGCTCGGTGACGGCCACCTTGCGGGTGGTGGAGGAGTGCACCAGCGGGGCCACGTCGGCGGGCAGCACGAAGAGGGTGCGGCGCATGCCGTGCATCCGCAGCAGCGTGCGGTCCTGGTAGAGCGAGCGCTCCAGGGCGGCGACTCCGGTGCCGGCCGCGCGGGCGGCGGTGGAGAGGAAGACGGTGGCCGGGTCGCTGGCGTGCAGCACCAGCACCGCCTCGGCCACCTGCTCGGGCGAGGCGGCCCGGTGGGCGGGGCCCAGCAGGTGACGGCGCGCCAGGCGGGCGCGGCGCTGGTCGTCGTCGATCACGGTGGCCATGGCACGGTCCTTCATCGGGGAACTCAGGAGTCTGCCAGGGCGAAGGCGGTGTTCACCAGCGCGACATGGGTGAAGGCCTGCGGGGTGTTGCCCAACTGGCGGCGGGCGACGGGGTCGTACTCCTCGGAGAGCAGGCCCAGGTCGTTGCCGAGCGCCACCACCCGGCCGAACAGGTCGCGGGCCTCGGCCGGGCGGCCGGTCATCGCCAGCGCGTCGGCGAGCCAGAACGAGCAGGCCAGGAAGGCGCCTTCGGTGCCGTGCAGCCCGTCCGCGCCGGGGCGGCGGTCGGTGCCGGTGGCCTGGTAGCGGCGGACGAACCCGCCGTGGTCGAGGACGGTGCGTACCGCGTCCACCGTGCGGATCACCCGGGCGTCGTCCGGCGGGAGGAAGCCGGTCTTGACCACGAAGAGCGTGGCCGCGTCCAACTCCCGCCCGCCGTAGTGCTGGACGAAGACGCCGCGCCCGGAGTCGTACCCGTGCGCCAGCACGTCGGCCCGGACGTCGGCGCGCATGGTGCGCCAGCGCTCGACCGGGGCGGGCAGGCCGGTGGCCTCGGCCATCTTCAGCGCGCGGTCGGCGGCGGCCCAGGCCATCACCTTGGAGTGCACGAAGTGCCGCCGCTCGCCGCGGATCTCCCACAGGCCTTCGTCCGGCTCGCGCCAGTGCTTCTCCAGGAAGTCCATCAGGGCGAGCAGCAGCCGCCAGACCTTGCGCTCCATCGGCAGCCCGGCGGCCAGTGCGAGCTGCAGGGTGTCCACCACCTCGCCGTAGATGTCGAGTTGGAGCTGGTGCATGGCGGCGTTGCCGAGCCGGACGGGGCTGGAGCCCTGGTAGCCGGGCAGCCAGGGGGCGGTGGTCTCGGGCAGGCCGCGCTCGCCGGCCACCCCGTAGACGGTCTGCAGATCGCCCGGGTCGCCCGCGATGGCGCGCAGCAGCCAGGTGTGCCAGGCGGCGGCCTCCTCGCGGAAGCCGCCGCGCAGCAGGGCGGAGAGGGTGAGGCTGGAGTCGCGCAGCCAGCAGAAGCGGTAGTCCCAGTTGCGCTCGCCGCCGATCACCTCGGGCAGCGAGGTGGTGGGGGCGGCCACGATGCCGCCGGTCGGGCCGTAGGTGAGCGCCTTGAGGGTGATCAGCGAGCGCAGCACCTGCGCCTGCCACTCGCCCTGGTAGCGGCAGGCGGCGGCCCAGTGCCGCCAGTACTCCAGGGTGCCGGTGAGCACCCGCTCGGCGTCGGCACGCGGGGCGGCCGTCACGTGGGAGGGCTGCCAGGTGAGGGTGAACGGCACCCGCTGGCCCGCGTGGACGGTGAACTCCGAGACGGTGGTGCCGTCCTCGCCGAAGGTGTGCACCCCGGGCGGCACCCGCAACCAGGCCGAGTCCGGCCCCGCCACGGCGACCCGGTGGTGCCCGGTGCGGCGCACCCAGGGGGCGACCCGGCCGTTGTTGAAGCGCAGCCGCAGCTCGCCCCGTACCGCCACCTCTCCGGTCAGCCCCTCGACGATGCGCACCAGTTGGGGTGCGCGGTGGCGCCTCGGCATGAAGTCGGTGACCCGGACGGAGCCGGTCGGGGTGTGCCAGTCGGACTCCAGCACCAGGGTGTCGCCCCGGTAGCGCCGCTCGGTGCACGGCCCGCCGCCGGCCGGGGAGATCCGCCAGCCGCCGTGGGCGTCCGAGCCGAGCAGGGCGGCGAAGCAGCTGGGGGAGTCGAACCGGGGCAGGCAGAGCCAGTCGACCGAGCCGTCCCTGCCGACCAGGGCGGCCGTCTCCAGGTCTCCGATGAGGGCGTAGTCCTCGATGAGTCCGGCCATCGCCCTCCCATTCTCCGCGCCCCCGAGGCACCGGCCAGTCGGTCCGCACGGCAGGGGCCCGGCTTGCGAGGGGGACGAACCGGGAGGAAGATCGTCATATCCTGTTGTCACCTTGAGGTACCGGACCGGGAAAGGGGTGCCGTGATGCGGCGACCGAACTGGGTACCGGCCGGTACTGATCTCGACAAGCCCAATGCCGCCCGGGTGTACGACTACTACCTGGGCGGTTCGCACAACTTCGAGGTGGACCGCCGGATGGCGCGCCGGGCGATGGAGCTCTGGCCCGACCTGCCGGCGATCATGCGCTCCAATCGGGCCTTCCTGCGCCGCTCCGTGCAGTACCTGGCCGAGCGCGGCGTCAGCCGCTTCCTGGACATCGGTTCCGGCATCCCGACCTTCGGCGCCGTGCACGAGGTGGCCCGGGTGACCAGGCCCGAGGCCCGGGTGGTGTACGTGGACCGGGATCCGGTCGCCGTCGCGCACAGCAGGCTGCTGCTCAAGGGCGACCCGCTCAGCGAGGTGGTCGAGGCCGACCTGCGCGACACCTCCGACCTGCTGGCCCGCCCCGAGGTGGCCGCGCTGCTGGACGCCGGGGAGCCGGTGGCGCTGATGCTGGTCGCCGTCGTGCACTTCGTCACCGACGAGGAGGAGCCCGGCAAGCTGCTGGCCGCGCTGCGCGAGCGGCTGCCCGAGGGCAGCGCGCTGGTGCTCTCGCACGCCTCGCTCGAGGGCCGCCCGGACCAGGCCGGCCCGCACCAGGACCTCTACAAGCTCACGCCGACACCGCTGACCATGCGCAGCCGGGAGCAGATCACGGAGTTCTTCGACGGCTTCGAGCTGGTCGCGCCGGGCGTGGTCTACCTCCCCGAGTGGCGCCCGGAGAACCCCGACGCCGTCGGCCCGCACCCCGAGCGGATGACCGGCATGGCAGGCGTCGGATTCCTCCGGTGAGCATCGACCGGCCGCCAGGGCCCACCCCGGACACGGGACGCTTCCAGGAGGAGTGGACCAGGCTCCTGGAGAGCGGCCACGGCGTGGCCGTGCACCCCGGCATCCTGCGCCGGCTGACCGAGCGGACGGCGAACCTGCTGCACCGGGCCCAGCACGAGGAGCCCTTCCAGGCCACGCTCGCCACCGAGGCGGGCGCGCTGCTGGTGGAGGAGCACTTCACCGACCCGGCCGTGCTGGCCCGGGCCGTCGAGCTGCTGCACGCCCACCCGGCCCCCGGCGCCCGCGGCCCCGCCCTGTGCGGCGCCTTCGCGGCCGGCTGGGCCGCCGCCCTGCGCGAGCGCACCCTGCGCGAGCAGGAGTCGATCCGGATGGCGGCCGACATCGCCCGCCAGGAGGTCGAGAAGGCGCTGCGGGCCTCCGAGAACCGGTTCCGCGCGCTGTTCGAGAGCGCGGCGATCGGCATCGGCATCGGCGACACCGAGGGCAACATCCTGGCCGTCAACCGCGCGCTGCAGGACATCTTCGGCGCCCGCCCCGAGGACCTCCAGGGCCACCGGGTCGACGAGCTCGTGCACCCCGAGGACACCCCGGGCGTCTGGGAGGCGTACGAGGAGCTGATCACCGGCAAGCGCGAGTACCTGCAGTTCGACAAGCCGTACTACCGCCGTGACGGCGAGGTGGTCTGGACGCACCTGACCGTCTCGCTGATCCGCGACGACGAGGGCCGCCCGCAGTACCAGGTGGCGATGCTCGAGGACATCACCGACCGCTACCGCCTCCAGGAGCGGCTGCGCCACCAGGCCACCCACGACCCGCTGACCGGGCTGCCGAACCGCTCGGCCTTCTTCGAGCGTCTGGAGCGGCTCTTCGAGGAGCCGGAGGCGGGGGCCAGGTTCGGGCTCTGCTACGTCGACCTGGACGGCTTCAAGGTGGTCAACGACAGCCTCGGCCACGACACCGGGGACCAGCTGCTCGCCGCCGTGGCCGGCCGCCTGGAGTCGGCGCTCACCCCGCTCGGGCACCTGGTGGCCCGCCTCGGCGGGGACGAGTTCGTGGTGCTGCTCGAGAACTGCCGGGGCGAACAGGAGGCGGTGGCCGCCGCCAAGACGGTGCTCGCCGCGCTGGACAAGCCGGTGCTGATCGGCGACCACAAGCTCGCGGTGGGCGCCAGCATCGGCGTCCTCGAGCGCCGGGTGTCGACCACCACCCCCGGCGCGGCCGTACGGGCCGCCGACCTCACGCTCTACCGGGCCAAGGAGGCCGGGCGGGGCCGCTGGACGCTCTTCGACCCGAAGGAGAACGCGCGGGCGGTCAGCCGGTACGCGGTGTCCGTGCGGATGCCCGCGGCGCTGGACCGGGGCGAGTTCTTCATCGACTACCAGCCGCTCTGCTCGCTCGGCGACGGCACGCTGGTCGCGGTCGAGGCGCTGGTGCGCTGGCGGCACCCGCAGCTGGGCGTGCTGGGCCCGGAGGAGTTCATCGGCACCGCCGAGGAGACCGGCCTGATCATGCCGCTCGGGCGGTGGGTGCTGGAGCAGGCGTGCGGTCAGGCAGCCGACTGGGTAAGGCGGTTCGGATCGGCCGCGCCGCAGATGAACGTCAACCTGGCGGTCCGCCAGGCCCGCAACGCGGGGCTGGTCGGGGACATCGACCGCATCCTGCGGGCGAGCGGGCTCGACCCGGCCAAGCTGCAGCTGGAGATCACCGAGAGCACCGTGGTCGGCCCCGAGGACGAGGCCCTCAAGGCCCTGCACGGCGTGGTCGACATGGGCGTCTCGCTGGCCGTGGACGACTTCGGCACCGGCTGGTCCAACCTCGCCTACCTGCGCGACCTGCCGGTCTCCGGACTGAAGATCGCGGGATCCTTCGTCGGCGACCTGCACGACCCCACCAAGGACGCCCACCTCGGGTGGCGGATCGTCAGCGGCCTCGTATCGCTCGCCCACACCCTGGGCCTGACCGTCACCGCCGAGGGCGTGGAGAGCGGCTCCGACGCCGAACGGCTCCGCCTGATGGGCTGCGACTGGGCCCAGGGCTGGCACTTCGGCCGCCCGATGCGGCCGGCGGAGATCGCGCGCCGGATCTCCAGCGGGGACTGAATCGGTCCATAGCGTAGGAAAACCTACGTCATGCGGAGATATCGGTTGACAGCCCCTTCCCCGGGCGCGAATGATGGGCTCATCCAGGGGGTGTGGGGGTTGTACCGGGGGATTTGCGGTACCGATGGGGCTTCGGCCCCTGTTCAGTCGTACGCCTGAGTTCCCGGCGTACCTCCCGCCTCACGAGAGGCCCTCCCGTGATGAGCAGTACTCTGCCTCCCAACGTCCGGCCCATGCGCCGGTCCAGCGATCAGCTGAACTCCCCGCAGCCCATGCGCCGTTCGACCGACGGCTACCGCAGCCGCCACAGCGTCAGCCTGGTCGTCCCGGCGCGGAACGAGGCGCGGAACATCCCCTGGGTGTTCGAGCAGATCCCGCGCTGCGTCGGCGAGGTGATCCTGGTCGACGGGTCCTCGACCGACGCCACCGTGGCGATCGCCTCGCACTGCCTGCCGAGCGTGCGCAGCGTCCAGCAGAGCGGCCCCGGCAAGGGCAACGCCCTGCGCACCGGCTTCGAGGCCGCGACCGGTGAGTACATCGTGATGATGGACGCCGACGGTTCGATGTGGCCCGGGGAGATCCCGCACTTCCTGCACTTCCTCGACAACGGCTACGACTTCGTCAAGGGCTCCCGCTGCATCGCCGGCGGCGGATCGCTGGACTTCACCCGCACCCGCTCGCTCGGCAACCGGGCGCTGCTCGCGGTGGTCAACCGGCTGTACCACACCCGGCTCACCGACCTGTGCTACGGCTACTGCGCCTTCCGGCGCAGCTTCCTGGACACCCTGGACCTGCGCTCCTCCGGCTTCGAGATCGAGGCCGAGATGATCGCGCACGCCCTCCGCTCGGGCCTTCGGATCGCCGAGGTGCCCAGTCTCGAACTTCCCCGCCGCAGTGGCCGCTCCCACCTGCACGCCGTCTCCGACGGCCGCCGGGTGCTGCGGACCCTGCTCGCCGAGCGCCCCGGCGCCCGGTCCCAGACGGTCCACTCCGTGGGGGAGCGATGATGAATGGCCCCGACCGGCGCACCGCAGCTGCCTGCCCGCGCCCTGCCGCCCGCGACTCGCTCCGCACCCCCGTCGGTGTCGCCGAACTGGACCTGGACGCACCCGGTGAGCTGTGCTCGCCGGGCGGGCTCGGGCCGGCCGACCCGGACGGCCGCGTGCTGGCGTTGGTGCGGCTGCACGGACACCCGCTCGGATTGGTCACGGCCACCGGGGCTCCTGGCGACACCGCCGGGCTGCGCCGGGCGCTGGTCGATGCCGCCTACCGGGAACTGCACGTTCCCGCCCTGTCCACCGCGACACCCGTGGCGCGCCGAAGTCGGGTCGGCCGCGCCCGGGTGCCAGCGGACCTCCCCACCGTGAGCGTGGTCGTCTGCACCCGCGACCGGGCGGGGATGCTGCGGCAGTGCCTCGACTCCCTGCTGCGGACCGGCTATCCGCGGGTCGAGGTCATCGTCGTGGACAACGCGCCGAGCGACGACTCCACGAAGGAACTCGTCCAGGCGTGCTACCCGGGCCTGGTCCGCTACCTGCGCGAGCCGGTGGCGGGCCTGGCCCGGGCCCGGAACACCGGCCTCGCCGCCGCGCGCGGCGAGCTGTGCGCCTTCGCCGACGACGACCTGATCGTGGACGCCGGCTGGGTGCAGGCCCTCGCCGAGCGCTTCGGCGAGGACGAGAGCGTCGCCTGCGTCACCGGGCTGGTCCTGCCCGCCGAGCTGGAGACCGAGGCCCAGGCCACCCTGGAGCGCTACGGCGGCTACTCGCGGGGCTTCATCGCCCGCAGTTGGTCGCGGCAGGAGCTCGCCACCGACCCGCTGCTGCGGTTCTCCGTCGGCCGCTTCGGCTCCGGGGCGAACATGGCCTTCCGGACCGACGTACTGCGCCGGCTCGGCGGCTTCGACCCGGCCACCGGCACCGGCACCCCCGCCCGGGGCGGCGAGGAACTGCTCGCCTTCTTCCGGGTGCTGGGCGCCGGGCACACGATCGCGTACCAGCCCGACGCGATCGTCTGGCACCGGCACCCGCGCACCCAGCAGGACCTGGCGGACCACGTCTTCGGCTTCGGCGTCGGCTTCGGCGCCTACCTGGCCGCCGCCGTCACCCATCAGCCCGCCGTACTGGGCGAGTTGGTGCGCCGACTGCCGTCGGGCGTGCGCAAGTGGTACGCGGCCCGGCGGGCCGGTGCCCAGGTCTCCACGGTGCGGGACGGCGCGCTGGCCCGGCTGGAGTTCCGCGGCCTGCTGTACGGGCCGGTGGGCTACCTGCGCAGCGTGCGCCGCCAGCACGCCTTCGTCCGGGCCGGCGAAACGTCATGACCGTCACCGTCGAGCCGGCCCAGGTGGTCTCGTACGAGCTGGACGAACCGGCCGTGCTGCGCGCCCCCGGCGGGCTGCCCACCACCGCGGGCGGGGGGCCGGTGCTGGCGCTGCTGCGCCGGCACGGGCACCCGCTCGGGCTCGCCAAGGCGGTCGGCGGTGCCCCGCTGATGGGCGAACTCGCCCGGGCCGCCGGTGCGTTGCCCGAGCCCGGGCCGGCCGTGGCCGCCGCCGACGGGCTCCCGGTGAGCGTCATCCTGTGTACCCGGGACCGCACCGCACTGCTGCCCGGGTGCCTGGACGCACTGCTGCGCACCACCCACCGGCCGCTCGAACTGCTCCTGGTCGACAACGCGCCCGGCACCGACGCCACCGAGCGGCTGGTGCGCGAGCGCTACGCCGGGAGCATCACCTACCTGCGCGAGCCGCTGCCCGGTCTGGCCAGGGCCCGGAACACCGGGCTGGCGGCCGCGCGGGGCGAGGTCTGCGCCTTCACCGACGACGACGCCCTGGTGGAGCCCGGCTGGGTGGGGGCGCTGGCCGCGACCTTCCGGGCGGAGCCCGCGGTCGGGTGCGTCACCGGGCTGGTGCTGCCCGCCGAGCTGGAGACCGAGGCGCAGGTGCTGTTCGAACGGGACTTCGGCTTCGGCCGGGGCTTCGCGCCCCGGCGCTGGTCGCTGCGCGAGCCGCCCGCCGACCCGCTCTTCCCCTTCGCGGGCAGCCGGTACGGGACGGGCGCCAACATGGCCTTCCGGACCTCCGTGCTGCGCGGGATCGGCGGCTTCGACCCGGCCACCGGCACCGGCACCCCCACCGGGGGCGGCGAGGACCTGCTCGCCTTCCTGCAGGTGCTCACCGCCGGGCACACCCTGGCCTACCAGCCGGACGCCTTGCTCTGGCACCGCCACCGCCGCACCGGCGCCGCCCTCGACACCCAGCTGCACGGCTTCGGCGTCGGCTACGGCGCCTACCTGACGGCCGCCGTGCTCGACCGCCCCCGCCTGCTCCTCGCCCTGCTCCGCCGCCTCCCGGCCGGCCTGCGCCAGGCCGGCCGCGGCGACGGCGCGGCCTCGCTCGACCGGATCGACCTGCGCGGCGTCCTGCAGGGCCCGGCCGCCTACGCGGCCAGCCGACGCCTGCAGCGGAAGTTGGAGCGAAGAGGTGAGCGGCCGTGACCGCCGAGGTGGCCGCGCCGCGGGCCCGGGAGTGCTCCTGCCCGGTGCCGCTGCCCTGCCAGTGCGGCTTCGGGACGCTGCTGGCGGCCCGGCTGCGGGCGCTGCGGGCCGCGGAGCCGTTGGTGCGCAACGGGCAGCTGCTGGCGGCGAGTTCGGTGGTGGCGGCGGCGCTCGGGTCGGTCTTCTGGGTGTGCGCCACCCGGTGGTACGACGCCGCGACGGTGGGGCGCAGCTACGCCGCGATCTCCGCCGTCGGGCTGCTGTCCGCACTCGGGCGGTTCAACCTCGACCATGTGCTGACCAGGTTCCTGCCCACCGCCGGGCGGCACACCCGGCGGCTGGTGCTGCGCTGCTACGCCGTCAGCGCGGCGGCCAGCGCCCTGGCCGCCGGACTGTTCCTGCTGGCCGTGCCCTGGCTCTCACCGGGCCTGTCCTACCTGCGCACCCCCGGCCTGGCCGTCGCCTTCACCGGTGCCGCCGCCGCGTTCTCCCTCTTCGTGCTGCAGGACGGCGCGCTCACCGGGCTCGGCCGGATGGGCTGGGTGCTCGGCGAGAACTCGGTCTTCGCCGTGGCCAAGGCCGTCCTGCTGGCCGCCTGCGCGGCCCTCGCGGTGACCAGCGGAATCCTGCTCTCCTGGGCCGGAGCGATGGTGGTGGCGATCGTGCTCACCAACCTGGTGCTGTTCCGCCACGCCGTGCCCGCCCACCACCGGGCCGACCGCACCGGCGCCCCCGCGCCCGAGCGGATCGCCCGCTACGCCACCGCCGACTACCTGGGCAACCTGGCCGGGATCGCCGCCAACTGCACCGTGCCGCTGCTGGTGCTCGGCAAGCTGGGCGCCGAGCAGAACGCGTACTACTCGCTCGCCTACATCATGTCCGACACCCTCTACGTGATCGCCTTCTCGATGGGCGGCTCGCTGGTGGTCGAGGCCGCCCGGGCCCCCGAGCGCCTGGGCGAGCTGGCCCGCCGGATGCTGCGGCACAGCGGCCTGCTGCTGATCGTGGCGACCGGCACCGTCGCGCTGGCCGCGCCCTGGATCCTGCGGCTGTTCGGCCCCGCCTACGCCGAACACGGCACCACCGCCCTGCGGTTGATGGCGCTGTCCGCCCTGCCGAACGCGGTGCTAGCCGTCGCGATCGGCGCCGCCCGGGTGCGCCGGGCGCTCGGCTGGCTGTTCGGTGCCCAACTGGCCTTCGCCGCCATGCTGCTGAGCCTGGTGCTCACCCTGCTGCCGATCCTCGGCCTGACCGGGGTCGGCCTGGCCTGGCTGCTCACCTCCAGCCTGCTGGCGCTCGCGCTGCTGCTCACCCTGCCGCGCTGGCTGCCCTCACCCTCCCGGAGCACGCGATGACCACCCCGACCCTCTCCGTCGTGATCTGCAGCTACACCATGGCCCGTTGGGACGACGTCCGCGCCGCCCTCGCCTCCGTCCGGGCCCAGCAGCGGCCGCCCGAGGAGGTCGTCCTGGTGGTGGACCACTGCCCCGAGCTGGCCGAGCGGCTCGCCCGGCACGACCCGGACGCCCGCCTGGTGCTCAGCGCCGAACGCCCCGGCGTCTCGGGCGCCCGCAACACCGGCCTGGCGGCGGCGAGCGGCGAGATCCTGGCCTTCCTCGACGACGACGCGGTGGCCGAACCGGACTGGACCAGGCAGCTGCTCGCCCCCTACCGGGACCCGGCGGTGCTCGGCGTCGGCGGCCTGGTCACCTCCTGGTGGGAGCGCGGCCGGCCGGGCTGGTTCCCGCCCGAGTTCGACTGGGTGGTCGGCTGCTCGTACCCCGGATCGCCCGAACACACCTCGGCGGTACGGAACTTCATCGGCGCCAACATGTCCTTCCGGCGTGCGGCGGTGGTCGCCGCCGGCGGCTTCCGCAGCGACCTGGGGCGGGTCGGCACCAGCCCGTACGGCTGCGAGGAGACCGAGCTGTGCCTGCGGCTGACCGCGCTGCACCCCGGCGCCGAACTGCGGTACGAGCCGAGCGCGGTGGTGCGCCAGCACGTGCCGCCGGCCCGCGCCAAGGTCTCCTACTTCGTGAGCCGCTGCTACGCCGAGGGCCGCTCCAAGGCCCGGGTGGCCGGGTACACCGGCACCCGCTCGGCGCTCGCCAGCGAGCGGCGCTACCTGCGGCGGACCATCCCGGCGGCCTTCGGGCGCTCGCTCGGGCAGCGGCGCTGGGCGGCGGCGGGTGCGCTGCTCGGCGGCGTCTCGGCCACCGTGGTCGGCTACGCCGGCGGCCGCCTCGCGCCCGGCGTCCGGCCGGTCGCCGCGCCCGCCCGCCCGGAGCCCGAGGCCGAGCCGGTGAGTCCGGCCGCGAGGGGGCGGACGACATGAGAGCCGTACCGGTCTTCCTCTACCACTCCGTCTCCGACGACCCGCCGTCCTGGATCGCCCCCTGGACGGTGCGCCCGGCCGCCTTCCGGGAGCAGCTGGCCCGGATCGTGGACAGCGGCCTCGAAGTGGTGCCGCTGCGCCGCCTGGTCGCGGCGATCCACGGCGGCCCGGCGCTGCCGGCCAAGGCGGCCGTGCTCACCTTCGACGACGGATTCGCCGACTTCTACTGGACGGTCGCGCCGATCCTGGGCGACCTCGGCCTGCCCGCCACGCTGTACGTGACGGTCGGCGCGATCCACCCGCCCGGCGGCCGGGCCACCGGCAGCGTGCTGCCGCCCGCCCCGATGCTCAACTGGCGGCAGGTGACCACCCTGGACGCCACCGGCATCGAGATCGGCGGCCACTCGCAGACCCACGCCCAGCTGGACGTCGTCCGGGGCGCGCAGGTCACCGACGAGATCGTCACCAGCAAGCACCGCCTGGAGGAGGCGCTCGGCCACGAGGTCTCGGCCTTCGCCTACCCGCACGGGTACTCCAGCCCCGCCGTGCGCCGCACCGTCCGCGAGGCGGGCTGGCACTCGGCCACGGCGGTGGAGAACAGCTTCAGCTCGGCCGACGACGATCCCCTGCGGATCAGCCGCCTGATGCTGCACCACGACACCCCCAAGGAGGTCTTCCGGCACTGGACGGAGGGCCGGGGCGCTCGCACGGCGCCCTTCAACGAGACCCTCTACACCCGCTACTGGCGTACCTACCGCCGGTTCCGGGCGGCGATCGGCAGCCCCGTCGGCGGCCCCTCGCAGAGTTGAACCGCAGTGAGCTGACCCGACAGCCCGAGGAGGGCACCCCGATGGTCGATCAGCAGACCGCGGACGCCACGCGTCCCCCGGCCGTTCTCGCGGCCCCCGCCCGTGGGCACCTGCCCACCAGCCGTACGGAGTGGGCGGTCCGGGTACTGCTGCCGCTGGCCCTGCTCCTGTGGGCCCTCGCCCTGAGCGGCACCCGGCTGAGCCGGATGGGCGACCTCGGCCTGATGCAGGCCCTCCCCCCGACGTACTGGGCCGCGGTGGCCGTGCTCACCGTCGGCTTCGTCACCGCCCTGCGCGGGCCGCTCACCTCCCGGCGCTGGCCCGCCGCCTACGTCTGCGCGCTGATCGTGGTCATCCACGCCACCCCCAGCCTGCTCTACCCGACCGTGCGCTACGCGTGGTCGTGGAAGCACCTGGCGATCATCGACGCGATGCTGCGGCACGGCGGCACCGTCCCGAACGCCGGCCACCTGGACATCTACAACCAGTGGCCCGGCTTCTTCGAGCTGAACGGCGCCGTGCTCCAGGCCACCGGGCTCTCCTCGGTGGCCGGCCTGGCCGCCTGGTACCCGCTGCTGGCCAACCTGCTGCTGATCGTGCCGCTGGTGCTGATCTTCCGGGCGCTCACCGGCGACCGGCGGCTGGTCTGGGGCGCGCTGTGGCTGTACTTCGCGACCTCCTGGATCGGCCAGGACTACTTCGCACCGCAGGCCTTCGCCTACCTGCTGTACCTGGTGGTGCTCGCCCTGGTGCTGCGCCGCCTGCCGCAGCCGAGCGAACCGCCCGCCGGGGCGCCGGCCGGGGCGCGGGCGCTCAGCCGGTCCGGCAGCGGCTGGCGGCCCGGACCGTTCCTGGCGGTGGTGGCGCTGATCGCCGCGATCGTCTGCTCGCACCAGCTCACGCCGCTGATGCTGATCAGCACGCTGACCCTGCTCGCGCTGCGCCGCCGCTACCGCGCCGTGGTGCTACCGGTGCTGGCCACGGCCGTCGGCCTGACCTTCCTCTGGGACGCCACCGTCGCCCGCCCCTACATCAGCCAGAACCTCGACAGCCTGGTCGCCGCCCTGTTCGCCGGGGACCAGAACATCCGGCCACCGGGCCAGATCAAGCTCGGTGTCGTCGACCCCGAGCAGGTCGTGGCCTCCTATCTGGCCTGGGCGACCACCGGCACCGTCCTGCTCCTGGCGGTGTACGCCCTGCTGCGCCACCGGTGGACGCGGCGCACCCCGCTGCCCTGGATGGTGCTCGCCCCGCTGCCGCTGCTGCTGGCCAACAACTACGGCGGCGAGATGGTCATGCGCGCGTACCTCTTCGCGCTGCCGGCCGCGGCCTTCCTCGCCGCCACGGCGCTGCTGCACCTCGGCCGGGCTCCGCGGGCCAAGGCGGCGGTGTCGACCGGGCTGACCCTCGCCCTGCTCGGCGGGCTGTTCTGCGGCTACTACAGCAAGGAGGCGATGAACTACTTCACGCCCCAGGAGGTCGCCGCCGCGCAGTACGTGGCCCGGACGGCCCCGGCCGGCTCGCGGATCGTGAGCGTGACGGCCGACCTGCCCGGCGGCGAGGACCGCTACGACGAGCACCAGTGGCTGGTGCTGGCCCAGACACCGCTGGCCGAGCGGCACCGGCTGCTCGCCGACCCGGCCGCCGAACTCGCCGCCAGTCTGGACGACCGGACCCTGATCGGCCCCTCCTACCTGGTGCTCACCCGGGCCCAGGCCGCCGGGTGCCGGCTGACCGGTGTCTTCCCGGCCGACACCGTGGACCGGGCCCGCGCCGCGGCCGCCTCCTCCCCGGACTACCGCCCGGTCTTCGCCAACCAGGACGCGGTGGTCTACCTCTACGCCCCCGGCGTCCCCGCCGGCACCGGCGCCTCCCCCGTGAGCCCGACATCCGTCCCGGAGAGCCTGGGCTCGGCCCCGATCGGGAGTGACCAGCCATGAACGCCTCACCGCTCCCCCCGGCACCCGTGCAGCTCACCCTCGCCCTCTGGCTGCTCGCCGCCTCCGGCTGGCTCGCGCTGGCGAGCGTCGCGCTCGACGCGGGCAGTCCGCTGCGGGCCGTGCTGCCCGTACTCTTCCTGTTCGCCTGCCCCGGCGCCGCCGTGGTGCGGGCGGCCTGGCCCGGGGCGGGCGGCCGATCCTTCGGACTGCTCGGGGCGGCGTTGCTGAGCGTGACGCTGAGTGCCGCCCTGACCGCCGTCACGACCGTGGTGCTCTACCTGGCCCACGGGTTCACCGCCGGGCGGCTGGTGATCCTGCTGGCCGCGTTCACCACGGTGCTGGTGCTGCTGCCGCGCTGGGGGCGTCGGGCCCTCGCCGGTCTGCGGCGGTCAGGGGACCGCTCCCCCCGTCCTCGGCGGCACCAGGCCGAGTTCGCCGGAGCGGCGCTGCTGACGCTGACCGCCGCCTGCGGCGGCGGCTCGATGGCCCAGCAGCCCGGCACCACGCACGCCCCCGCGTCCCGGATGCCCAACGCCACCGCGGACGCGACCACCAGCACCGACCCGGTCGACCAGCCGGCCGCGCCCGGCCCGTGGCATTCCGTACTGCACGACGACTTCGCCGCGCCCGCCCTCGACCGCACCACCTGGACCACCTGCTACGACTGGAACCAGGACGGCTGCACCAACCAGGGCAACCACGAGACCGAGTGGTACCAGCCCGGCCAGGTGCAGACCGGCCAGGGCGGGCTGACCCTGACCGCCACCCGCCGGCCCACCCAGGGCAGCGACGGCACCGTCTACCCCTGGGCCTCCGGCATGGTCAGCACCGGCCGGGACTCCTGGAACGACACCCCCAGGCGGACCTTCACCTACGGCTACTTCGCGGCCGCCATCCAGGTGCCGGCCGACGCCACCGGGATGTTCCCCGCCTTCTGGCTGATCCCTGCGGAGACCCGCAGCGCCCCGCCCGAGCTGGACATCGCCGAATTCATCAACACCAACCAGCGCGTGGACATGAACCTGCACTGGAAGACCTCCGACGGCAGCGACGGGCACGTCGGCCAGACCACCAGCGCCGCCGACTTCGCCAGCACCTACCACGTCTTCGCGATGGACTGGGAGCCGGACTCGGTGACCTGGTACGTGGACGGGGTGCAGCGGTTCCAGGTCACCAAGCCCTCGATGATCCCGCACGTGGCGATGGAGGTGGTCTTCGACCTCGCCGTCGGCTTCGAGGTGGACCCGCCCGCCAGCGTCGACTCGGCCCAGCTGCACGTGGCCTGGGTCGGGGTCTGGCAGCACTGAGGGGAGCAGCTCATGCAGCCCGAACTCGACCGCGAAGTACCGGTGTTGCTGGTCAAGACCGGCCACTACCCGCAGTCGTACAGCACGCTCGGCGTGGCCCGCTCGCTCGGTCGGCTCGGCGTGCCGGTGCACGCGATGGTGGAGGACCGGTACACCCCGACCGCGCTCTCGCGCTACCTGGCGCGGGCCGTCGTCCGCCCCAGCACCGGCCGGGAGCCGCCCGAGAAGCTGCTCGCCGGGATCACCGCCGCCGCGCGGGCGGTCGGGCGCCGCAGCGTCGCGGTGGCCACGGACGACGAATCGGCCGTGCTGCTCGCCGAGCACGCCGCCGAGCTGTCGCCGTACCTGCTGCTGCCGCCGGTGCCCGCCGCGCTGCCGCGCCGACTGGCGGACAAGGGCGGTCTGTACGGGCTCTGCCGGGCGCACGGGGTGGCCGCTCCGCAGTCCCGGGCGGCCGAAGGAAAGGAAGAACTTGTCGCGGTGGCAAGGGAGTTGGGGTACCCGGTGGTGCTGAAGAACCTGGCGCCGTTCGCCCGGCTGAGCCGGCCCGCGGTCGGGCACACCACGATGGTCGCGGACGAGACCGCGCTGCTCGCGGCCTGCCTTGCCGACGGTGCCGTGCTGGTCCAGGAGTACCTGCCCGCCGAGTCGGCGCAGGACTGGTTCACCCACCTGTGCTGCGGCCCCGGCGGCACGCCGCTGGCCGTCTTCACCGGGCGCAAGTACCGCTCGTGGCCGCCCGACGGCGGGGTGACCGTCCGGGCCGCTGCCGAGTTCAATCCCGAACTGGCCTCACTGGCAGCCGAGTTCTGCCGACGGATCGGCTACTGCGGCACTGCCGACCTGGACTGGCGGTTCGACCTGCGGGACGGCCGGTACAAGCTGGTGGACTTCAACCCCCGGGTGGGCGCGCAGTTCCGGCTCTTCGAGACGGTGTGCGGGGTGGACGTGGTCCGCGCCCTGCACCTCGACCGCACCGGCCGGCCGGTGCCGCAAGGGCCGCAGTTGGAACGCGACTTCGTGGTCGGCCAGCTCGACCTGATGACCTCGGTCGCCTCCCGCTCCCTGCCGGCGCGGCTGCCGCGGCTGCCGCGGCGCTCCCGGCAGCGGGCCTGGCTCAGCGCCGACGACCCGCTTCCCGCGTTGGCGGAGGCGGGCCGGTTCGGCGGCCGCGCGGTGGCGCACCTGGCGCGGGCCGCAGGCGCTCAGGCCAGGGCGGCGCTGATCCGCCGGGCGGCGTAGCCGGTGCCGGCCACGAAACGCATCACCGGGCCGAAGGTGTCGGCGGCCGAGAGACCGGCGAAGTAGAGGCCCGGGACGGAGGATTCGAAGGTGGGGGCCAGGCGCGGCGACCCCTCGGGGGTGTGGCGCACGCCCAGGCGAACCACCGGGTCGAGGAAGGTGAGGCGGTTCACGTCCGGCCGGTAGCCGGTGGCCGCGAGAACGTGGTCGATCTCCAAGGTCGGCGTGTGCCCCTGCAGTTCGAGGCGTACCCCGGCGCCGTTCTCCTCGGCGGCGCGCAGGCTGTGGCCGACCAGCGTGGGGAAGCGGCCCTCCACCCGCTCGCGCAGCCACCAGGCGCCCGCCGGGCCGAGCACGCTGCGCACCTTCGCCGCCCGGGTGTGGTCCGGCAGTTGCCGGAAGGCGCCCGGCAGCTTGCTGTAGGCGAGCAGCGGCCAGCCGGGGCCGAGGGTGGACCCGGGGTGGGCCAGACGCTCGCGCGGGGAGCGGTCCCGGCTGCGCTCGCGCACGGGCGGGGTGCCGAAGACCAGGTGCCGGGCGCGGGCCACCACGGTCGGCTCTGCCCCGGCCTCGTGCAGCAGCGCCGCGCTCTCCAGCGCCGACTGCCCGGCGCCGATCACCGCGACCCGCTGCCCGGCGAAGCGGGAGAGGTCGGCGTGGTCGGCGGTGTGCGAGGCCAGCCCGGCCTTGACCAGCGGGGCCAGCAGCTCGGGTACGCGGGGGTAGGGCCCGAGGCCGGTGGCAAGCACCACCGCCCGGCTCGGGTACTCCTCGCCGCTGTCCAGTCGCACCCGCAGGCCGCCCGGCCCGGAGCTCACACCCAGCACGGTGGCCCGCTCCAGCTCCGGCACGCAGCGCCGCTGGAACCACTCGCCGTAGCGGATGAACTCCTCGACCGGGATGGGGTACCGGTCACCCACCCAGCCGGTGCCCTCCTGGGCCCGGAAGTCGAGGAAGCGGTACCGCCCAACTGGATCGGAGATCGCGGAGGCGTGCGGGGTCGATTTGAGGTACATCCCGGCGGGCATCCGCTCGCGCCAGCTCTCCATCGGCTCGCCCAGGACGCGCATCGGCACCTGACGGGCCTTCAGGTGGGCGGCCACGGCCAAGCCGTACGGGCCCGCGCCGATCACGGTGACGGGTGGTTCCGGACTCATTGCCCACTCCCTCGCCAGTAGGGCCCCTCCATCCAGGATGCGCCGCCCGGCCCGGCCCGGCACGTTGCGTGGCCGACATCACGTTTGGTGACCGCCACCCCCTCCGACCTGGCTCTTTGGGCGTGTCCATGGCGAGATCGGGCCGGTCGGTGACCGAGGGGGCTTGCCTGCGGCGGGTCGTTCGCGCAGGCTCCATCGGTGTGGGTCCACGGCTCCCGGCCAGCGGAGCGGGGTGGGTCCGCGCCTGCCGCCGGGGGGACCACGGACACGAAAGGGCCTACCCCGCCGCATGCCCACCACAGCAAAGCACCGCCGTAACCGCAGTCACGGCCGCCGTCGCGCCGCCGCCCTCGCCCTGGCCCTCGCCGCCGCCGGCGTCGGCACCGCCGCCTGGGCGGCCCCGGCCAAGGCCAGCGCCCCGGTCACCGTCGACTCGCTCACCGTGAGCCCGGCCACCGCCGGTGGCTCCGTCACCGCGACCGCCAAGCTGCACTCCGCCCAGCGGCTCAAGGTACAGGCGCTCACCGTCGCCGTCCGCTCGGCCACCGGCGCCAACTACGACTTCCAGGGCACCGGGCCGACCACCCTGACCGCCCAGGGCCGCACCTTCGCCCCGCCGGCCCGTACCTTCCCGGCGGGCAGCTACACCTACTTCGTGGCGTACGAGACCAACAGCACCTGGCACAGCCTGACGCCGACCAGGAGCTTCACGGCCGGCACCGCGCCCACGCCGACCCCGGCTCCCACGCCGACGCCGACCCCCACTCCGACCCCCACCCCCACTCCGACCCCCACCCCCACTCCCACGCCGACCCCCACTCCCACGCCGACCCCGGCGCCGAGCGGTGGCCCGGTCGGGATCCCCGGTGCCTGGCGGTCGGTCTTCGCCGACGAGTTCAACGGCAGCTCGGTGGACCAGTCCAAGTGGACCGCCAACTGGTTCGGCTGCCCGACCTGCACCACGGGGCCGGCGAACAGCTACGAGGAGACCGCGTACGCGCCCTCCCAGGCGACCGAGAGCGGCGGCAGCCTCCACCTGGCCGTCGCGCAGCAGCCGACCACGGTGAACGGCACCACCTACCCGTACAAGTCGGGCATGGTGAACAGCAACGGCAAGGCGCAGTTCACCTACGGCGCCTTCGAGGCCCGGATCTACCTGCCCGCCTCGGGCGGCGCGGTCGCCAACTGGCCGGCCTTCTGGACCGACGGCCAGAACTGGCCCGCCGACGGTGAGAACGACGTCATGGAGGGCCTGAACGGCAAGGCCTGCTACCACTACCACTCGCCCTCGGGCGGCCCCGGCGACTGCGCCGTCGGCGACTTCAGCGGCTGGCACACCTACGGCGCCGACTGGGAGCCGGGCTCGGTGACGTACTACTACGACGGCAAGGAGGTCGGGAAGATCACTTCCGGCATCGCCGCGTCGCCGCATTACCTGATCCTCAACAACGCCGTCGCCTCCTTCGACACCAGCCACATCGTCGCGGGCGCCGACATGCAGGTCGACTACGTCCGGGTCTGGCAGCACTGACCCGACGGCCCGCACGGCACACCGGCCCGCCGCACCACCGCGTCCCCTGCGGTGGTGCGGCGGGCCGCTGCGGATCTCGGGCCATGCGCCGGAACGGCCACCTCGAGTGCCCGACTGATCGTCAGTTCGAGAGTATTCCGTGCACGAACCGGGCACTCCGGAGGTATGGCTGATCTGGTCTTCGACGCCCCGTTCTCCGACTCGACCCAGTGGGCGGCAGGGGTGAGCAGTGCCTACCCGCCCAGTGGGCAGAACACCGGCGACAACAAACTCGACCGCATCGTGCGCGGCTACGGCCCGGACGGCGACACCTTCGCCGCCGTCCGGCTGCCGCGCGTCCTGGGCCGGGGGCGCTGGAAGACCCCGCTGGTGACCACCGAGGGCACGGCGGGCGGCTTCGAACTGCTCCCGGGCGATCTGCTGGAGGCCGACTGCCAGGTGCTCCAGGAGCAGGGCGCCTGGCCCGCGATCTGGACCTGGGGCCGGGACGTCACCCCCGGCCACCCCCAGCCGGGCCACGGCGAGGTGGACGTCTTCGAGTACCACGACGACCACCCGCAGATGCTCGAACTCACCAACCACGTAAGGGCGGGCGAGTCCGCGTACGCCGACGGCCTGGTCACGCCCGGCCGGTGGTTCCGGATCGGCTGCCGCTTCGGGGCGGATGCGGTGGTCTGGTACGTGGACGGCGAGCAGGTGCACTCCGACGGCGCGGGCGTCGGCCCCGACTGGCGGGCCTACCTGATCGTCAGTCTCTCAATCGCCGCCGGCCACTGGGGCCACCTCGCTCCCGCGCCCAACCAGCGCCGGATCAGCTGGCAGTGCCGGAATCTGACGGTCCATCGCTGACCGGCGGTTCACTCCTGAGGCTTCGAACCGTCCCACGACACGGCGAAGCCCCGTCGGGCCGGCGACTTTTCCAAGTCGCCTTCGCCCGACAGGGCTTCGATGCGTACCGCTGCGGCTTCGGCGGACATCGTCACACCGCCGTGGCCCGCACTCCCACCGGATCACCCCGGCTGTTCTGCCGCCAGTTGCTCAGGTGTGCCGGTGTCCTGCCGGTGGTTGCTCAGAAGTGGAGCATGTGCTGGAAGGAGTTCTCCGCGCTGCTGACGCGGAGGTGGCTACGGGTGCCGTAGGCGTGGTAGTTGTTCCAGTTGTACTCCTCGACGTCGAAGGAGCCGTCGGAGTAGACCGCGTTGACGTAGGCGACGTGGCCGTAGGCCCCGTGGGTGTCGTTGACGGCGATGGCACCGACGGTCGGGGTGGTGTCGACGGTGACGCCGACGCTGCTGGCGGCGTTGTCCCAGTGCTCGGCGTTGCCCCAGGTGACGCCGCCCCAGGAGTTGGTGAAGTTCGGGACGCCGAGCCGGCTGGCGATGCGGTACGCCGCGAAGGCGGTGCAGTTGTCGGCGGCGAAGCCGCGGGTGCCGTGGTCGAAGTCGTCGGTGGGGCTCTGGTTGCCGGTGCTGCCGCCACCGCCGCTGAGGAACTGGTGGGAGGCCTCGTTGTTCTTCAGGGTGGTGTTGAGGTTGGCCTTGGCGCCGGGGGCGAAGTCCTGGCTGGCGCCGCCGAAGTTGCTGTTGAAGTAGACGCGGACGGTCTGCCCGGTGCGGTTCCACACCGACGCGGCGTTGTTCTTGACGCAGACACCCTGGCCGTTGCCGGCGCCCTTGAACTCGTAGCAGGACGGCTGGGTGGCGCCGTAGTCGCTGATGGAGCCGGTGAAGTCCGAGACCGAGCCGGCCTGGTCGCTGTTGTAGTAGAGGCAGAACTCGCCGGAGTCGCAGACTCCGTCGCGGCCGGCGGCGAAGGCCGGGGCGGAGGTGGCGCCGAGGAGGGGGACGGCCAGAGCCAGTGCGGTGCCGGCGACGGTGAGCGAGGTGCGTATCTTCTTCATGGCTGGTCTCTTTTCGTGACGTGTCATCGATGGGTTCTTGGGTCGTGCCAGGGTGGTGCCGTGCGTGTGCCGTCAGTGGGTGCGCTGGTACTGCTCCCAGGTCTGGATCGGGATGCGGGGGCCGTCGTCGGCGCCGTGGTTGGCCAGGCCGTTGAAGCCGAGGTAGTAGTCGCCGGTCTGGTTCTGGGCCTGGGTGGACAGGTCGGTGTCGTTGATCGCCGCGGCGTGGATGTGCCAAGGCCAGTCGCCCTGGGTGGGGTTGCGGACCCAGGCGGCGAAACCGACCTGGCGCAGTGCCTTGGCGACGGCGGTGCGGGTGGTGCTGGACATGCCGTCGACGCTGATGTCCACGACGCCGCCACCGTCGTGGGTGCCCGCGGAGGTGGGATCGCCGCCGGGGTTGTAGGAGCCCTGGGAGAGCGTGAGGTTGAAGCCCAGGAGGCGCTGGGCCTCGGCGAGCATGTTCTGGGTGCGGGTGTCGACGGTGTATCCGTCGCGCTGCAGCTTCGCGCCGGGCCCGATCTGGTGGGTGAGGGTGAACCGGCCCTGCCCGAGTGCGGTGAGGGAGGTGACGCCGGGCAGTCCGTTGGCGTCCAGGCCGCTGAAGCCGAGGGAGCGCTGGTAGGCGGCGTAGGCGGTGGTGGTGCTGGTGCCGAAGTAGCCGTCCACCCACTTGGCGTCGAGGAAGCCACGGGCCTGCAGGGCCTGCTCGACGGCCAGGACGGAGTCGTGGGCCCCAGGGGTCTGCGTGCTGTCGGCGCGTCGGGGATCGATCTGGGCGGCCAGGACGGTGGCCTCCATGTCCACCACGGGCAGCACGGTGGCGGTGGCCGCCGATACCTCGGCGGAGGACGGGGTCGCCGCGTGGGCCTGTGCGGTGCTCAGCACCAGGCCGCTCAGGACGGCGACGGCCGCGAGCAGTCGGGTTGCGGTGGTGCGGGTCTTGCTGGCGGACGCCATGGGTGGTTCCTTCTGGTTCGGTGGAGAAAAGCCGGGTGAGCGCTGGGAGTTATGAGCCGAGAGGTCAGCAGCGGACGTCGGTCTTGACGGCGACGTCGCCGGGGTAGGGGATGGGGCCGGTCCCGTTGAAGCCCAGGGCCTGGGTGCACTGCGTGAGGGTGGCGGCGCCCTGGGACCAGATCTCCACGTCGTTGTGGCCGCACATGGGGTCCTGGACGTCGTGGCCGCCGCCGGTGACGATGGCCGCGCACGCATCCCAGCTGCTGTGGGCGTTGCGGTAGCCCTGCCAGACGTACAGGTAGGCGTAGTTCTTGCCGCAGCCCTTGTACTGCTTCACCGAGGCCATCGTCTCCCCGTTGACGGTGAGGAGAGCGGTGCTGCCGATCTGCGTGACGCTGGAGCAGCCGGACGGGGTGGAGGCCTGAGCGGTCACGGGAACCGCGACGAGCATCGGGACGGCAAGGGCGGCGACGGAAGCGATCTTGGCGAGGAAGCGCATGGCGAAGCAACCTTCTTTCAGGGAAAGGGAGTTGGAGGAGATGCCCGCGGCGGCAGGCACGTGGCGCCGGTCCACCCGGCCGACTGGCCGGCCAGGGACTCGGGGCGCGCGGGCAGCACGCAGCAGAGCCGTGGGCGTGGTTCGTGAGGTCTTGCGTGAAGGTCTTAGGTGAGGGCGAGGCGCCGGCCGCGCGGGGTCGGCGTGTGCCGCAGGGCGCGTTCGCAGACGCGGCCCGGGCTCGCGGTCGCCGCATCCGAACTGGCCGCGATGATTGCGGCGGCGATGCGGCAGTGGTCGAGGTCGACGCGGGCGCGGAGGTGGTCCAGCCGGTCTTCGCGTCGGTGGTGGATCCAGGTCGGATCGGTGACCGTCTCGGCAGTCAGGTGCGATGACGCCGGATCAGCACGGTTGAGGGTCACCGCGACCGGATGCACATCGGGTCAGATGCTGTGCGGCAGTGCGGCGTGAGGGGTGTCCCAGTCGAAGCCCGAGGCGGTGGCGGTGCGTTGGACGGTCGAGTGGTCTGCGGCGCCGGCCGCGGCGGTGGCGCCCGGGCCGACGGTGAACGCCACGACCGTGGCAGCGCACGCGAGGTGTATCGAGTGATCCACGACTGTTCTCCCCTGTTTCTCAACTCATGTGTGTCCGTTGGTAGTTCGCGGAGCTTGGCCGGTTTCTCCGGCGTTCTCCGCTGCTGAGAAAGATCCTGCCGTCCAGGTGGGGCGATGTCACGGCTGTCGAGGTGGCACCAAGTCTCTTGGCACCTAGGTGCAAGATCATTTATGGTCGGGTGCGGGCCATTTCGGCGCTGCCGTACGGGTCGTCCGTGCCCGCACGACCCTGGCCGGTAATCTGCGCCCGGGGGAGGCGCAGGCGCGTGAAGCACCCGACGGGCTGCTGGAGCTGACGCTGCTTCAGTCCACGGCCGGCTCCCGTGGCAGTGGTTGTCCGCAGCGGCTTCCAGGACAGCTTCCGCAAAATGACTCCGACACCCCTGTGCTGCGCCCGGTGGCCGCGTTGCCGCGCTACGCCTCGCGGTCGTTGCGCTGGGGCGGGTAGACGTATGGAGTCGTTGTGCTCAGGACGGCGAACCCGAGTCGTTGCAGGATGGGGCGGCTCTGGTCGGTCGCGTCGACCTGAAGGTAGCGGTAGCCGAGGCCGGCGGCGATCCGGGCGCGATGGGCGACCAAGGCCCGGTAGATACCCCGGCCTCGCCAGGCGGCCACAGTGCCGCCGCCCCAGAGGCCCGCGAACTCCGTGCCCGGGTTCAGTTCCATCCGCGCCGAGCAGACGGGCAGGTCGCCGGCCATCGCGACGACCATGCTGACCGTTCCCGAGTCCTGGGTCAGTTGGGCGAGCAGCCGCTGCCGCAGACCGGTGCCGCTGGTGCCGAAGGCCTGCTCGTGGACGTCCACCACGAGATCCACTCCCGCGGGATCGGTCACCGGGAGCAGGCGGACGCCCTCGGGCAGCGCGAGGTCGGTCGGCAGATCCTGGATCCGGGCCACCATCACCGCCTCCTCGGGCTCGGCTGTGAACCCGGCCGACCGCAGCCGCCTCCCGAGATCGCCGGGCCGGTCATGGGCGTATGCCTTCCACTCGAACTCGCGCCCCAGCGTGCCGAAGTAGCGCACTTGCGCCGAGATCGCCGCATCCGCTGTGGCATCGTCGAGGTCCGACCAGAGGACGCCGTTCCAGTCGTGATCCTCGCCGATCTGCCGCACGACGTCGCCGTCACGCTCGACGCGGGCTCCGGCACTGTCGGGCTGCGCATCGCGCCTCATCTGGCGGTCGAACAGGGCGAGCACCTCTTCATGATCCATCCGCCCACTCCAGCATGAGGCGGGCGGCCTCGCCATTGAGTTCTGTCCTGTTCCCAGCAGACGTGACTGATCACGCGGCACGCGTCGGGAGACGGCCGCCCCAGCGGGTTCCTTTCTCGCTGCGGATGCGGATGCGGATGCGGGCGCGTTCGCGACGCTGTGCGGCCAAGACGTCGGTGAACCCATGCGGTCACAGCACTAGGCGGTGAGGGGGAGGGTGTGGGCCGTGGTGGTGGGGGTGCCGGTGGCCTTGGTGCGGAGGTAGTGGCGGTTGGCGGGGGAGAGGTGGAGGGCGGTGGGGAGGCGGGTGGTGACGGTGAGGCCGTGGGTGGTGAGCTGGGCGGCCTTGTCGGGGTTGTTGCTGAGCAGGCGCAGGGTGGTGGCGCCGAGGGTGGTGAGCATCTGGGCGGCGGCGGTGTAGTCGCGGCCGTCCTCGGGCAGGCCGAGGGCGGCGTTGGCGGCGTAGGTGTCGAGGCCGGAGTCCTGGAGGGCGTAGGCGTCGAGCTTGTTGTAGAGGCCGATGCCGCGCCCCTCCTGGCGGAGATAGAGAAGGTAGCCGCCGGCCTCGGTGATGCGCTCGGCGGCCTCGCGCAGCTGGGGGCCGCAGTCGCAGCGGGCCGAGCCGAAGACGTCGCCGGTGAGGCACTCGGAGTGCAGGCGGACCAGCGGGGGCCGGGCGGGGTCGGGGGTGCCGAGCGCCAGCGCGAGGTGCTCGAGGCCGTCGGCGAGGCCGTGGAAGGTGAAGACCTCGGCCTCGGTGCGGTAGTCGTCGGGGAAGGTGAGGGGGACGTGCACCCGGGAGCGGACGGAGGCCGTGGGCAGCGGGGCGGGGTGAGTGGTCGGCATGCCGGGCCTCCGGGCGGGGTGGGTGCTGTGGTTCAGATTCGAACCAGTTCGGGCGGGTCGACCGTACCCCGTAGTTCCAATTTGAACAACCTTGTTGCGGGGAGGTGACCGGCGCCCCGTTCGGCGCAGCCCGTTCGGCCGTGCCCGCCGGCCGCCCGCAAGCTGGGAGCTGTGTCGAAGGCGTACGCGTTCACGGCGTTCGGCGGGCCGGAGGGCCAGGCGTTCCTGGACCGGCCCGTACCCGTGCCCGGCCCCGGGGAGCTGCTGGTCGAGGTCCGGGCGGCCGGGGTCAACCCGGTGGACTGGAAGGTCCGGCGCGGGCTGCTCGGGCGGGAG
This sequence comes from Kitasatospora sp. NPDC002227, assembly GCF_040296285.1. NCBI lineage: Bacteria > Bacillati > Actinomycetota > Actinomycetes > Kitasatosporales > Streptomycetaceae > Kitasatospora > Kitasatospora sp. NPDC002227. Next base: position 44,280 of record NZ_JBEOWY010000001.1, read on the forward strand.
CTGCCGCTGCCGCACGTCTTCGGGAGCGAGGTCGCCGGAGTCGTGCGGGGCCTCGGGCCGGGGGTGGCAGGCTTCGAGGCGGGGGCCGCGGTCTTCGGTCCGACGCTCACCGGCGGGTACGCCCGGCACACGCTGCTGCCCGCCGCGCAGAGCGCCCGCCTGCCGCCGAACGTCTCCCACGTACAGGCCGCGGTGCTGCCGGTGGCGGCCGGCGCGGCCTACGACGCGCTCGGGCAGCTCGCGCTCGGCGAGGGCGGGACGCTGCTGATCCTCGGCGTCGGTGGCGGGGTCGGCACGGTCGCCGCCCAGCTGGCCAGGCGGGCGGGCCTCGTGGTGCTGGGCACGGTGAGCGAGGCCGGCCGGGCGTACGTCGAGGGGCTGGGCGTGACGCCGGTACGGCACGGCGAGGGGGTGGCCGGACGGATCAGGGCGGCGGCGCCGCAGGGGGTGGACGGCGTGCTCGACCTGGTCGGCGGGGAGGACGCCCGGGCGGCGGCCGAGACGCTGCGGCGGCCCGGCCGGCTGGTGTCGACCGTGGACCCGGTCACCGCCGTCGAGCTGGACGGCACCTTCGTGCGCCGCACCCACACCGCCGACACCCTCGACGCGCTGGCCGCCCTGGTGGCGGCCGGTGAGCTGGACCCGCGGATCACCGCGACTTACCCGCTGGAGCAGGCCGGGCAGGCGCTCGCCGCCGTGGAGACGGGGCACGTGCGCGGCAAGGTCGTGCTGGAGATCGGAGCTGAGGACAGATGAAGTTGACCCAGGTGGAGACCGGGGCGCCGTGCTGGGTGGAGCTCGGCACGAGTGATCCGGAGGCCGCGAAGCGGTTCTACGCCGAGCTGTTCGGCTGGCAGGTGGAGACCGACCCGCGGCCGGAGGCGGGCGGGTACACCTCGCTCCTGCTGGGCGAGGTCCCGGTGGCCGGGCTGGCGCCGCTGTACGCGCCCGGGCAGCCGACCGCCTGGACGGTCTCGTTCGCGGTGGCGGACGCCGACGCGGTGGCCGAGGCCGTCCGCAGCCGGGGCGGGGCCGTGACGATGGAGCCGATGGAGGTCTTCGACCTCGGACGGTTCTCGGTGCTGGCCGACCCGGCCGGTGCGGTGTTCTCGGTCTGGCAGGCGCGCGCCTTCGCCGGGGCCGGGGTGCTGAACGAAGCGGGCTCGCTCGGCTGGGTGGAGCTGGCCACCCGGGACACGGCCGGGGCGAAGGAGTTCTACACCCGGGTGTTCGGCTGGAGCGTCACGCTGGGCGAGACCTACACCCAGTGGGGCCTGGAGGGGCGGGACTTCGGCGGGATGCTGGACATGAAGGACCAGTTCCCGGACGGAGTCCCGCCCTACTGGATGCCGTACTTCGCCGTGGAGGACGTGGACCTGACGGCGGAGCGGGCGGTGGCGCTGGGTGCCGAGGTGGTGCTGCCGCCCTCGAAGATGGACGGCGGGCCGAGGCTGGCGGTGCTGCGGGACGCGCAGGGCGCCGTGTTCGGCGTGCACCAGGTGCGGCCTGCCTAAGGCCCGCCTAGATCCCCGCGGCCTCGGCCGCCAGCTCGGCCCGGACCAGCTCGAGCAGGCGGCCGGCCCAGTTGCGGCCCTCGGCGCCGTGCTGGCCCCAGAAGCGGGGCGAGTCGGAGTCGGAGTAGCGCAGGGCGGCATCGCCGGTGGCGAGCAGGATCGCGGCGAGCTCGGGGTGCTGGGCGTACTTGGCGCGCAGCAGCCGGGCCATCACCGCCGTGCGGGCCGGCTCCCAGCCGGGCCGCCGGGGCGCCTGCTCGGCCGCCTTCCGGGCGTTGTAGCCGTTGCTCGCCGCCCGGATCGCGGCGCGGTGCTGCTCGTCCTCGGTGGAGAGCGCCCAGAAGGCGTGGCTGACCGTCGGGTACTCCACGCCGTCGACCACGACGGGGGCCGGGTAGTCGTTGCGAAGCCCCACCCGGCCCGGCTCGGCGGGCCAGCCGTTCGGGTGGTGGACGTGCGGCAGGTCGATCGCGGTGCCACGCGGTTCGTCCGGGTGGGCCGTGGCCTTGCGCTTCTCGCGCGCGGCCGTGCGCTCGGCGAAGTAGGCCAGCGCCCCGGCGTAGTGCTCCTCGGAGACCACCCGATCCGCCCCTGGCGGGCAGGCGCCGGGACCGGCCACCAGCACCTTGAGCGGCCAGTCCTTGCTGTCCATGTCGCCCAGCGCGTAGCGCCTCAGGTGCTCGGGGATGTCCAGGTACGCCCGGCGCAGCTCGGCGCGGCGCTCCTCGGTCTGATCGGCCAGGAAGGCGTCGGCGGCGGCCAGGCAGCGCTGGGTGGAGTTCGGGCGGTTGTTGAGCCGGTCGATCTCGTCCCGGACCTCGCCGAGCAGCTCCTCCGGGGAGATCCAGGACTGGGCCTGGGCGAAGGTCCAGCTGCCCACATGGTGGGCCGAGGCCCGGGCGCCGTCCGGCAGTTCGGTGGCCACCCAGCCGGTGCGCAGCTTCTCGGCCAGCTCGTCGAGGGTGACCAGGCCCCAGCAGTCCACCAGGCCGTCGGCGTAGATGATCAGGTCGGTGAGGTGGTAGCCGCCGTTGCGGATGAAGATGTGACGCCAGGTGCCGGGGATGCGCTCCCCGTCGGCGTGCCGGAAGGTGGGCTGATGGATGGCCATGCCGGTCAGGTTAGGGGCGAGGCCTCGCGGTCGGCAGCTGGATTTCGCACGCAAGTGCGGCCGGTGCGGCCGGGGCGCCGGGAGCCGGAGCCCCGGCCGAAGGCGTAGAGGGCGGCGCTGAGGGTGGTCGCGACGGCGGTGACGGGGGCCCAGTCGCCGAGGCGGTCGTACCAGGTGCGGGCGCCGGGGGCGGCCAGCGGGAGCTGGACGGTGAGCGCGCCGGTGGCGTCGGTGCCCAGGTGGGCGAGACGGCGGCCCTGGCGGTCGTACGCGACGGAGACGCCGGTCAGCGAGGCCTGGACGACGGGGCGGCCGGTCTCGGCGGCGCGCAGGGCGCCGAGCGAGGCGTGCTGCTCGGGGGCCCAGGTGCCCTGGAAGGTGGAGGTGGCCGACTGGTACACGAGCAGCCTGGCGCCGTCCTCGGCGGCGGTGCGGGACATGTCGGGGAAGGCCGATTCGAAGCAGATCAGCGCGCCCAGCGGCAGGGGCTGCCCGCCGCGGTCGACGGCCGGCAGCAGGTGGAAGGCGGTGCCGGGGGCCCGGTTCTCGCCCGCCGCGCGGCTCACCCCGGCGATCCAGCCGAGCACCGGGCGCAGCGGGATGTACTCGCCGAAGGGCACCAGGCGGATCTTGCGGTAGCGGGCGGCGATGCCGTCGGGGGTGATCAGGACGGTGTCCTTGGAAATCCGGCCGTCGGCCTTGCGGGCGTCCTCCCCGGCGAGCAGCTGGGCGCCGGTGGCGGCGGAGAGCTGCCGGAGCCGGTCCAGGGCCGGGCGGTCGCGGTCCAGGTCGGCGGTGGAGCTGCTCTCGCCCCAGACGATCAGGTCCAGCGGCTGCCCGGTGAGCGAGGCGGTGATCCGGGCGCTGGCGTCGAAGCGGGCCTGCGGGTCCTCGACGATGCCGGGCTGGACGAGCGCCACGGTGACACTCCGGCCCGGGGAGGGCTGGGTGCGGAACGCGAACAGGACCGGCCCGGCGGCCACGGTGAGCGCGAGGGCGCCGGCGGCGAGCGCTCTCAGCGAGAGCGGACGGGCCGTCAGCAGGATCACCGCGGCCGTGTTGGCGGCCACCACGGCCGCGCTGACCAGCCAGGCGCCGCCGACCGAGGCCAGCGCCAGGACGGCCGGGTGCCGCCACTGGGTCGCGCCGAGCAGGGCCCAGGGCCCGCCGAGCGCGTGCCAGGAGCGGGCGTACTCGGTGGTGACCCAGACGGCCGGCACGACCACCAGGGCGGCCAGCGCCCGTCGGGTGGTGAGCGGCGGGTGCAGCAGCCGGTGGACGGCCAGGCCGACGGCCGCCTGGAGAGCGCCGAAGAGCAGCGCGATGGCCAGCAGGCCCGGGCCGACCGAGGGGATCAGCCAGTACATCCCGGTGAGGATGAACCCCGCGCCGAACCACCATCCCCGCACGGCCGCCTCCCGGGCGCTCGGCGCCCGCTGCATCAGCAGGAAGCCGGGCACCAGCGCGACCCAGGCCAGCGCGGACAGTCCGGGCGCCGGGAAGGCCAGCACCGGGACGGCCCCGGCGAGCAGCGCGGCGTACCGGGGCGGTCGGGAGAAGGCGGCCCGGAGCCGGGGGAAGACGCCCCGGTTCCGAGCGCCGTCGGTCCGGGGGGAGGCGGCCCGAAATGTCATGCACCGATTGTCTTCTTTTCGGGCCGCCCGCACCCGCGTCTTCGCAGGTGTTTCCCGCGAAACCGTCAGATTCGACGGGACGGGGGAGCAGCGGCGCTCAGAGCACCACCTCGACGTCGTAGCCGCTCAGCCACTCGTGCAGCTGGAGCGTCGTCTCCAGGGCCGCGCGGCTCATCCCCCGTTCGAGCGCCGCCGCGCCCTCGCGGGCGACGGCCTTCTTCAGCTGCTCGGAGAAGAACGGCGCCAGCCGGCTCTCGCCGGTCCGGACCGTCCCGGCCAGCCGCTCGCGGAGCGTCCGGTCGTAAGCCTCGGCGCGGATGGACGGATAGGGGGTCTTGATCCGCTGGGCCACGGCCTCGGGGAGGAGGTCCCGCATGGCGGCCCGCAGCAGGCTCTTCTCGCGGCCGTCGAAGCTCTTCATCGCCCACGGGACGTTGAAGGTGTACTCGACCAGCCGGTGGTCGGCGAACGGCACCCGGACTTCGAGCCCGCAGGCCATGCTCATCCGGTCCTTGCGATCGAAGAGCACCTGGGCGTGCCGGGTGAGCGCCAGGTAGGTGACCTCGCGGTAGCGTGCCTCGGCCGGGTCGGCGAGGTGCTCGTGGGCGGAGATCTCGGCGACGGCGGCGCTGTGGCTGTCCCGCTCGTACGCGGCGAGGTCGAGCTTGGCCAGCAGGTCGGGGGCGAAGAGGACGTCGTTGCCCTGGTAGGCGGCCCGGCCCTCGTGGACCCACGGGAAGGTGGGGGAGAACACCGTGTCCGGCTCGCGCTGCCAGCGGTAGCCGCCGAAGACCTCGTCGCCGCACTCTCCGGAGAGGGCGACCGTGGAGTGCTGCCGGACGAGGCGGAACAGCAGGTGCAGCGAGGCGTGCTCGTCGCCCTTGGCGATCGGCAGGTCGTAGGCGGTGAGCACCGAGGCGCGCAGCGCCGGGTCCAGCAGGTCCGGCGCCTTGAGCGGCAGCTCGCTGTGGAGGGAGCCGACGTGCTCGGCGAGGATGCGGGCGTAGATGTGGTCCTCGTTGGCCGCGCGGCCGGCCGTGCCGTCGAGGTCCGGGTCGCTGACCGAGCAGGAGCGGATCCGCCCGCCGCCCTGGGCGGTCGAGATGCGCGCGGCGAGAGCGGTCAGCGAGCTGGAGTCGAGGCCGCCGGAGAGCAGGGTGCAGAGCGGCACGTCGGCGACCATCTGCTCGGTGACCACGGTCTCGAGCAGCCCGCGGACGGTACCGATGGTCTGCTCCAGCGAGTCGGTGTGCTCGGCGACCCGCAGCTGCCAGTAGCGCTCCTCCCGGGCGCCGGAGCGGGAGACGCGCAGCGTGCAGCCGCCGGGGAGTTCGCGCATGCCCCGGAAGACGGCCCGGCCCGGGACCTTGGCGACCGAGAGCACGTCGCGCAGCCCGTCCGCGTCGAGCACGGCCTTGAAGTCCGGGTGGGCGAGGATCGCCTTCGGCTCCGAGCCGAACAGCACGCCGGTCGGGGTGGTCGCGTAGTAGAGCGGCTTGACGCCCATCCGGTCCCGGACCAGCAGCAGCTCCTCGCGGTCGGCGTCCCAGATCGCGAAGGCGTAGATGCCCTCCAGGCGGGTGGCGAAGCCGGGCCCCCACTGGAGGTAGGCGCGCAGCACCACCTCGGTGTCGCTGCGGGTCCTGAAGCGGTGGCCCAGGGCGGCGAGTTCGGCGCGCAGCCGCTCGAAGTTGTAGGTCTCGCCGCTGTAGGTCAGCGCGGCCCGGGCGCCGGGGCCCTCGTCGGCCGCCATGGGCTGGCAGCCGCCCTCGAGGTCGATGACGGAGAGCCGTCGGTGGCCGAGGGCGACGTGCCGCCCGTACCAGGTGCCGGTGGCGTCCGGGCCGCGCCGGGCCATCGTCACGGTCATGGCCTCGGCGATGTCCTGGTACCGGGCGACGTCCCGGGAGTAGTCGACCCAGCCTGCGATACCGCACATGTCAGTTGCTCCTGAGGAAGTAGTGGGGGACTTCGGGTCACAGACGCTCGACGTGCGCCTGCGGGGCCAGCGCGCCGCGGGTGTCGAGCAGCAGCGGGGCGTGGGCGGCGAGCTGGTCGAGGTCGTACGCGCGGTGGCGCTGCAGCAGGACGGCGATGTCGGACGCGGCCAGTGCCTCGGGCAGCTCGGCGGCGGTGGCGGTGACCGGCACGCCGTCGACCTCCCAGGCGGGTACGTACGGGTCGTGGAAGGTCACCTCGGCGCCGAGGGCGCGCAGGCGGCGGACGACATCGCGGGCCGAGGTCTCGCGCTGGTCGGCGATGTCGGCCTTGTAGGTGACGCCGAGGAGCAGCACCCGGGCGCCGCTGAGCGTGCGGCCGGTGCGGTCGAGCAGGTGCTGCACCCGCTCGACCACGTACCGGGGCATCCGGGTGTTGATCTCCTGGGCGAGCTCGACCATCCGGAACGGGTAGCCGAGGGTGCGGACCTTGTGGGCCAGGTAGTTGGGGTCGATCGGGATGCAGTGGCCGCCTACGCCCGGACCGGGGCGGAAGGCCTGGTAGCCGAAGGGCTTGGTGGCTGCGCAGGAGATCGCGTCCCAGAGGTCGATGCCCAGCTCGTGGCAGAACACCGCCATCTCGTTGACCAGCGCGATGTTGACGTGCCGGTAGGTGTTCTCGATCAGCTTGGCCATCTCGGCCTCGCGGGTGCCTGCGGCCTGGACGACTTCGTCGACCAGCTTGCCGTAGAAGGAGGCGGCCGCGGCCGTGCACCCGGGAGTGTGGCCACCGACGACCTTGGGGGTGTTGCGGATGCCGTAGACCGTGTTGCCGGGGTCGACCCGCTCGGGGGAGAAGGCCAGGTGGAAGTCGGCGCCGGCGCGCAGGCCCGAGCGCTCCAGGATCGGGCGGACCACCTCGTCGGTGGTGCCGGGGTAGGTGGTGGACTCCAGCACCACGAGGGTGTCGGGCCGCAGGTGGCGGCCGACGGCCGCGCAGGCGGACTCGACCATGGCCAGGTCCGGCCCGCCGTGCTCGGCGAGCGGGGTCGGCACGCAGATGACGACGGTCGCGGCTCCGGCGATCACGCTCTCGTCGGTGGTCGCGCGGAACCCGGCCGCGTGCATGGCGGCGACCTCGGCGTCGGTGATGTCGTCGACGTGCGAGACACCGGAGTTCAGACTCGCGACGAGCCCGGCGCTCGTGTCGAGCCCGGCCACCGTCAGCCCGGAGGCAGTCGCCTCGCGGGCGAGCGGCAGTCCGACGTAGCCGAGACCTATGACGACCAGATCAGTGGGCACAGTGGTCCTCTCCGAGGTGGCAGTGCTGAGGTAGGAGTGCTGAGGCAGCAGTGCTGAGACAGCGGTTCTGAGGTAGCGGTGCTCACGCGGCGCGGGCGCGCCCGGCGAGCAGGGCGACGAGCGCCATCGGCACCAGGAGCAGCGCGAAGGCGGCGGCGTACCCGGGGAGCTGCGAACTACCGGCCGTGAGAAAGCCGTTGAGTACGACGGAGGCCGATGCCAGCAGCACGACCTGGCCGAGGTTCATGGTGGTCTGCATCACGCTCGTCACCCAGCCCTGCCGACCGGTCGGGCTGTGGCTCAGGGACAGCACGGTGACGCAGGGGTCGAGCAGGCCCATGCCGGCGGCCGACAGCGGCATGGCGGCAGCCGCCGTGAGCGGGGGCACCCCGGGCAGCGAACCGGCGGCTGCGAGGCCGACCGAGACGGCCATGACCACCGCGCCGACCACCACCAGGCGGTGCCGGGCGACGTGCTGGAGCAGCTTGCCCTGCACCCAGGAGGCGCCCGACCAGACCACGGCGGAGGCCGTGAAGGCGATGCCGGTGACCGCCGCCGCCACGTGCCGCTCGGTGACCAGCATCAGCGGCACCAGGGCCTCGACCGTGAAGTACGTGCCTGCCGTGAGCCCGCGCAGCAGCACCGCCGTCGGCAGCCCCCGCCGGGCCCGCCAGGTGCCCGCGGGCAGCAGCCGGGGGGCGAACACCACGAGCAGGCCGATGCCAGCCGCGGCGAACGGCAGGTGCCGCGCGTCCCAGGCCGAGACGCCGTACTGGCCGAGGGCCGCGCCCAGGCTGAGCAGGGCGGCGAGCAGCACCGGCGGGCGCGAGCCGGTCGGCTGGGAGCCGTCCGGCCCGGGCGCCGGGCCGGCGCGGAGGACCAGGACGAGGGCGAGGGCGGGGAGCACGGTCAGTGCCGCCAGGCCGTAGAAGACGACCCGCCACGACCACCACTCGGCGACCAGCCCGGCCAGCGGCGGGCCCGCGAGCGAGGGGACGATCCAGCTGGTGCTCAGCAGGGCGAGCATCCGGGGGCGCAGGTGCTCGGGATAGGCCTGGCCGATCGCGGTGGTGACGGAGACGGCGACCATCCCGGCCGCCAGGCCGTCCAGGAACCGGCCGGCCGCGAGCTGCCAGATCGAGCCGCTGGTGGCGGAGACCACCAGCGTCAGGACGGACAGGACCATCCCGGCGGCCAGCGGTCGCCGGGCGCCCGCGCGGTCCGCCCAGTGGCCGCCGAGCACCCCGCCGAGCAGGCTCGCTGCGACGAAGCACCCCGCCACCACGGGGAAGAGCGCCACGCCGTCCAGCTCCCGGGCCGCCGTCGGCAGGATCGGCATGACGGCCAGGGCCGCGAAGCCGGTCAGGAACATCACGGCCGTGAAGGTGGCCGAGGCCGCGGCGTGGGGCCGGGCGAAGAGGCCTGCCGCCTCGGGCCGGGCTTCGGCCTCGGGCCGGCGTGTCGTCTCGGGGTGGGCCGTCGTCTCGGGACGGACCGTCGTCCCGGGGTGGGCCAAGTCCGGTCGGTCGGTCATCGCGCCGGTCCGCCGAACGGGTCCGTGGGGGTGTCGTGGGTGTCGCAGGCCAGCCACTGGGCCAGGGCGCGGGCGCCCTGGACGAGGTCGGCGGAGGGGGTCCAGCCGAGGTCGGCGGTGATCCGGGCCGTGGACACCGGCGGGGTGTGCGGGGCGGGAGCGGCCGTCGCTTCCCAAGGGGTGCGACGGGCCACCTGGGCCACCAGTTCGGCGAGTTCCTGCTCGGTGCGGGTGGCGGAGGCGGCGTTGAGCACCGCCGGGCCGGCCGGGTGGGCCAGTACGGCGGCGAGCGCCCCGGCCTGGTCGCGGTAGTCGGTCAGCTGGTGGGTGCGCGGGCCGGCCGCCACCGGTAGCGGGAGGCGCGTCCAGGCCCGGTGCATCCAGGTGGCGAGGGCGCCCTCCAACGGGGCGTGCGGGCCGACCGGTTCGGCGAAGCGGACGATCTGGACGGGGACGCCCTGCGCCCGGCCCCAGGCGAGGCAGGCCTGCTCCTCGCTCCACCAGGCTGCCGCCGTACCGTCCTGCGGGCACGCGGTGAGGCTGTCCTCGGCGCTGTCCGGCGCGCCCCGGTAGACGGCGGTCGACCCGGCGTAGACCAGTCGGCGCACGCCCGACTGCCGTGCGGCGGCCAGGACTTCGGCGACCGGCCGGGCGAGCGGATCGCCCAGGTGGATCAGGGTGGTGGGGCCCGGTGTGCCGAGCGGGGCCGCCTGGTGCCCCAAGTCGCTCAGCAGGCCGGTGAGTTGGGCAGCGTATCCGGGTCGTCCGCTCACGGCGACGGTGGCCGGCGCAGGGGGCCGTCCGGTGCTCTCGGTGGCCCGGCCCGCCGCGAGGGCGGCCAGTGCGAGGTCGCGGATCGGCGGGATCATCGGCAGCAGTTCGGCGCGGGTGTACTCCTCGCAGAGCCCGCCCGGGCCGAGCGACTCCATCACGGCGGCGGCGACCTCCGGTGCCGGGTCCTCCTTGGTCAGCCCGGCCAGCACGAGACCGGTGGCGAAGCCGGTGAGCCAGACCTCGCGGCACACCTCGGCGGGCAGGTCGGGCCGCGCCGCCGCGTCGAACGCCGCCAGGCAGGCGTCGAGCACTCCGGCCCGGCGCAGGTACCGCTCGGTCTCCAGGTACTCCCACCCGGAGTCGTGGCGCACGGCGCAGCGGGCCCAGCCGTACTGGTAGAAGGGCACCACGGAGAAGTCCGCGCAGTCGGCCGGACCGGCCGGGGTCGCCCGGGCGGCCTGCTCGGTGAAATACGTGGCGCAGCGCCAGCCGTGGGAGCTGTTGCCCGCGATGCTGGGCAGGTCGTCGTGGTCGGCGGTGCTGGGGACGGCGATCCGGACGGGGATGCCGAGGTGCTTCAGGTAGCGCTGGATCACCACGTCATAGGGCCAGCCGTCACCGTGGGCGGCGGCGAACTCCTGGTAGCCGCGGGCTGCTTCGGCCGGCAGCAGCAGGGCGAGCGAGGGCACGTGCTCGTCGATGGCGTACGCCCAGGCGGCGCCGAGCAGCGCCCCGAGCCGGACGACTCCGCTGTTGCGGCCGTCCCAGCCCTCGTAGCAGGCCACCGCCTCGCCCGGGGCGGCCGCGGCGGCCTGCTCGAGGTGTTCGAAGAACCCGGCCGCGAGCAGCACGTCGTCCTGGAGCACCAGGTGGTGGGTGGCCTCCGGGGCGACGCAGCTCCAGGACGGGTCGGCGACGCGCAGGGCGGTCGGCGGCCCGGTGGGATCGGGGTCGGCCACGACGCGGATGCGCCCCTGCGGGTCCGCCGCGGCGAGGGCCCGGGCCGCCTCGATCCGTCTCGGATGGGTCATGACGGCGCCGGACAGGAAGACAGGACTCAAGGGGGTTCCTTCTCTCAGAGCATGCACCGGTCTCCGGTGGCGATCTCGCCGCGCAGAAATCGGTCGTGGATGTCTCGGTGCACCACGAGATCTTCGGGGGCGGAAAAGCTCCCCGACTGATTCGAAGCATTCGGTGGTGAATTCCTGGACATCGTCCAAAATGAGGGAGTGGACGATTTCGGCAACTCCACCACTCATTCGTAGATGTGGAGGTGCTGTGTTGAATCGGCCCTGACCCTACGAGGTGGACCAACGGGCGGTCAAGGACCGTCCACCGTTCGACGGCACGTCAGGAAGCTGCCAGGGCAGGGGTTGACGCGGCGCCGGATGCCCTTGCATGCTTGGTCTAGACCAGTCCCCCGGAGGCGGGCGATGCGTTCGGAACAACGCAATTGCGTGGTGTTTCACGGCCCTGAAAAAAAAGCCGGCCCGCGAGCGTGTGCTCGCGGGCCGGCTATTGGTGACGACAGAGATCAGGCGTCGTCGCCTTCGAGGTCGCCCTCGGTCTCCAGGAAGGCGGTGCGCAGCGCGTCGATCAGGGCAGGGTCCGGCTGCTCCCACAGGCCGCGCTCGGCGGCCTCCAGCAGGCGCTCGCTGATGCCGTGCAGCGCCCAGGGGTTGACCTCGTTCATGAACTCCCGGTTGGTCGGGTCGAGGACGTACTCCTGGGTGAGCTTCTCGTACATCCAGTCGGCGACCACGCCGGTGGTGGCGTCGTAGCCGAACAGGTAGTCGACGGTCGCGGCCATCTCGAAGGCACCCTTGTAGCCGTGACGGCGCATGGCCTCCATCCAGCGCGGGTTGACCACCCGGGCGCGGAAGACCCGGGCCGCCTCCTCGGTCAGGGTGCGGGTGCGGACCGTCTCCGGGCGGGTCGAGTCACCGATGTACGCGGCCGGGGCCTTGCCGGTGAGCGCGCGCACGGTGGCGACCATGCCGCCGTGGTACTGGAAGTAGTCGTCCGAGTCGGCGATGTCGTGCTCGCGGGTGTCGGTGTTCTTGGCCGCCACCGTGATCCGCTTGTACGCCGTCTCCATCTCCTCGCGGGCCGGGCGGCCGCCGAGGTCACGGCCGTAGGCGTAGCCGCCCCAGACCGAGTAGACCTCGGCGAGGTCGGCGTCGGTGCGCCAGTCCCGGCTGTCGATCAGCTGGAGCAGACCGGCGCCGTAGGTGCCCGGGCGGGAGCCGAAGACGCGGACGGTGGCCTTGCGCTCGTCGCCGTGCACCGCGAGGTCGGCCTGGACGTGGGCGCGGACGTAGTTGTCCGCGTCCGCCTCCTCCTGGCGGGCGGCCAGCCGGACGGCGTCGTCCAGCAGGGCGACCACGTGCGGGAAGGCGTCCCGGAAGAAGCCCGAGATGCGCAGCGTGACGTCGATCCGGGGGCGGCCCAGCTCGGCGAGCGGGATCGGCTCCAGGCCGGTGACCCGGCGGGAGGCGTCGTCCCAGACCGGGCGGACGCCCAGCAGGGCGAAGGCCTCGGCGATGTCGTCACCAGCGGTGCGCATCGCGCTGGTGCCCCAGAGCGAGAGGCCGACGCTGGGCGGGTAGGCGCCGTCGTTGTCGGCGCGGTAGCGCTCGATCAGGGAGTCCGCCAGCGCCTGGCCGGTCTCCCAGGCGAGGCGGCTGGGCACGGCCTTCGGGTCGACGGAGTAGAAGTTGCGGCCGGTCGGCAGCACGTTGACCAGCCCGCGCAGCGGGGAGCCGGACGGGCCGGCCGGGACGAAGCCGCCGTTCAGCGCGTGCAGCACGGCGTCCAGCTCGTCGGTGGTCCTGGCGAGACGGGGGACGACCTGGGTGGCGGCGAAGGCGAGGACGTTCTTGACGTCCTGGCCCAGGCCCTCCGCGACCTTCTCGACCGCCTCGGGGGCCCAGTCCAGGGCCTCCATCGCCTCGACCAGCTCACGGGCCTTGGCCTCGGCCGCGTCGGTGGCGCCGAGGGTGAGCGCCGCCTCGTCCAGGCCGAGCGCCTCGCGCAGACCCGGCAGGGCGCTGACGCCGCCCCAGATCTGGCGGGCGCGCAGGATGGCAAGGACGATGTTGACCCGGTCGGTGCCGGCCGGGGCCTGGCCGAGCACGTGCAGGCCGTCGCGGATCTGCACGTCCTTGATCTCGCAGAGCCAGCCGTCGACGTGCAGCAGGAAGTCGTCGAAGCCGTCGTCCTCGGGCCGCTCGTCCAGACCGAGGTCGTGGTCGAGCTTGGCGGCCTGGATCAGCGTCCAGATCTGGGCGCGGATCGCGGGCAGCTTGGCCGGGTCCATCGCCGCGATGTTGGAGTGCTCGTCCAGCAGCTGCTCCAGGCGGGCGATGTCGCCGTAGGAGTCGGCGCGGGCCATCGGCGGCACCAGGTGGTCGACCAGGGTCGCGTGGGCGCGGCGCTTGGCCTGGGTGCCCTCGCCCGGGTCGTTGACCAGGAAGGGGTAGACCAGGGGGAGGTCGCCGAGCACGGCGTCCGGTCCGCACTCGGCGGAGAGGGCGGCGGTCTTGCCGGGCAGCCACTCGAGGTTGCCGTGCTTGCCGAGGTGGATCACGGCGTGGGCGCCGAAGCCGTTGTCCTCCTGAGCCGCCGCGATCCAGCGGTAGGCGGCCAGGTAGTGGTGGCTCGGGGGCAGGTCCGGGTCGTGGTAGATCGCGACCGGGTTCTCGCCGAAGCCGCGCGGCGGCTGGATGAGGACCAGCAGGTTGCCCGAGCGGATCGCGGCGAGCACGATGTCGCCGTCCGGGTTCTGCGAGCGGTCCACGTACAGCTCGCCAGGGGCCGGGCCCCAGTGCTCCTCGACCTGCTCGCGCAGGCCGGCCGGGAGGGTGGCGTACCAGCGGCGGTAGTCGGCGGCGGGGATGCGGACGGGGTTGCGGGCGAGCTGCTCCTCCGTCAGCCAGTCCTGGTCGTAGCCGCCGGCCGCGATCAGGGCGTGGATGAGGGCGTCACCTTCGTGGCCGGAGTCGGTGTCGCTGTCGACGTCCAGGCCCGGGAGGTCGGTGCCGAGGTCCATGCCCTCCTCGCGCAGGCGGTGGAGGAGACGGATCGCGCTGGCCGGGGTGTCCAGGCCGACGGCGTTGCCGACCCGGGCGTGCTTGGTCGGGTACGCGGAGAGCACCAGCGCGAGGCGGCGCTCGGCGGCCGGGGTGTGGCGCAGCCGGGCGTGCGCGACGGCGATGCCGGCGACGCGGGCGGCCCGCTCGGGGTCGGCCGCGTAGACGGTCAGGCCGTCCTCGTCCAGCTCCTTGAAGGAGAACGGGACGGTGATCAGGCGGCCGTCGAACTCGGGGACGGCGACCTGGGTCGCGGTGTCGAGCGGGGAGAGGCCGTCGTCGCTGGCCTCCCACTGCTCGCGGGACCAGGTCAGGCAGAGCGCCTGCAGGATCGGGCGGTCCAGGGCGGCCAGCGCGCCCGCGTCCCAGGCCTCCTCGTCGCCGCCGGCCTGGGCGTCGGCGGGCTTGGTGCCGCCCGCCGCGAGGACGGTGGTGATGATCGCATCGGTGCCGGCCAGCTCGGCGAGGAGCTCGGGGGCGGCGCCGCGCAGGGAGGAGCAGTAGAGCGGCTTCGGGCGGGCGCCCTGGGCCTCGAGGGCCTGGCAGAGCGTCTCGACGAAGCCGGTGTTGCCGCTCATGTGGTGGGCGCGGTAGTAGAGGACGGCCACGCTCGGGCCGCTCTCGTTGGCCTCGGTGCGCTCCAGCGGGCCCCACTCGGGGGCGGAGGCCGGGGCGGCGAAGCCGTGGCCGGTGAGCAGCACGGTGTCGGAGAGGAAGGCGCCGAGCTCGGCCAGGTTGGCCGGGCCGCCGTGCGCGAGGTAGGCGTGCGCCTCGGCGGCGATGCCGGCGGGCACGGTGGAGAGCTCCATCAGCTGGGCGTCCGGGGCCTGCTCACCCGTCAGCACGATCACCGGGCGCGGGCCCGCGAGCAGCGCGTCCAGCCCCTCCTGCCAGGCGCGGCGGCCGCCGAGCAGGCGGACCACCACCAGCTCGGTGCCGTCGAGGAGCCCGGGGAGCTCCTCGGGGGAGAGCCGGGCCGGGTTGCCCAGGCGGAAGCCGACCGGGCCCTGCGAGGCGCGGGCGCTCAGCAGGTCGGTGTCGGAGGTGGAGAGCAGCAGGATCATGCGGAGGGCCTCCCGGCCAGGTTGTGGATGCCCCAGGCGGGGGGACGGAGCGGTGAGTACGCGCTGCGGGCTGCGGCGTGGAGCTTGGACTGCTCAGGGCAACCGGAGCGGGGACGAGCGGGACGATGCGCGCAACCGGGTACGGCGATGGGCGGCTGGGCGCGCCTGCTGTTGATGAGCAGAGCCCCGCGCCCCCGGGGTTGACGCCCCAGCACAGGCATGGTCGGGCCTTCCTCGGGGTCCGCGCCCCGTGGGGTGAGTCGAGGACGGCAGGAGTTCCTGACTTCCTCGGCCAGTGAGCCGAGGTCACAGTGGCGGGACCGCACCGGTTTTGCACCGGTTTCCTCCGTGAAGCGCCGTCGCTGGCGTGGGCGGCCGCGAGGGACGCCCGGCAGCATCGTACGGGGTGCCAGGTGACGGGGACAGAGCGCCCGGTGACCGGTGTGATCCACACAGCAGCTGTGCCCGGGCGGATCGTGGGTATGCTCGCGGCCATGTCACCCCGACCCTCCGCCACCGAACCGGGCCCCGGCCGCCCCGGCCGGGCGCAGTCGGACGCCTGCCCGGGCGCCCTGCGGCTGCACGCCGCCGACGACGGCGCCCTCGCCCGGGTCCGGATACCGGGAGGGTTGCTGACGTCCCGGCAGGCGCTCGCGCTCGCGGACGCGGCGGACGAGCTCGGCGACGGCGCGCTGGAGACCACCTCGCGGGGCAACGTCCAACTCCGGGGGCTGGCCGCCGATTCGGGGCTGGAGCTCGGGCGGCGGCTGCGGTCCGCCGGGCTGCTGCCCTCGGACACCCACGAGCGGGTACGGAACATCGTGGCCTCGCCGGCCGCCGGCTTGGACGGGCTCGGGTACGCGGACGTCCAGGGGTGGGTGCGGGCGCTGGACGCGGCGCTGTGTGCGTCGGCGGCTGCCGCCGGGCTGTCGGGGAAGTTCCTGTTCGCGCTGGACGACGGGCGGGGGGACGTCGCGGCGCTGGACGCCGATGTGACGTTGATCGCAGTGGCGGGCGGGGGCGCGCTGCTGCGCCTCGGGCGGGCTCGGACCGCGCGTGCTGTCGCGGCCGGGGGCGAGGTCGCGGCGGCGGTCGCGGCGGCGGTGGAGTTCCTGGCGGTGGCAGGCGGGGCCTGGCACGTGCGGGAGGTTTCTGCTCTGGACGCGGGGAGCGAACCGCTGCCGGGGTTCGGGGCGCCGCTGGACATCGGTGTGCTGGGCGGCGCGGCTGTCTGCGTCGGGCTGAGGTTCGGGCGGGTGACGGCTGCGCAGTGGCGGTTGCTGGCTTCGGTGGGGGACGGACTGCGCGTGACGCCGTGGCGGTCGGTGGTGGTGCCCGGGGCGGGTGCTTCGGCACTGCCGGAGCTGGCGGTGGCCGGGCTGCGGACCGAGGCGGAGTCCGCCTGGGCCGGGGCGAGTGCGTGCACCGGGCTGCCCGGGTGCGGCAAGTCGCTCGCCGACGTGCGGCGGGACGCCGCCGCGGCGCTGGACTCGACGGCGGCCGGCGGACTGCCGGTCCACTGGTCCGGCTGCGAGCGCAGGTGCGGGCACCCGTCGGGTGCCTGGGTGGACGTACTGGCGACCGGACCCGAGCGGTACCGGATCTCCCTGGCTGGGGACACGAGTGTTGTCGAAGTGACGAGAGAGCAGATGGCCACGGCGGTGGCCGAGGCCCGGAGGACGAAGTGATCGAGTACGAGAAGGACGGCGCCGAGATCTACCGGCAGTCCTTTGCCACCATCCGGGCCGAGGCCGACCTCGCTGGCATGCCCGAGGACGTCGCCCGGGTCGCGGTGCGGATGATCCACGCCTGCGGCATGACCGACCTGGTCGAGGACCTGGCCTTCTCGCCCCGCGCGGTGGCTGACGCGCGCGCCGCGCTGCTGGCCGGAGCGCCGATCCTGTGCGACGTCTCGATGGTCGCCAGCGGTGTCACCCGCAAGCGCCTGCCCGCCGACAACGAGGTGGTCTGCACCCTCTCCGACCCGTCGGTGCCCGCGCTGGCCAAGGAGATGGGCAACACCCGCAGCGCCGCCGCGATGGAGCTCTGGCTGCCCAAGCTGGCAGGGGCGGTGGTGGCGGTCGGCAACGCGCCGACCTCGCTGTTCCGCCTGCTGGAGATGATCGCGGCCGGTGCGCCGCGCCCGGCCGCCGTGATCGGCGTGCCGGTGGGCTTCATCGGCGCGGCCGAGTCCAAGGACGCCCTGGCCGCAAACAAGCTGGGCCTGGAGTACCTGGTGGTCCGGGGCCGCCGGGGCGGCAGCGCGATGGCGGCTGCCGCGATCAACGCGATTGCGAGTGAAGAAGAGTGACGGATCGTCAGACCGACGCGACGGAGCGTCGGCTCGGCCGCCTGTACGGCGTGGGCCTCGGCCCGGGTGACCCGGAGCTGGTGACGGTCAAGGCCGCCGGGCTCATCGCCAAGGCGGACGTGATCGCGTACCACAGCGCCCGGCACGGCCGCTCGATCGCCCGGTCGATAGCCGAGCACTATCTGACGGGCAGTCAGATCGAGGAGAAGCTGGTCTACCCGATCACGGTCGAGACCACCGACCATCCCGGCGGCTACCGGGGCGCGCTGGACGACTTCTACGAGGAGGCCTCCGCCCGCCTGGCTGCCCACCTGGACGCGGGCCGTGACGTGGTGGTGCTGGCCGAGGGCGACCCGCTCTTCTACGGCTCGTACCAGCACATGCACAAGCGCCTCGCGCACCGGTACCCGACCGAGGTCGTGCCCGGTGTCACCTCGGTGAGCGCCGCCGCCGCTCGGCTGGGCAAGCCGCTGGTGGAGGCCGAGGAGGTGCTCACGATCATCCCGGGCACCCTGCCCGAGGAGGAGCTGACGGCCCGGCTGGCCGCCACCGACTCCGCCGTGGTGATGAAGCTCGGCCGCACCTTCCCCACCGTGAAGCGCGCGCTGGAGCGCTCGGGCCGCCTGGCTGAGGCGCAGTACGTCGAGCGGGCCTTCATGCCGGGGGAGCGGACGGCTCCGCTGGCCGAGGTGGACGAGGAGGGCGTGCCGTACTTCTCGGTCGCCGTGCTGCCCAGTCGGGTGGCGCAGCTGGACTCCGACGGGCAGCCGTACGACGGCAGTCCGGTGGCTTCTGACGGCGTCGGTGAGGTCGTGGTGGTCGGCACCGGCCCGGCCGGGCCGCTGTGGCTCACGCCGGAAGCGCGCGGCGCGCTGGCGCGGGCCACCGATCTGGTCGGCTACACGACGTACATCGACCGGGTGCCGGTGCGGCCGGGCCAGCTGCGGCACGGCTCGGACAACAAGGTCGAGGCCGAGCGGGCCGAGTTCGCGCTCGATCTGGCCCGGCGCGGCCGCAAGGTCGCCGTGGTCTCCTCGGGTGACCCGGGTGTCTTCGCCATGGCCACCGCCGTGCTCGAGGCGGCCTGCGCCGATCCGTACCGCTCGGTGCCGGTGCGGATCCTGCCCGGCATGACGGCCGCGCACGCCGCCGCCTCGCGGGCAGGCGCGCCGCTGGGCCACGACTACGCGACGGTCTCGCTCTCGGACCGGCTCAAGCCCTGGGAGGTGGTGGCCAAGCGCCTGCGCGCGGCGGCCGAGGCCGACCTGGTGCTCGCGCTCTACAACCCGGGCTCGCAGAGCCGCACCACCCAGGTGGGGCTGACCAAGGAACTGCTGCTCGAGTACCGCGCCGCCGACACCCCCGTGGTGATGGCCCGCGACGTGGGCGGCCCGACGGAGCGGGTGCGCACCGTTCGGCTCGGCGACCTCGACCCGGCGCAGGTCGACATGCGGACCATCCTGCTGATCGGCTCCTCGCAGACCCAGGCCGTCGCCCGCGACAACGGCACCGAGGTGGTCTGGACGCCGCGGCGCTACCCGGAGGCGTAGCCCGTGGGCGTGAGGGACTGACCTCAGGCAGTCCCTCACGCCCCGCTCCAGCGGACGTGGAAGTCGGTGGGCAGCGCGCTCAAGGCGGCCAGCTCGGCGGCGAGTCCGGGTGCGGCCTCCTCGAGCGGGCGGCCGTCCACCAGTGGGGCGGAGCGGTAGATCTTGCGCAGGGAGAAGTCCCAGCCGGTGCTCTCCTCGGGGGCGAGCCCGAGCGTCACCGCCAGGCGGTGCGGCTCGTACCGGATCAGGTGGCTCTCGGCCCGGGTGGCCGGGCAGGCCTCGAACGCGGACCAGAGCTGGTGGTCGGTCAGCCGGGCGAGCCGGGCCGGCGTGAGTGTGCCGCCGTCGAGCAGTCGCCCGGCCAGGCGGCGGACCACGGAGACCGGGCCCGCGTTGTCCCAGGAGGTGTGCAGCCGGGCCTCCGCGCGGACCAGGGCGACGAGTACGGCGGCCGTGCGAGGGTCCGTCGATACCGCCGAGTCGGTGAGGTCGAGCCGGCTCAACAGGGCGGCGGGATCGGCGTCGAGGTGCCCGGCGGCGCGGCCGCTGCGTACGTAGGAGTCGAGATGGTCGAGGTTCATCAGGCCTGACCGGCCGGTGAGGGGCGAGAGCGGCTCGCCGTCCAGCACGGCGGCGACGGCTCCGGCGGAGATCGCATGCCGCTCCAGGGCCGGCCGGATCGGGTCGGCCCGCAACAGCCGGGCGCCGATGGCGTGGTGGTCGAGGCCGCCGATGCCCTCGAAGGTGTGGCTCAGCGGTAGATGGCCGATGTCGTGCAACAGCGCTGCGGTCCGGAGGAGTTCGTCCTCCGGGCGGAAGTGTGCGACCAGGGCGAGAACACCGAGGGTGTGCTCGAGCCTGCTGTAGGACTGCAAGGTGCTGAGCGTCGAGGCGCCGCCGTGCGTGACGAAGTGCAGGCGCCGCAGCGGTTCGGTGCGGAGCAACTCGACCTCGACCGGCCGCAGCCGGACACTGATCCGCCACAGCGGATCGGTGAACTCGCCGCGCAGACCCAGGACGTTGGTCGGCACCGGCCGGGCGGCCTCGCTGCCGGGGGTGGGTGGAATCGACTCCGTAGTGGTCATGACCGCGACCCTAGGGCCTGTCGTCCGGACCACGCCGGGCGGCCGCAGGGCAGCTCGCCCTCCTTGCCGGCCGACGGGCGGGAGTGGCCCTCCAGCGCCGCCCGCTGATGTCACAGCCGACGTGACCCGGAAAGCAGGCCCCGGGCCACCAGGCGGCCCCGCCCGGCCCGTTCCCCCGGGGGTGGGTGGTTGAGACACTGGGGCCAAGTGGTCCGCTGGTAACGGGGGTTGGCGATGCCGGGGTGGCCGGTGTACGTGGGGGCGGTGGCGGGCGGGGCGGCGGCTGCGGCGGTGTCGCAGGTCTGGCTGTCGGGGGCACCGGCGGTCGGGGTCGGGGCGCTCGCCTCGGTGCTCGGCTTCGCCGCCGACCGGGTGGCCGAAGGGGGCCGGAGCCGGGCCGAACTTCCCGCCGGTGACGGGGTGTTACGCGGGCGGGCGGGCCGGGTGCCACTGGTGCGCCAGTTGGACGACCCGGTGGCGGCCGGGGTGCACCCGGCCGAGTGGTCGGCCGAGGGTGCGCCCGCGTACATCGCCCGGGATGCCGAGCCGGAGCTGCGTTCGCTGCTGGCCGGCTGTCAGTTCGTCCTGCTGGTGGGTGAGTCCGCCGCAGGCAAGACCCGGCTGGCGTACGAGAGCGTCCGGGCGCTGTACCCGGACCACCGCTTCGTCCGGCCGCTCGGCCGGACGGATCTGTCGGCGGCCCTGCGGTTGGTGGGGCGCGGCAGGCGGCCCGCGGTGCTCTGGCTGGACGACCTCGAGGGCTACCTGGGCGCGGGCGGTCTCACCGAGCCCGAGCTGAGGGCGCTGCTGGCCGAACGGGTTGGCCGGGCCGTGGTGGTGGCCACCATGCGCGCGGAGGAGCACCGCCGGTACGACGCCCGGGAGGAGAGCCGGCTGACCGGCTCGGACCGGGATCTGTGGCGCACCGAGCGCGGGGTGGTCCAGGCGGCCCGGGTGGTCCGGGTCGCCCGCCGCTGGTCGGGGCCCGAGTGCGAGCGGGCCCGGCTCCGCGCGCGGGACCCGCGGATCGAGCGGGCGCTGCGCAGCAGCGGCCGGTTCGGGGTGAGCGAGGTGCTGGCCTCCGGACCCGCGCTGCTCGACTCCTGGCGGGACGCCTGGGCGCCCGGCGCCAACCCGCGCGGGGCGGCCCTGGTCGCGGCGGCGGTGGACTGCCGGCGGCTCGGGCTGCGGCGCCCGCTGCCGCAGGAGTGGCTGGCCGAGCTGCACCTGCCGTACCTGGCCGAGCGCGGCGGCGAGGACCTCAAGCCCGAGCCGCTCGGCCCCGCGCTGGCCTGGGCCGGGCAGCCCGCGCACGCGACCAGCAGCCTGCTCACCGGCAGCGCCGCGGCCGGGTGGACGGCCTTCGACTACCTGCTGGACGGGCCGGGTCTGCGGCCCGTGCCGGACCACCTGTGGGACGGGCTGCTGCCCCGGCTGGGCGCGGCCGACTGCTACGACCTGGGGCTGGTGGCGCACCAGGAGGCCCGGCTCGCCCACGCCGCCGTCGCGCTGCGGCGGGCGCGGGACGGCGCGGTGCCGGGCGCCGACTTCGCCCTCGCCCTGGTGCTCGGTGATTCCGGCCACCCGGCCGCCGCCGCGCGGGCGCTCGGCCCGATCCTGGCCGCCCGGACCGCCGAGCTCGGCCCGGCCCACCCCGAGACGCTGGCGGCCCGGCACCAACTGGCCTACTTCACCGCCGAGTCCGGATCGGTGGCCGAGGCCGTGCCGCTGTTCGAGGCGCTGGTGGTGGACGCCGGGCGGGAGTTGGGCGCCGACCATGCCGACACCCTCGCCGCCCGGCATCAACTGGCCTACTACATCGGCGAGTCCGGCGATCTTGTCGGGGCTGTCCGGCAGCTGCGGGTGCTGCTCGCGGACCGGGAGCGGGTGCTCGGCTCGCGGCACGCGCAGACGCTGGCGACCAGACGCGGACTGGCCTGGTTCCGCGGCTGCTCCGGTGAACTGCTCGCCGCACAGTTCGAGTTGTCGCTGCTGGGCACCGACGCCGCGGCCGCGCTGGGTGCGGACGATCCGCACACGATGGCCGTACGGGGTGCCTGGGCCTGGTTCGCACTGCAGACCGGCCAGCCGGCCGAGGCCGCGGCGGAGCTCGCGGCCCTGGCGGCGGACCGCGCCCGGGTGCTCGGCCCGGACCACCCGCACACCCTCTCCACCCGGCTCCACCTGGCCCACGCCCAGGCCGCCCTGGGCGACCCGGCGGCGGCCCGGGCCGCCGCGCGGGCCCTGCTGGCGGACGCCGAGCGAGTCCTCGAGCGGGGCCACCCCAGAGTGCGGTCGATCCGGGCCTTCCTGGCCGGTTGGGCGGACTGATCGGGCTCAGGGCCTCTCTTTCGGATCACGTCGGGCGGGCGCCGCCGGGGCAAGCGCCCCAACGACGCCCGCCCCGCGGCGCCAGCTGCTGATGTCACAGCCGATGTGACCCGAAAGTGAGGCCCTGGCCGTCGAGCCGGCCGAGCCAGTCGAGCAGCAGCCGGTTGGTCTCCGCCGGGCGTTCCTGCTGCACCCAGTGGCCGCAGCCTTCGAGTACGTGCGAGGCGAGCAGGCCGGGCATGGTCGAGGTGAGGTCCGCGATCAGGTCGCCGAACCATTGGGTGGGGGCGTCCAGGGTGCCGCCGATGAAGAGGGAGGGCTGGGTGAGCCGGGCGCCGTGGTGGGCCCGCAGGTCTTCGCCGTCCTGGTCCATGCAGCGGTAGCGGTTGAGGCCGCCGGTCAGGCCGGTGCGCTCGAACTCGGCGGCGAAGAAGTCGAGATCGGCCTCGGTCAGCCATCCGGGCAGCGGGCCGGTGGGGAAGCGGTCGCGCATCCGGGCCCCGGCGGGGACGGTGAACGGGTCGACCCCGGTGCCCATCCCCTCGGCGGCCAGCGCGGCGTACGCCCCGGCGAGCCAGCCCCGGACGTCGGGCTCGATCTCCCGCTCGGCCCGGCCCGGCTCCTGGAAGTAGGAGAGGTAGAACTCGTGCGGTCCCGCCAACGGGGCCAGCGCCTCGGTCAGTTTGGCCGGGCCGGGTGGTGCGTAGGGCACGCTGAGCAGACCGACCGCGCGAAACAGCTCCGGGTGCAGCAGGGCGGAGGCGCTGGCGATCGGGGAGCCCCAGTCGTGCCCGACCACCACCGCGCTCGCTGCCCCGAGTGCCCGGACCACGGCCGCGTTGTCGGCCGCCAACTCGCCGATCCGGTAGGCCTCCAGGGCGGCCGGCCGGGAGGACCGGCCGTAGCCGCGTACGTCGATCGCGACCGCCCGGTACCCGGCCGCGGCCAGCACGGGCAGCTGATGGCGCCAGGAGTACCAGGACTCCGGGAACCCGTGCACCAGGAGTACCAGCGGGCCGCTGCCCTGCTCGACCAGATGGATGCGGCCGGTGCCGGTCGGCACGGTGCGGTGGGTGACTTCGGCGTGGGAGAACGCGGACACGGGAACCCTCCGGGGCTCGGGCGGGAGACGGCCCCCTGGACCATTCCCGCCCGGCGCGGGTTCACGCCCGGCGCTCGGGGCTCGGCGGGGCGTGCGGTCGGCCGGGCAGGGCGGGCTCAGCGGGGAGCCGGCACCGGGAAGTTGGAGCGCATCAGCAGGTCGAAGGCGGCGTCCGGCAGCAGGCGGCGGGCGATCATGGTGGAGCGGGCCAGCCCGCCGATCGCGTACCGGGCCCGGGGCCGCGCCGTGGTGGCGGCCCGGACGATCACCTTGGTGGCGGCCTCGGCCGGGACGGCGCCCTTGCTGCGGCTGAAGGCCTTGCCGTACATGGTGGCGAGATCGGCGCGGAAGCGGCCGTAGGGGTCGTTCTCGTCGGGCGCGGCCTGCAGGGTGTCTATCGCGGTGCCGGCGAACTCGGTGATGGTGGGGCCGGGTTGGACCACCACGACCTCGATGCCGAAGGGCGCCACCTCGAGGCGGAGGGCGTCGCTGATGGCCTCCACCGCGTGCTTGGTGCCGTGGTAGAAGGCGCCGCCGGGCGGCGAGAAGCGCCCGCCCATCGAGGAGATGTTGACGATCCGGCCGCGCCCGGCCTTGCGCATGCCGGGCAGCACCAGCTGGGTCATCCGGACCAGGCCGAAGACGTTGGTGTCGAACTGTGCGCGGATCTCCTCGGTGGTGGCGGACTCCACCGGCAGGTAGAGCCCGAAGCCCGCGTTGTTCACCAGCAGCCCGACCGATCCGTGGTCGGCCTCAACCCGGGCGACGGCCTCGGCCATCGAGGTCTCGTCCGTGACGTCCAGCCCCAGCACCGTCATCCCCTCGGCGGCGAGGTCGGCCAGGGTCTCGGGGCGGCGGGCGGTGGCGTAGACGTGGTGGCCGAGCCGGTGCAGTGCGAGAGCGGTGTGCCGGCCCATGCCGGAGGAGCAGCCGGTGATCAGGACCGAGGTCGGGGCGGTGGTGGTCATGCGGAGGCCTCTCGGTGCAGGAGGGCCCAGACGGCCTGCTCGGCCTGGGCGAGTTGGTCGGGGGTGAGCGTGGCGAGGCCGCCGGGGCCGACGTGCTTGAGCAGCCCGGCGAAGGCGCCCAGGGCCATCGAGATCAGCAGCTTCGGGTCACCGTCGCGGATCTCGCCGGAGAGCTGGCCGCTCAGGATGAAGTCGGCGGCGAACGCGTCGAGCTCGGCGGCCAGCGCCTGGCTCTCGGGGGCGAGGAAGGTGTCGTGCTGCTGGTGCTCGAGGAAGACGAAGGCGTTGTGGTGGGCGGCCGTGTAGCGGGCGAAGCCCCGCCAGAGCCGGCTGAACTCCTCGCGGGTGGAGGTGGTGGGCCCGCCCTCGGCGACCGCGGCCCGGTACTCCGCGAGCAGCCCGCCCTTGGCGTACTGGAAGGCGGCGTTGCCGAGCGCCTCCTTGCTGGGGAAGTACCGGTAGATGGTGCCGACGCCGACCTGGGCGCGCTGGGCGACGGCGGGCATCTGGGTGCCCTCGTAGGTGCGCTCGGCGAACACGTCGATGGCGGCGTCGAGGAGGGTCTGGGCGAGGTCGCCCCGGCGGCTGGAGTCGGGCTTAGGAGTCACGGAATGAATGTTCATTCCGCGCTTGGGGCGAAGTCAAGCCCTTCCGGAATGAATATTCATTCCGGGCCGAGGGGAGGCCGACCCACCTCCTCCACGCCGGAGGGGAGAGCGCCGGACGTCAGAGCAAGCCGAGCCAGGCGAGGGCGGCGGCGACGTCGGGGGCGGACGGGATGCCCGGCGGCGGGGTCGGGCGGCGGACCACGACGACCGGCAGGCCGAGCTCGCGGGCGGCGGTGAGCTTGGGGGCGGTGGCGGCGCCGCCGCTGTCCTTGGTGACCAGGACGTCGATCCGGTGCTCGCGAAGCACCGCGCGCTCGCCGTCCAGGGTGAAGGGGCCGCGGTCGAGCAGGACGTCCAGGTCGGGCGGGAGGGGGGCCTCGGGCGCGTCCACCGAGCGGGCCAGGAAGTGCAGGCCGGTGAGGTGAGCGAAGGCGGCCAGGCCCTGGCGGCCGGTGGTCAGGAAGATCCGCCGCCCGAGCCCCGGCAGCGCCTCGGCGGCCTCGGCCAGGGAGCCGGCCGAGTGCCAGTCGTCGCCCGGAACCGGCACCCAGCTGGGGCGACGCAGCGCGAGCAGGGGAACATGGACCTCGGCGGCCGCGAGGGCCGCGTTACGGCTGATGGACTCGGCGAAGGGATGGGTGGCGTCGATGAGTGCGTCCACGTGCTGCTCGCGCAGCCAGGCGGCCAGCCCCGCCGGGCCCCCGAAGCCCCCGATCCGCACCTGGCCGGCGGGCAGCCGGGGCTCGGCGACCCGGCCGGCCAGCGAGCTGGTCACCCGGACCGCCGGATCGGCGGCCAGGTCGGCCGCCAGGCGGCGGCCCTCGGTGGTGCCGCCGAGGATCAGCACGTGGCGGACCGGCACGTGGCGGATCGCCACGCGGTGCGGGCCGTCGGCTTCGGACATCAGGACTCCAGGGGATCTTCGTGGTTGAGCAGACGGACAACACCGAGGCGGTCGGCGGCCGGGCGGGGCAGCTGAGGAGCAGCGGGCTGCGGCACGGCTGGACGACCGGCGCCTGTGCCACGGCCGCCGCGGCCGCCGCGTACACCGCGCTGCTCGGCGGGGAGTTCCCGGACCCGGTGCGGATCACGCTGCCGAAGGGCCAGCAGCCCGAGTTCGCGCTCGCCGTCGAGGAGTTGACGGAGGGTCAGGCGATGGCTGGGGTGGTCAAGGATGCCGGGGACGACCCGGACGTGACGCACGGCGCGCTGATCCGCTCGACCGTACGCCTGGGGGCGCCGGGCACCGGGGTGGTGTTCCGGGCCGGGCCAGGGGTCGGCACGGTGACCAAGGCCGGGCTGCCGCTGGCCGTCGGCGAGCCCGCGATCAACCCGGTGCCCCGGCAGATGATCCGGGACACGGTGGCGGAGATCGCCGCCGCGCACGGCGCGAGCGGGGACGTCGAGGTGACCGTCTCGGTGGACAACGGCGAGGAGATCGCCCGCTCGACCTGGAACCCGCGCCTGGGCATCCTGGGCGGGCTCTCGATCCTGGGCACGACCGGGATCGTGGTGCCGTACTCGTGCTCGGCCTGGATCGACTCGATCCGGCGCGGGGTGGACGTGGCGCGGGCGGCGGGGCGCACCCACGTGGCCGGGTGCACCGGCTCGACCAGCGAGAAGATCGCGGTGGCGGTGCACGGGCTGCCGGAGGACGCCCTGCTCGACATGGGCGACTTCGCGGGGGCCGTGCTCAAGTACCTCAAGCGCCACCCGGTGCCCCGGCTGACCATCGCGGGCGGCTTCGCCAAGCTCTCCAAGCTCGCCGCCGGGCACCTCGACCTGCACTCGGCCCGCTCCCAGGTCGACAAGGGCTACCTGGCCGACCTCGCCCGGGTCGGCGGCGCCGACGAGGCGCTGGCCGAGGCGGTGGCGGGCGCCAACACCGGCCTGCAGGCCGTCCAGCTGTGCCGCGCGGCGGGCGTCCCGCTCGGGGATCTGGTCGCCGAGGCGGCCCGGCAGACGGCGCTCGGCGTCCTGAAGGGCTCGCCCGTCGCGGTCGACGTGATCTGCATCGACCGCGCGGGCACGATCGTCGGGCGAGCCGGGTAGCGCGGCTCCCGCGCCCGGGCGGGCCGGAGCACACCCGGCTGGGCAGCACGTGACAGCGCAGCACCTAGCTGGGCGGCACCTAGCTGGGCAGCACGTGAAAGCGCACCACCTGGCAGAGCAGAGCCCGGCAGGGCAGGGCTCCGTCGGGTGGTGCCTACCGTAGGTGGCCCGGCCGACAGCTTGGGCCGGTCCTGGGCCGGTTCCAGGCGTCGCGGAATGAACGTTCATTCCGCGACGCACTCCGCCGGCGGTCAGCCGGGCCGGGTCGCGGAGCGTCAGTCGCACCGGTGGCGGTCGGTGGAGTAGAGGTGGCTGTCGCGGAACTCGGCGGCGGCCAGGGTGCGGCCGACGATGATGACAGCCGTGCGGACCAGGCCGGCCTCCCGCACCTGGGCGGCGATGTCGGCCAGGGTGCCGCGCAGCACCAGCTCCTCGGGGCGGCTGGCCATCGCGACCACGGCGGCCGGGCAGTCGGCGCCGTAGTGGGGGAGCAGCTCCTCGACCACGCTGTCGACGTAGCGGGTCGCGAGGTGGAGGACGAGCAGGGCGCCGCTGCGGCCGAGGGTGGCGAGGTCCTCGCCGGGGGGCATCGGGGTGGCCTGGCGGGCGACCCGGGTGAGGATCACCGTCTGGCCGACGGTCGGCACCGTCAGCTCGCGCTTGAGCGCGGCCGCCGCCGCGGCGAAGGCGGGCACGCCCGGGACGACCTCGTACGGGATGCCCTCGGCGTCCAGGCGCCGCATCTGTTCGGCCATCGCGCTGAACACGGACGGGTCGCCCGAGTGCAGCCGGGCGACGTCCTGGCCCTCCTGGTGGGCGCGGACCATCTCGGCGACGATCTGGTCCAGGTCCAGCTTGGCGGTGTCGACCAGCCGGGCCCCGGGCGGGCACTCGTCCAGGAGCTCACGCGGCACCAGGCTGCCCGCGTAGAGGCACACCCCGCTGGCGGCGAGCATGCGCTGGCCGCGCAGGGTGATCAGGTCGGCGGCGCCGGGCCCGGCTCCGATGAAGTGGACGGTCACTCGGGGTTCTCCTGATCAGCTGCCGACAACGGTGTGCTCAACCTACTGGCGCCGGCTTGACCACCGACCACTGGGTGACCGGCATCGCCTGCCGCCAGCCGGTGAAGCCGCCGACCGGCACGGCGTGCGCCACCGAGAGCCGCAGCAGCTCACCGCCGTGGCGGCGGTACCACTCGGTCAGCAGCGCCTCGGACTCGAGCGTCACAGTGTTGGCCACCAGCCGCCCGCCCACCGGCAGCGCCGCCCAGCAGGCGTCGAGCAGCCCGGGGGCGGTGAGCCCGCCGCCGACGAAGACCGCGTCCGGAGTGGGCAGCCCCTCGAGGGCGGCGGGCGCCGGGCCGGTGACCACGCGCAGCCGGGGTACCCCGAGAATGGCGGCGTTGCGGGCGATCCGCTCGGCGCGGACCGGCGAGCGCTCGACGCTGACGGCCTGGCAGCTGCGATGTGAGCGCAACCATTCGATCGCGATGCTGCCCGAGCCGCCGCCCACGTCCCAGAGCAGCTCGCCGGGCCGGGGCGCCAGGGTGGCGAGGGTCGCGGCGCGCACGTGCCGCTTGGTGAGCTGGCCGTCCGAGTCGTACGCGGCGTCCGGCAGGCCCGGCACCACCGGGAGCCGCAGTGCCTCGGGGCCGGCCGCGCACTCGACGGCGAGCAGGTTGAGCGGATCGCCCGGGGCGTGCGGCCAGGCCTCCGCGGTGCCGAGCAGGGCGCGCTCGGCCGGTCCGCCGAGCTGTTCGAGCAGGTGCAGGCGGCTCGGGCCGTAGCCGCGCTCGGTGAGCAGGGCGGCGACGGCGGCCGGGGTGGTGGCGTCGGCGCTGAGCACCAGCAGGCGGCGGCCGGGGTGCAGCGCGAGAGAGAGGCCGTCGAGCGCCCGCCCGACCAGGCTCACCACCTCGGTGTCCTCCAGCGGCCAGCCCAGGCGCGCGCAGGCCAGGCTCACCGAGGAGGGGTGCGGGAGCACCCGCAGCGCCTCGGGCCCGGCGGTCTCGGCGAGGGCCCGGCCGATGCCGTAGAACATCGGGTCGCCGCTGGCGAGCACCGCCAGGCGGCGGCCGGCGTGCTCGGCGAGCAGCCTCGGCACGGCCGGGCGCAGCGGCGAGGGCCAGGGCACCCGCTCGGCCGTCACCTCGGGCGGCAGCAGGTCGAGCTGGCGGGGGCCGCCGATCACGGCCTCGGCCTCGCGCAGTGCGGCCCGGGCCGGTTCGGTGAGGCCGGGCCAGCCGTCCGCGCCCAGCCCGACGACGGTGATCGGCCGGTTCGGCGGCGCCGGGTGCTGGGGGGCTGCCAAGGTGCGCTCCTCGGTGTCGTGGCTGGTGGGCGGGCAGGCGGCAGCCTACCGGGCGGCCCGCGGGCAGCTTCCGGGCGGGGACGAGCCGGGCCGCCGGCGCGATTGCGAAAGCCTTCGTGGGCGCAGTAGCCTCACCGGGCCGACGGGTCGTCAGCCGACCCTCGGCCGGACGCGGATCGAACGGGGGGAAGATCGCGGATGAGCGGGCTCGGGGACGTAGTCAAGGGCTTGGCCGGATTCGTCGGGGACGCGCCGCTCGCGCACATCAAGGCCGAGCTGGAGGCGCTGGCCGGCCAGGTGGGCGAGATCGCGCAGGAGCTGGAGCGGGCCAAGGGCTCGGTGCACTGGGAGGGCCGGGCGGCCGACGCCTTCCACACGCACGCCGACGAGCGGCTGCGTGATCTGCGGGCGCTGGTCGGCGAGTTGGACGCCGCCGCGGGCGCGGCCGGTGCAGTGGTGGTCGCGGGCGGCCTGCTGTAGGCCGGCGGTACGCAAGGACGGGGGACGGACATGACGGAGCAGTACCACGTCTCGCCCGACCAGCTCGACGGGCTGGCCGGCACGTGGCAGGGCGAGGCGGCGAAGCTGGAGCAGGTGGTGCAGCGGGTGCACGCCGTGCTCGGCGAGTTCGGCAAGGCCGAGCTGACCACTCTGCTGAGCCGGGGGCTGGTCGCGGCCGAGCTGGTGGTCGAGGTCGAGCGGGTGGTCAAGAACGTCGGCGAGCGCGCCGCGAAGCTGACCGGCCGGCTGCACCAGGACGGCGAGGGCATCAGCCGGTGCGCGAGCAACTACCGTGAGGCCGACGCGGAGGCCGCGCGTCACCTGCACCACGGCGGGAAGCGCGGCAGCGTTCCGCCGCCCAAGCACCCCACGGAGGGCGACAAGGGCGGTCAGGGCGGCCATGGCGGCGGTCAGGGCGGCCATGGCGGCGGCACGGGTGGCGGGACCGGAAGCGGTACCGGCGGCGGGGACGGCGGGGGTTCGCCCGCGCCGCTGCCCAAGGGCGACTACGCCAACCGCGAGCAGGTGATGGCCTGGATCAACCAGGCCTTCGACATCCTCAAGGCCAACGGCGTGCCCGCCGACAAGCTGAACGCCGAGGGCGTGCTGCTGATGATCGAGCACGAGTCCAGCGGCAACCCGCACGCCATCAACAACTGGGACAGCAACGCCAAGGCGGGCCACCCGTCCAAGGGTCTGATGCAGACCATCGACTCGACCTTCCAGGAGCACACGCTCCCGGGCCACGGCGACATCTACAACCCGGTCGACAACATCATCGCGGGCACCCGCTACGCGCTGAGCACCTACGGTTCGATCGACAACGTGCCCGGGGTGAAGGCGGTGGCCCACGGCAAGCCGTACGTGGGGTACTGAGCCGTACGCGGGCTACTGACCGGTGCGACGGCGCCGCGTGCTCTCCAGCTGGAGCGCACGCAGCGCCACCTCGATCGCGAACCGGCCGTCGGAGTCGGTGAGTTGTGCACCGAATGCGCGGTCGAGCAGCCGCATCCGGTAGCGCACGGTCTGCGGGTGGACGCCGAGGAGCTCAGCCATCTGCGCGGCGGTGCCCCGGGTGGTGAGCCAAGTCCGCAGGGTGTCGATCAGGCGGTGGCGCTGAGCCGGGGTCAGGTCGGCCAGCGGGCCGAGGTGCCGGGCGGCGAGCTGGCGGATCAGGCCCGGGTCGCCGAGCAGCCACAGGGGAAGCAAGTGGTCCTCGCTGCGGGTGAGTTGCTGATCGGTGATCACGCCGCTCCCGGCGAGCACCAGGGTGTGCCGGGCCCAGCGCAGCGAGTCGGCGGCCTCGTCCAGCGGGGTGGTCAGGCCGATCGCGGCCCGGCAGCCGCTCAGCGCCTCCTCCAGTGCCGTCAGGCGCTCGCCCGCCAGCCGTCCGGGCACCAGCAGATGGGGCTCCGGGTCACCGAAGTCGACCAGCACGTCCCGGTCGAGGGCGCCTCGCGAGGGTAACGTGGGGGCACGTAACGCGACCAGGGTGACTTCGGCCGGTAATGGCCAACCGGCGTGCTCGGCCAGCTCGTTGAGCGCGCTTCGGGCAACGGCGGTGCCGCCGAGGATGCGCCGCAGCAGGCGGCGGCGGCGGTTGTCCGGCTCCTCGCCGAGCTCGGCCATGGCCTGCTGGTAGCCCTCGCGGGAGAGTTCGGCGATGTCGCCCATGTAGGCGAAGAGCGCGTCGGCGAAGGCCAGCATCACGGTGACCGAGAGGTTGTAGCGCTTGCCGACGGTACGCACCCGCCGCAGCGCGACCTGGCAGCCGATCCGGTAAGCGGCCTGCAGCATGTCCAGGCTGCGCCCTTCGTACGCCTCGAACCGGCCGAAGCGGCGGCAGATCTCGTCGCGCAAGGAGGTGGTCGCGGTGGGGGCGGCGATCTGGTCCACGAAGGTGGCGATGTTCTGCTCGATGCCGACCCTGATCACCCGGGCGTTGGGGCCCTCCAGCAGCTCGCCGTACTCGGGGATGGCGGCGACGATCTCGGAGGCCATCTCCTTGAGCAGGCTGGGAAGTTCGGGGCGCATCACGGCCGCCAGCTCGCGCGGGAGCGGCCCCAGCGGCTCGGTGCGGTCCGGGGGTTGTCTTGCGACGGTCATGCTGTGGCCCCCAGCTGGTCGGCTCCTCGGAGCGGTGCGGGCCGCCTGCCGGTGCGGCCGGGGCGGGTGGGGCCCCGGCGAGGCGCGTAGCGTACAAACTCTCGGGGGCAGGTGAAAGATAGACCACCGGGAGCGCTCGGCGCACCCTCCGCGCACGGAAACTTCCGATCTGTCAGCGGACTTCCAGGAAGGACGGGCCGTCCGGGGCCGAACGGCCGGGGTGCGCGCGGGAGTCCGGTGATGTTCCGGCGCCGGGTGGGGGTGCTCATTTCTTCACAAGGGTGAACTCCTTCCTGTTGCGCGGGAGATAAAAAAATACCCGCCGGTAAGTCGGTGCCGGGAATCTCGGGCCGGAGTGTTGCGCCCTCAGTTACCCGTGCGTAACGTCCAGAACCATGACGGCGGCCGATTCGCATCGGTGCAACGTCCCAGGTGGCGGGCCGCTGTCGGATTCCCGTGCGGAAGAACGCCCGGAATTCCGATAAACCCCCGGCCCGCGAACTACCAGAAAGGATCAGCACGTGCGCAAGCTGACCAAGACCACCATGGTTGCCGCCGCCGCGCTCACCGCGGCCCTCGGCATGACCGCCGGGTCGGCCACGGCCGCCGGCACCTGGACGGCCACCCCCGGCGGGGCGTGGACCGCGAAGGCGACCTCGCCGAAGCTGCTGGACACCAGGACCGGTACCCAGCTGACCTGTTCCTCCTCCAGTGCCGCGGGCACCCTGCAGAGCGGATCCGGCCTCTCCGGCACCGGCATATCCTCCATCACCTCGGTGAGTTGGACGAGCTGCACCGGCCCGCTGGGCATCACCTTCTCGGTGACCCCGAACGGTCTGCCCTGGGCGCTCAACGCGGTGAGCTACAACGCCACCACCGGCGTGACCACCGGCACCCTGACCGGTGTCAAGGCCCACATCAGCGGCGCCGGCTGCACCGCCGACTTCGCCGGCCCGACCAGCACCACCTCGGCCACCCTCGCGGGCAGCTACAGCAACTCCACCCACACGCTGAGCA
Organism: Kitasatospora sp. NPDC002227; assembly: GCF_040296285.1. NCBI lineage: Bacteria > Bacillati > Actinomycetota > Actinomycetes > Kitasatosporales > Streptomycetaceae > Kitasatospora > Kitasatospora sp. NPDC002227. The sequence goes on from NZ_JBEOWY010000001.1 coordinate 77,182, forward strand.
TCAGCGGTGGCGACCTGCACGCGTACAACGTGTCCGGCACCTGCCTGGGCCTGCTCAACAACGGGGACGCGGCGACCTACACCGCGAACTACGTCCTCAACGGGTCGCAGACGATCACCTCGCCGTGATCCGCGTCCGAACTCGCCGCCGCTGAGCGGTGATGGGCCCGCCGCCCCGCGTCCTTCCGGTGCGGTGGGCCTGCCGCATGTCCGGGCGGCCGTCACGTGCTCAATGAACGACAAAGCGCCGACGGCCGATTGTCACCGGATGACAAATTTCTCCGGCCCGGCCCGATCGCGGAACTTTCCTGTGTGCGATCACTTGTCGCTGCTTGTTACCGGACCGTAGTGTCCTGCGTCCCGAACTAAATCCACGGGGGAGCCACAGCCATGAGAGATGCAGTGGGCACGCGTCGCTCGGTGCGCCTTGCGGTGGTCGCCGCCGCGGGTCTGCTGGCGGGGCTGCTGCCGGGCACCGACTCGGCCTCGGGCGGCCAGCCGGGGCGGCTCTCGCTCGGGTACACCTGCGGCTTCCCCGGCGGGAGCCGGGCCGTCACGGTGGAGCTGCTGCAGAGCTACCCGAGCGCCGCGGCGGCCGGATCCGCCTTCCGGCCCGGGCCGTTGACGGTACGGGTGCCGCTGCCCGCCGGGGCGCTGCCCGCGGGTGCGGTCGCCGTGAACGGGACGGCGAGCCTGGCGGCCGGGATCAGCCAGGGCGCCGCCGAGCTCGGCACGGACTGGTCCGGCCTGACGTCCTCCACAACTCCGTTGTCCGGCAACGGCGATGGTCTCATCGCCTTCACGGGCGCGGTGGCGCCCGTCACGGTGGCGGCCCCGGGTGCCGTCTCCTTCGCGGCCGGGAGCCTCTCGCTCGACCTGACCGTCCAGCGGGCCGTGAGCCCGGCGTCGCCCGCCCCCAGCGGCACGCCGACGGCGGGCGCCGGGGCCACGCTCACCCCGCACACCGGCACTGCCTCGGCCGGCCGCCTGGCCGTCTCCTGCGCCCTCGCGCCGGGGCAGGCCGCGGAGTTGGGGAGCGTCGAGGTGACGGCCGGGCCCTCCGGCAGTGCGACGCCCTCCGCCCCGGCGCCTTCCGGCTCGGCGCCCTCCGCCCCGGCGCCCTCCGGCTCGACGCTCTCCGCCCCGGCGCCGGGCGGGAGTCCGAGCGGGAGCGGCTCGGCGGGGGCGCCCTCGGGCACCGCCTCGGTGAGCGGACCGCCCACGGCGTCGGGGCGCCCGTCCGCCTCGGGCTCCGGGGTCCGGCTCGCGCCGCCGGGGAAGGCGCCCGCCATCCAGGTGCAGCCCGCCTACCACTCCGGCACCGACCTCTGCCCGGACCCGCCGAAGGGTGAACTGGACCCCGCGCGGCTGCCCCCGGTGCCGGAGGGCGCCACCGTGATCCCGTCGCCGGACATGGACTGGCCGGACATGCCCGCCTGCGCCTTCGCCGACGGCTTCGCCAACATCACCAAGCTCGGCCAGGCCACGCTGGTCAACGACCCGGCGAAGTCGCCCACCATGGTGGCGCTGAACATGAACCGGCGCCTGGTGGTGCTCTGGGGCGACACCGACGGCTACTTCGAGAGCGACGTACTGGGCAGGCTGAACCTCCCGACAGCTGACTCCACCTTCCTGACCTACGGATTCGTGCCGACCAGCGCCAAGATCGACTTCACCCCGGTCGGCCTGCTGACCATCGTCGCCACCGGGAACGTCCAGTGGAACCAGCCGATCGTGTTCAACATCTACGGCTACCAGTCGATGCGGATCCACGACGTCTTGGTGAACGGCACCCCGCTGGATGTCGGCCCGAACTGCCGCACCGCCGCGCCCGTCGAGCTCAAACTGCAGGGGCGGCAGGACAGTTACCTGCCGGGCGGGGGTGACGGCAAGCCGGACTACACCCTGATGGGCGGCGGCCCGCTCTCCCAGACCGACCTGTACGTCCCGCCGTTCACCGGCTGCGCCAGCCACGGGGAGAACCTCGACGCCCTCTTCACCGCCGCCGTCTCCGGCCCGGGCAACCAGCTGAACCTGATGCAGGGCCCGACCTGCACCCCGGGCAGTGACCCGGCCACCAACGGCTGCGAACCCGAGATCGTCGTACCCGACCCGCCGACCCGCCGGCACTGACCGCCAACAACCGCGACCCCGGGAGGTGTCATGGGCATCGAAGTCACCGTCGAAGGTCTGACCAAGTCCTTCGGCGAGCAGACCGTCTGGCAGGACGTGTCCCTCACCCTGCCGGCCGGTGAGGTCAGCGTGATGCTGGGCCCCTCCGGCACCGGCAAGACGGTGTTCCTCAAGTCCGTGATCGGGCTGTTGAAACCCGAGCGGGGCCGGGTGCTGGTGGGCGGCGTCGACATGGTGAACAGCCCCGAGCGGGACATCTACGAGGCCCGCAAGCTGTTCGGCCTGATGTTCCAGGACGGTGCGCTGTTCGGCTCGATGACGCTGTTCGACAACATCGCCTTCCCGCTGCGCGAGCACACCCGCAGGAAGGAGAGCGAGATCCGCCGGACCGTCATGGAGCGGATCGAGATGGTCGGCCTGGTCGGTGCCGAGGGCAAGCTGCCCGGCGAGATCTCCGGCGGCATGCGCAAACGCGCCGGTCTGGCCCGGGCGCTGGTGCTCGACCCGCAGATAGTCCTGTGCGACGAACCGGACTCCGGGCTCGACCCGGTCCGCACCTCCTACCTCTCCCAGCTGCTGATCGACCTCAACGCGCAGATCGACGCGACCATGCTGATCGTCACCCACAACCTGGACATCGCCGCCACCGTGCCCGACAACATGGGCATGTTGTTCCGCCGTGAACTGGTCGCCTTCGGCCCGCGCGAGCTGCTGCTCACCAGCGAGGAGCCGGTGGTGCGGCAGTTCCTCACCGGCCGCCGGGCCGGGCCGATCGGGATGTCCGAGGAGAAGGACCAGGCCCAGCTGGCGCTCGAGAACTACGCCCCCGAGCCACCCGCCCCGCTGGTGCCCCAGCTCGAGCCCTCGCCGGGTCTGGGCCCCCGGGCGGCCGTGCAGCGCCGCCGGGCCCGGGTGCTCGCCATGTGGGACCAGCTGCCCCCGGCCGCCCGGGAGGCCGTCCGCGCCGGGCTCGCCCCGAGCCAGGGAGGCCCGGCATGAGCATCCCCTGGACGCGCGCCCCGGGCCTGGGTGCGCTGCGGCAGACCGGCCGGCTCTTCCAGCTCTCCGCCACCACCGTACGCGACACCTTCCGGCGGCCGTTCCAGTGGCGCGAGCTGATCGAGCAGTTCTGGTTCGTGGCCAGCGTCACCATCCTGCCCGCCGCCCTGGTGTCGATCCCGTTCGGCGCCGTCATCGCCCTGCAGGTCGGCTCGCTGGCCCAGCAGTTGGGCGCCCAGTCGTTCACCGGCGGGGCCAGCGTGCTGGCCGTCATCCAGCAGGCGAGCCCGCTGATCGTGGCCCTGCTGATCTCGGGCGCCGGCGGCTCGGCGATCTGCGCCGACCTCGGTTCGCGCAAGATCCGCGAGGAGCTGGACGCGATGGAGGTGATGGGCGTCTCGCCCGTCCAACGCCTGGTCGTGCCCAGGGTGCTGGCCACCATGCTGGTCGCCGTGCTGCTCAACGGGCTGGTCTCGGTGGTCGGCACGCTCGGCGGCTACTTCTTCAACATCGTTCTCCAGCACGGCACTCCGGGCGCCTACCTGTCCAGTTTCTCCGCGCTGGCCCAGCTGCCCGACCTGTACGTGAGCGAGTTCAAGGCGCTGGTCTTCGGGTTCATCGCCGGGATCGTGGCCGCCTACCGGGGGCTGAATCCGCGCGGCGGGCCGAAGGGGGTGGGTGACGCCGTCAACCAGTCGGTGGTGATCACCTTCCTGCTGCTCTTCCTGGTCAACGTCGCGATCACCGGCATCTACCTGCAGCTCGTCCCGCAGAAGGGAGCCTGAGCCATGGCCGTGCTCGACAAGCTGGACGAGACCGGCGACCACCTGATCTTCCACCTCACCGCGCTGCTCTGGATACCGCGCACCCTGCGCCGCTACTCCCGCGAGGTGCGCCGGTTGCTGGCCGAAGTCGCCTTCGGCAGCGGTGGACTGGGGGTGATCGGCGGCACCGTCGGGGTGATGTTCGGGATGACGCTGTTCACCGGCACGGTGGTCGGCCTGCAGGGCTACGCCGCGATGAACCAGCTCGGCACCACCGCGTTCACCGGTTTCATCTCCGCCTACTTCAACACCCGTGAGATCGCCCCCCTGGTCGCGGGCCTGGCCCTGTCGGCCACCGTCGGCGCCGGATTCACGGCCCAGCTCGGCGCGATGCGGATCAACGAGGAGGTGGACGCGCTGGAGGGGATGGGCGTGCGCAGCATGCCGTACCTGGTCACCACCCGGGTGATCGCGGGCATCGTGGCGATCGTCCCGCTCTACGGCATCGGCCTGCTCAGCAGCTACCTCGCCTCGCGGGCGGTCACCGTGTTCGTCAACGGCCAGTCGCAGGGCACCTACGACCACTACTTCAACCTCTTCCTCTCCCCGGCCGACGTGCTGCTCTCCACCCTCAAGGTGCTGATGTTCAGCGTGGTGGTGATCCTGGCGCACTGCTACTACGGCTACACCGCCAAGGGCGGCCCGGCCGGGGTCGGGGTCGCGGTCGGGCGCTCGGTGCGCAACGCGATCGTGGTGATCAGCCTGGCCGACTTCCTGCTCAGCCTGGCGATCTGGGGCGCGACCACGACGGTGCGGGTGGCCGGATGACCGCCAACTCGACCACCGGCTCGCGCACGTACGGCCGGCGGACCGCCGGGGTGGTCTTCCTGCTGGTGCCCGCGCTGCTCGCCGGGCTCGCCGTGGCCGTCTACGACAAGGAGTTCAGCGACTCCGCCGAGGTGGTGGTGGAGACCGGCAGCGCGGGCCACGAGCTGCACCTGGGTGCCGATGTGAAGCTGCGCGGGGTGATCGTCGGCCAGGTCCGCCGGATCGGCAGCGCGGGCGACGGCGCCCGGCTGACCCTGGCGCTCGACCCGTCCCGGCTGCCGCAGATCCCGGCCGGACTGTCCGTCCAACTGCTGCCCACCACGCTGTTCGGCGAGCGGTACGTGGCTCTGGTGCCCGACCAGGCCCAGCCCCAGGGCCACCTACGGGCCGGCGCGGTGATCCAGCAGGACCGGTCCTCGGACGCGATCGAGCTGCAGCAGGTGCTCGACCACCTGATGCCGGTGCTCACCGCCGTGCAGCCGGCCAAGCTCTCGGCCACACTGAGCGCGGTGGCCACCGCGCTGGACGGCCGGGGCGGCCAACTGGGCAGCACGCTCACCGAGCTGGACGCCTACCTGAAGCAGCTCAACCCCGAACTGCCCACCCTCAACGAGGACATCCACCAGCTGGTGGCCGTCAGCCGGGCCTACGACCAGGCGGCCCCGGACTTGGTGCGGGCGCTCACCGACCTCACCCGCACCAGCGCCACCGTGGTCGACCAGCAGGCCGGCCTGGCCACCCTCTACGGCACCACCACCGGCACCGCCCAGGACGTGACCACCTTCCTGCGGCAGAACAAGGACAACCTGATCCACCTGAGCGCCGACAGCACCGGCACGCTCGACCTGCTCGCCCGCTACGCGCCGGAATTCCCCTGCACACTAAGGACGATGGCGAACTTCGTGCCCGCGATGGACCGCGCGCTCGGCAAGGGCACCGACCAGCCAGGTCTGCACGTGAGCGTCACCACGGTGCCCTCACGCGGCAGGTACCTGCCGGGGCAGGACACCCCGGCGTACCGGGCGAGCGGGGGGCCGCAGTGCTACGCCGTGCCGTACACCGGGCGGACCACCCCGCTGAGCGACGTGCCCTCCTTCGCGGGGACGGACCCGAGCAGCCTCGGGCTGCCCAACTCCCCGCAGGAGAACCAGCTGGTGGGTGAGCTCCTGAAGGCGGGTGCGCCGACCGCGCCGCTGCCGGCCGGGGCGCCCGACTGGGCCAGCCTGCTGGCCGGGCCGGTCTTCCGCGGGGCGGAGGTGACGGTGCAGTGAAATACCGACGAGTGAGAGACCGACGAGTGGAAGACCGACGAGTGGGAGACCGAGTCGGCCGGCGCGGTCTCGCCGGGCCGGTCACCAAGTCGCTGGTGTTCGTGGTGGTGACCGGTCTGGCCACCGGCGCCCTGGCGTTGAGCATCGCGGACACCGGGGTCGGCCCCACCATCGGCTACACGGCGCGGTTCAGCGACGTCACCGGGCTGGCGCCCGGCGACAGCATCCGGATCGCGGGCGTGCGGGTGGGGCAGGTGGACAGTGTGAGCGTGGTGGACCGCAGGGTCGCCCAGGTGCGGTTCTCGGTCGACCGGGACAAGCCGCTGCCCGAGTCGGTGACGGCCTCGGTCAAGTACCTGAACCTGGTCGGCCAGCGCTACATCGACCTGGAGCGCGGCCCGGGCGCGGTGGACCGCAGCCTGCCGCCCGGCGGGCTGATCCCGCTCGAGCACACCACCCCCGCGCTCGACCTCACCCAGCTGTTCCACGGCTTCCAGCCGCTCTTCCAGGGCCTGGCACCCGACCAGGTCAACCAGTTGGCGAACGAGATCGTCCAGGTGCTCCAGGGCGAGGGCGGCACGGTGGACGGTCTGCTGCGGACGGTCGGCTCGCTCACCAGCACGCTGGCCGGCAAGGACCAGGTGATCGGCCAGGTGATCGACAACCTCAACTCGGTGCTCTCCACGGTGAACAGCCGGGAGGCCGGCTTCACCGACCTGGTCGGCACCCTGCAGCAACTGGTCAGCGGCTTCGCCGCCGACCGCGAGCCGATCGGGCAGTCCCTCAGCGCGATCTCCCAACTGGCCGACAGCACCGCCGGATTGCTGGACCAGGGCCGGGTCCCGCTCAAGGAGTCGGTGGCCCAGCTCGGCCGCCTGTCCACCAACCTGGCCGACAACAGCGGCCAGTTGGAGAACTTCCTGCGCACCACCCCGGAGAAGATGCGCACCATCGGCCGCCTGACCTCCTACGGCTCCTGGCTCAACCTCTACCTCTGTGAGGCCAAGGTCACCGGCGTCACCACCTACGACGGCAGCACGCCGCCGACCGGCCTGCCCGTCACCGAATCGAGGTGCCGAGGATGACAACGCGTCCCCTGTGGGGCCCTCTTCGGGACCGCAACCCCGCCGCCGTCGGCGCGGTCGGGCTCCTGCTGCTGCTCGTGGTCGCCGCGCTCGCCTACCGGGCCGACGCGTTGCCCTTCGTCGACTCCGGCACCGGCTACAGCGCCGACTTCACGGACGCGGCGGGCCTGCGCCCCGGCAACGAGGTGCGGATCGCCGGGGTCAAGGTCGGCAAGGTCACCGCGGTGGCGCTGGACGGCGCCAAGGTGAAGGTCGACTTCGCGGTGCAGGAGGCCTGGATCGGCGACGCCAGCACGGCGGCCATCGGCATCAAGACCCTGCTCGGCGAGAAGTACCTCGCCGTCGACCCGCTCGGCGCGCACCGCCAGAGCCCCGCCGAGCGCATCCCGCTCAGCCGCACCACCTCGCCGTACGACGTCACCCAGGCCCTGGACGACCTCGGCCGCACCGCGGGGGCGATCGACAGCAAGCAGCTCGCGCAGAGCTTCCAGACCATCGCCGACACCTTCAGGGACACCCCCGCCTCGGTGCGCAGCGCCGCCGACGGGCTCTCGGCGCTCTCGAAGACCATCGCGAGCCGGGACGGCCAGCTGGCCCAGCTGCTCGCCGGGAGCAAGCAGCTCACCAAGACCCTCGCCGACCAGGACGGACGGTTCGAGCAGCTGCTCTCGGACGGCGACCTGCTGCTCGGCGAGATCCGGCAGCGCCGCGACGCCGTCCACCAACTGCTCACCGGCACCCAGCAGCTGAGCACCCAGCTGAGCGGCCTGGTGGCCGACAACGCCCGGCAGCTCGGCCCGACCCTGGACGCACTCGGCAGGGTCACCGCCGTGCTCACCGCCAACCAGAGCAGCCTGGACCAGACCCTCGCGCTGGCCGGGCCGTACTACCGGCTGCTCGGCAACACGCTCGGCAGCGGCCGCTGGTTCGACGCCTACCTGTGCGGGGTCGTGCCCCGCAACTACCTGCCCGCGGGCAGCGCCCCGCAGAGCGGCTGCCTGCCGCCCAAGCCCCGAGGCGGTCAATGATGCGCCCCTTCCCGACCGTGCATCCGCTGCGCCGCCGAGCCCTGGCCGGCCTGGCCGCCCTGACCGTGGTCGGCGGCACCGTCACCGCTGCCGTCCTGGCCGCGCAGGAGTCGGACGGCAAGCACCTGACCGCGCTGTTCGACCACGCCACCGGCGTCTACCCGGGTTCTGACCTGCGCGTGCTCGGGGTGAAGGTCGGCACCGTGGACTCCGTGCGGCCGCAGGGCACCCGGGTGCGGGTGACGCTCACCCTGGAGCCCGGCGTACGGGTGCCGGCCGACGCCAGGGCGGTGGTGGTCGCACCCAGCGTGGTCGCGGACCGGTACATCCAGCTCACCCCCGCCTGGACGGGCGGCCCGGAGATCGCCGACCACACCGAGATCCCGCTCGAGCGCACCTCCAACCCGCTTGAGCTGGACCAGCTCTACCAGTCGGTGACCCAGCTCGCCGACGCCCTGGGCCCGAACGGTGCCAACGCCACCGGCGCCCTCTCCCGCCTGCTCGACACCGGCGCGCGGAACCTGGCCGGCAACGGCCAGGCCATCGGCGACTCGATCGCCGGGCTCGGCCAGGCCGCCCGGACCCTCTCCGGGCACAGCGACGACCTGTTCGCCACGCTGGCCTACCTGCAGTCCTTCACCACCATGCTCAAGGACAACGACGGCAAGGTGCGTTCGGCCACCGACCAACTCGCCACGGTGACGGGCTTCCTGGCCGAGGACAAGCAGAACCTCGGTGCGGCGCTCCAGCAACTGGCCACCGCCCTGGGCCAGGTGAAGGGCTTCATCCAGGACAACCGGGCCCGGTTGAAGAGCGTGGTCGACCAACTGGCACCGGTCACCCAGTCACTGGTCGACCAACGCGCGTCGCTGGCCGAGCTGATGGACACCGCGCCGCTGGCCGCCGACAACGCGTTGAACGCCTTCGACGCCGCCCACGGCACCCTGGACGGCCGGGCCGACCTCAACGAGCTGAGCGGCCCGCCGCTCCCGCTGCCGAAGGTCGGCAGCCTCACCCCTAATCCTGCCGGGCCGAGCGCTGGAGCGGGCCGATGAGACGCGCCATCCTAGTCGCCGCCCTGGCCGTCACCCTCACGGGCTGCTCCGGCTCCTTCCACGGCATCCAGGACGTGCCGCTGCCCGGCGGCGCCGACCTCGGCAGCCACCCGTACGAAGTCACCGCGAGGTTCGCGGACGTGCTCAGCCTGGTGCCGCAGGCGGCGGTACGGGTCAACGACGTGGCCGTGGGCCGGGTCACCCGGATCGCTCTCGCGCCCGGCGAGTGGTCGGCCGTGGTGACCATGAAGATCAACGGTGGCGTGCACCTGCCGGCCAATGCCTACGCCCACCTCGAGCAGTCCAGCCTGCTCGGCGAGAAGTACGTCCAGCTCTCGGCGCCACCGAGTGGCGAGGTCCCGCAGGGGAGCCTCGCCCCGGGTGCGGTCATCCCGGCCGCGCACACCGAGCGCAACGTGGAGGTGGAGGAGGTCTTCGGCGCCCTCTCGATGCTGCTCAACGGCGGGGGAGTGGCCCAACTGCACACGATCACCACCGAGTTGAACAAGGCGATGACGGGCAACGAACCACAGCTGCGCTCGATGCTGAGCCAGGTCGCCACCCTGACGGCCGATCTGGACGCCCACCGCAAGGACATCACCGACGCGCTGGACGGCGTCAACCGGCTCTCCGCCTCGCTGGCCGCCAGGGACCAGCAGATCGGCACCGTGCTCACCGACTTCAGCCCCGGCCTCAAGGTGCTCGACCAGCAGCGCGGCGCGCTCGTCACCATGCTCCGCTCGCTCGACAGCCTCTCCACCGTCGCCGTCGACACCGTCAACCGCAGCAAGGACGACATGGTGGCGGACCTGCGCGCGCTCGCCCCGACCCTGCAGCGCCTGGCGGATGCGGGCAAGGCGCTGCCGGACTCGCTGCAGGTGCTGCTCACCTACCCGTTCACGGACGAAGTGCTTCGCGGCGTCAAGGGCGACTACCTGAACGTCTACCTCGACCTGACGGCGGCGCCGGGCACCCAGATCATCCCGGCGCTCGACCCGGCCGACAACGCCCCGCCGCCCGACCCGAGCCCGTCGCCGGTCGACTCCCCGACGGACCAGCCCACCGATCAGCCGACCGATCAGCCGACGGACCAGCCGACCGATCAACCCACCGACCAGCCGACGGACCAGCCCACCGACACGCCGACCGGCGAGGCGTCGTTGCTGCGGCACCTCAACGGGCGCGGGCTGCCCGTCCCGCTGCCCCTGCCGCCGGTCACCGCCCCCAGGAAGGGAGGCCGCTGATGCTCACCCTCGCCACCCGGCTGAAGAACCTCGCCTTCCTGCTGATCTCCGTCCTGGTGCTCGGCTACCTCGGCGTGCGCTATGCCGACCTCGGGCGGTACGTCGGCCTGCGCGACTACTACACCGTGCGGGTGCAACTCCCGCAGACAGGTGGCCTGTTCGAGCACGCCAACGTCACCTACCGGGGCGTCTCGGTCGGCCGGGTCGGCCCGATCAGGCTGACCGAGGACGGTGTCGAGGCCGAGTTGCGGATCAACAACTCGACCCCGCATATCCCGGCCCGGCTCAAGGCCGTGGTGGCCGACCTCTCCGCCGTCGGGGAGCAGTACATCGACCTGCGGCCGACCAGCGACCAGCCGCCGTACCTGACCGACAACTCCGTGGTGGCGCAAGAGGATTCCTCCGTGCCGCTGCCGGTGACCAACCTGCTGACCAGTGTGGACGCACTGGCCGGCTCAGTGCCGGTACAGTCGCTGCGGACGGTGGTGGACGAGTTCGGCGCCGCGTTCAACGGCCAGAGCGCCAACCTGCAGGCGCTGCTCGACAACAGCAGCCACCTGCTCGACTCGGCGAGCAAGGCGCTGCCCGGCAACATCGCCCTGATGGAGGACGGCAAGGCCGTGCTCACCACCCAGGTCGCCGAGAGCGACGCGCTGCGCTCCTTCGCCGACAGTGCCGCCCAACTAGCGGGACAGCTCAACGAGTCGGACACCGACCTGCGGCGGCTGATCGGCGCCGCGCCGGAGGCGACCGGACAGGTGAGCGCGCTGCTGCGGGACGTGGGCCCCAGCCTGAGCGTGGTACTGGCCAATCTGCTCACCACCTCCGACCTCGCCGTGACCCGCCAGCGCGGATTGGAGGAACTCCTGGTCCGGCTCCCGGCCGTGGCCGCCGCGGGCGCCACCGCGATCGACGACAAGGGTGCCCACCTCGGTGTGGCCGTCACCTTCTTCTCCCCGCTGCCCTGCACCTCGGGCTACGGCGGCACCACCTACCGCAACGGCCTGGACACCGGCCCGGCCCCCGCCTTCAACACCGCCGCCCGCTGCTCGGCCACGCCCGGCAGCGGCCAGGACGTCCGAGGCTCGGCCAATGCCCCGCAGGGCGGCATCCCCACCCCCGCCCAGCCCGGCTCGCTGCTCCCCGCCACGGCCAACCCCGCCCCGGCGGCCCAGGCACGGCCAACCCCCGCACTGCCGGGTGCCCTCGGCCTGCCCGCTCTCCCGGTCGGCGGCCCCGCCGACCTGGGCGGCCTGCTCGGCCTGGGGGTGGCGCGATGAGCCCTCGCGAGGACCTGGCGGCGGCCGAGGCGGAGGCCGCTGCGGGGACGTTGCCGCCGGGCGGACGGCTGGCCGAACTCGCGGCCGTGCGCGCGCTGCTGGCGACCGTCGACCAGGCGGCACCTGCCAGGCAGCCGGAGTCGCAGCCGGAGCCGGAGCCGGAGCCGCAGCCGCAGCGGGAGCCGGAGTCGCAGCCCGAGCCCGTCGTGGTCGGCCCGCGCTCCGGACGGCGGCTGCTCGGGTGGGCGGCCCTGGTACTCGCCGCCGGGTACTGCCTGCTGGCCGCCGGCTGGTACTGGCAGGCGCGCTCCGCCGACGACCTCGCGTACGGGCGGGCCCGGGACGCGGTGCTGGCGCAGGGGCGGACGGCGCTGACCGCGCTCAACACGGTCGACGCCGGTGAGGCCGAGACGGGCCTGCGCGACTGGCTGGCGGTGACCACCGGGCCGCTGCACGAGCAGCTCCAGCGCACCGGCACCGCCGACGCCACCACCCTGCGCCAGGCCGGTACTTCGGCGCACGGCACCGTCACCGACGCCGCCGTCACCGAGCTGGACACCCGCGCGGGCACCGCCCGGCTGATCGCCACCGTCTCGGTGGACCTCACCCCCAAGGCTGGCAGTGCCAGCACCGACCGCAAGCGCTTCGAGGCCGGGCTGGCCCGGACCGCCGACGGCTGGAAGGTCACCTCGCTGACCGCCGTGCCCGTCGGCGCGAGCTGAGAGGGGAGACCGTGACGGACCAGGAACCACGCCGCCCCCGCCGCTGGCCGCTGCCGCTGGCGCTCGTACTGCTCGTACTGGCCGGGAGCTGCCTGCTCGTGCTCGGCGACCGGGCCGAGGCGCAGGCCGAGGCCAACCGGGCGCTCACCGACGGCCAGACCACCGCCGAGGTGGTCGGTGATGTCGGCAACGCGCTCGGCCGGATCTTCTCCTACACCCCCGCCGACACCGCCGCCACCGCCAAGGCGGCGGACGCGCTCCTGGACGGCCCGGCCGCCGCGCAGTACCGGTCGCTGTTCGCCCAGGTGAAGCAGCAGGTGGCGGACCAGAAGCTGACCCTCACCACCCGCGTGGTGCGGGCCGGGGTGACCGAACTCTCGGGTGAGCAGGCGAAGTTGCTGGTCTTCCTGGACCAGACCTCGCAGCGCGAGGGCAAGGCGGCGAGCACCGCCGCCGCCCAGCTCTCGGTGACGGCCCGCCGGACGGGCGGCCACTGGCGGATCACGGAACTCAAGGCCCGGTAGGGGAGCGGAAGATGGCGGTACGACGGCTCAACCCCGTCCTGACGGCGGCTCTCGCGCTCGTCGTGGTGGCGGCGGTGGCGGCGATCTTCACCGGCTGGTCCTGGTACGCGGCGGCGCACGACGACACGGCGGCCTACGCCCGGGCCCGGGATCAGGCCCTGGCGGCGGCGGAGCAGGCGGTGCAGAACATGAACACCCTCGACCACGCCGACCTGGCCCGAGGGCTCGACCTCTGGGAGGCCTCCACCACGGGCGACCTGCACAGCCAACTGGTGCAGGGGCGCGCGGACTTCAGCAAGCAGGTGGCCCAGGCTCAGACGGTGAGCACCGCCAAGGTGCTGGCCGGGGCGGTGACCGAGCTGGACGAACGGGCCGGGCGGGCGGCGGTCCTGGTGGCCCTGCGGATCACCGTGCAGGCGCCCAAGCAGCAGCCCGCGACCAAGGAGAGCCGGATGCTCGGCGAACTGACCCGTACGGCGACGGGCTGGAAGCTCAGCGCCCTCGGCCAGGCTCCGATGGGCTCCGCCGCCGGTTCCGGCCAGTAGCACGTTCGGGAGAGGACCTCGATGTCGACCACGACCCGTCACCTGATCAACCGGCAGCGCCGCCTGGCCGCCGCCCGCCCGACCGCCGCGGCTGCCGGCCCGACCGCCGCGGCTGCCGGCCCGGCAGCCGCCGTGGCCGTGCTCGCTCCCGAGGCCCCGCCGCTCGTCGAGGAGACACCCCCGAAGGAACGTCGCCGCCCGGTGCTGCTCGCCTTGATCGCGCTGCTCACCGTGCTGCTCGGCGGCTTCAGCGCCCTCGCGGCCGGCCGCGCCTCGGACCTGCGCGCGGGTGGCGCCGCGCACAATGCCGCCCTGGCCGACCCGGCCCGCACCAGCGAGGTCAAGGGCGCGGTGGCGCAGGCGGTGAACGCCCTGTTCTCCTACAACTACGCCGACACCGCCCGTACCGACAGCGCGGCCAAGACCTTGCTGACCGGCGCGGCGGTGCAGCAGTACGCGAGCATGCTGGCGCAGGTGCACCAGCAGGCCCCGCAGCAGAAGCTGGTGCTCACCACCACGGTGACCGACAGCGGGGTGGTCCGGCTGGACGGCGACTGCGCCAGGCTGCTGGTCTTCGCCGACCAGCGCAACACCAGCACGGCCGCCGCGGCGGGCAGCAAGGACAGCAAGGACAGCTCCAGCTACGCCGCCGCGATGTTCGCCGTCGACGTGATCCGCCAGGGCGGCACCTGGCGGATCACCAACATCGACACCTTCAACGGCTAGACCTGTCCTAGGAGACGGACAGTACCGACCCCGCCGCGACCGTCCGCCCGCCCTCGCGGACGGCGAAGCCGAGGCCCGGCTCCAGCGGCACCGGCTGGCCGAGCGTCACGGTGACCTCCACCGTCTCGCCCGGCGCGGCGACCGCGAGACCGGCCGGGAGCTGGACGTCACCGACCACGTCCCCCGTGCGGAGGTAGAACTGCGGGCGGTACCCGCTGGTGATCGGCGTCCGGCGCCCGCCCTCGGCGGCCGAGAGCAGGTGCACCCGCGCCGTGAAGGTGGTGTGCACCGCGGCCGAGCCGTGCGCCACGACCACCTGGCCGCGCCGCACCTGCTGCCGCTGCACCCCGCGCAGCAGCAGCGCGACGTTGTCGCCCGCCTCCGCGGTCTCCATGGTCCGCCCGAAGGTCTCCACCCCGGTGACCACGGCCTCCACCTCGGAGTCGTAGCCGAGCACCTGGATGCGGTCGCCCATCCTGACCCGCCCGCGCTCCACCGCGCCGGTCACCACCGTGCCGCGCCCGGTGATGGTGAGCACGTTCTCCACCGGGAGCAGGAACGGCGCGTCGGTGTAGCGGACGGGCGTGGGCACATAGGCGTCCACCGCGTCGAGCAGCTCGAGCAGGGCCGCCGACCAGCGCTCGTCCCCCTCCAGCGCCCGAAGGCCGGAGACCTGGACCACCGGCAGCCCGGCGCCGTCGTACCCGTGGGTGGAGAGCAGCTCGCGCACCTCCAGCTCGACCAGCTCGAGCAGCTCCGGGTCACCCGCGTCGGCCTTGTTGAGGGCCACCACCACGTGCTCGACCCCGACCTGCCGGGCGAGCAGCACGTGCTCGGCGGTCTGCGGCATCACGCCGTCCTGCGCGGAGACGACCAGGATCGCGCCGTCCAGCTGGGCGGCGCCGGTGATCATGTTCTTCACGAAGTCCGCGTGGCCGGGCATGTCGACGTGGGCGTAGTGCCGGGTGGCCGTCTCGTACTCGACGTGGGCGATGTTGATGGTGATGCCGCGCGCAGCCTCCTCCGGGGCCCGGTCGATCCGGTCGAACGGGACGAAGGAGCCGCCGCCGCGCTCGGCGAGGACCTTGGTGATGGCGGCGGTGAGGGTGGTCTTGCCGTGGTCGACGTGACCCATGGTGCCGATGTTGAGGTGCGGCTTGGTGCGGACAAAGGCCTGCTTGGCCATGACGATGATCTTCCTGGGAGTCGCGTGGCGGGGCCTCAAGGACGGACCGACCTTCCCCGTCCGAGGCCCCGGGACTTCCCGGGGAAGGTCAGCTTCGCGCGCCGTCGAATGCGGCTGCGAACGCGGATGCGCCAGTGGATGCGAGTGCCAGGGCAGCAGCCATCGCGCCCGCGACTGCGGGCTGCTGGGCGATGGCGTACCGGGACATGCCGATCATGCTGCCCCGTGCGGCCCGCCCCGCGCCACCGAATTAACGCCAGGCTGACCACCCGTCAGATCCGTTGGGTGAAGTGTGCCTTCCTTGTGGCAGGTGTCTTTCCGGGGTGGAGCACTGCGAGCATCGGGACAGCGCAGAAGGGCCGCCGCAGCGGCCCTGACCCGATCCGTACGACCAGCCGCGCGAGCGGCCGGGGCGCCGCACAGGACCCCAGTTCAGGGGCCTGAAGTCCCGCCGCGCCCGGGATGCGGCGAGCCGCGCGGCGCAGCACGATGAGCGGAGGAGTGCGGGCAGACGGGAGGTGTGCCCATGGTGGCCGACAGCCACTGGCCGCAGCTCGGCGGGCCGCTCCGGCTGATCCTGGAGGGCACCCCGGCTGGCGTCGGTGTGCTCGACACCGAGCTGCGCTACCGGTACGTCAACCCCGCGCTGGCCCGGATGAACGGCGTGCCCGCCGCCGACCACCTGGGCCGGGCCATCGCCGAGGTGGTGCCCGGCATAGACGCCCGGGAGGACGTGCTGCGCGCCGTGCTCGCCGACGGCCGCCCCCGCGAGGTCACCTCCAGCGGCCACACCCGCCAGCCCTCCACGCTGCGCCGCCGCTACTGGCACGGCGCCTACCACCGGCTGCGCGAGGGCGGCCGCACCATGGGGCTGGTCGGCATCGTCCTGGAGGTCACCGCCTCCCGGGAGCAGCAGCACGAGCTGGAGCAGGTCCGCAACCGCCTCGCCCTGCTGAACGCCGCCGCCACCCGGATCGGCACCACCCTCGACATGGACACCACCTGCGGCGAGCTGGCCGACTTCCTGGTGCCCACCCTCGCCGAGATCGCCACCGTCGAGGTGCTGCCCTACCACGACGCCCCCGACGCCCGCCCGGCGCTGCGCGGCCACGTCCGGCTGCGCCGTGCCGCGATGGCCGCCCTGCCCGAGCTGCGCGAGCGGACGAGCGCCTTCGGCACCCCCGGTGAGTACGTGGACTACCAGCCCGGCTCGGCCGTGCCGCGCTGCCTGGCCACCGGGCGGCCGGTGATCGAGAACGTGCCCGACGACGACGCGCTGCGCCGGGCCGCCCCGAATGCCGGACGGGTGCCCGAGTACCGCGCGCTGGGCATCCACTCCGCGCTGGTGGTGCCGCTGGCCGCCCGGGGGCACCAGATCGGCACCGTCTCGATGACCAGGGTGGACGGCTCGCCCGCTTTCACCGGCGACGACGCCGCCGCCGCCCAGGACTTGGTGCGCCGGGCCGCGATCAGCCTGGACAACGCGCGCCGCTACACCCGCGAGCACTCCATAGCGCTCGGCCTCCAACGCGCCCTGCTCGCCGACCCGGGCGAGCCGCACCCCGACCTCGAGGTGGCCTTCCGCTACCGCCCGGCCGGGACGAGCGCCCTGGTCGGCGGCGACTGGTACGAGACCGCCGCGCTGCCCGACGGCCGCACCCTGCTGGCGATCGGCGACGTGATGGGCCACAGCCTGGAGGCGGCCGTCGAGATGACCCACTACCAGGCCATGCTCCGGGTGCTGGCCGGCCAGCAGCTGCCGCCCGAGCAGATCCTGGAGCAGATGGACACCCTGCTCGGCCGCGCCAAGGACGCCCGCCCGGCCACCTGCATGGTGGTGACCGCCGATCCCGGCGGCGGCAGCTGCCAGTACGCCAGCGCCGGGCACCTGCCCCCGGCCGTGGTGCGCCCCGACGGCCGCACCGTGCTGCTGCCGGTGCGCCCCGGCCCGCCGCTCGGCACCGGCCTCGGCGGCTACCGCACCCATACCGCCGAACTGCCCGCCGACCACACCCTGGTGCTCTACACCGACGGCCTGGTCGAGCGCCGGGGCGAGGACATCGACGTCTCGCTGCGCCGCCTCACCCGCCTGCGGCTGCCCCCGTACGCGGGCTGCGACCAGCTGCTCGACGCCCTCCTCGGCCTGGCCCCGGCCCCGGCCGAGGACGACATCGCGCTGCTCGCCGCGACCGCCCGGCCCTACCGGTAACCGCCGCCGTGGGGCTCACCAGCCACAAGGTGCTGCTGCTCGCCGCCGTGCTGACGGTCGCGCTGGTGGCCGCCACGCTGTGGATCTGGCCCCGGCTGGCCGTCCGGAGCTGGCCCGCGCTGTTCGCCCGGCTCGGCACCGTCCTGGTGACCCAGCTGGCGCTGGTCTGCACGCTCGGCCTGCTGGCCAACGACTACTTCGCTTTCTACGCCTCCTGGGGCGACCTGCTCGGCACCGACCAGGGCGGGGCGGTCACGCTGCGGACGGCTCCGGGCGCGAAGCCGTCCGGCCCCTCCGGCCCGGCAGTGGGCGTCGTACCGCTGCCCGGGGACGGCGTGCACGGGCCGGCCGGGTCACCGGCGCAGGTCGGGCGGCTGGACCACGTCCGGCTGCCCGGCGTGGTGAGCGGGCTCAGCTCCGACGGGTACGTCTACCTGCCGCCGCAGTACTTCCAGCCGGCCTACCAGCAGCGCAGCTTCCCGGCGGTGGTGGTGCTGACCGGGTTCCCCGGGGACGCCAAGAACCTGGTCACCAAGCTCGACTACCCGGGCACCCTGCTGCGCGAGCTGCGCGCGGGCACGGTGGCCCCCTCCGTGCAGGTGCTGCTGCGGCCCTCGCCCTCGATGCCGCGGGACAGCGAGTGCGAGGACGTCCCCGGCGGCCCGCAGGCGCGGACCTACTTCGCCACCGACGTGCCGAAGGCGATCCGGGCCTCCTACCGGGTGCAGGCCGGGCCGCGCAGCCTGGCGATGATCGGCGACTCCACCGGCGGCTACTGCGCACTGAAACTGGCGCTGACCAGCCCGGAGACCTACCCGGCCGCCGTCTCGCTCTCCGGCTACTACAAGGCCGCCGAGGACGTCACCACCGGTGATCTTTTTGGTGGTAGCCCGCAGCGCCGCCAGGAGGCGGACCTGAGCTGGCGCCTCACCCACCTGCCCCAGCCCGCCGTCTCGCTGCTGCTGGCCGACAGCTTGGAGGACGGCTCGACCTACGCCGAGGCGCAGGCCTTCGCCGCCCTGGCCCGCCCGCCGCTCACCGTGGACCAGGCCACGGTGGACAGCGGCGGCCACAACTTCACCACCTGGACGCGGCTCATCCCCACCGCGCTGCAGTGGCTCTCGGCGCGGCTGACCGCGCCCTGAGCGACTACATCCCGCGCGCGCCGTCGATCCGCTCGCGGAGCAGGTCGGCGTGCCCGTTGTGGCGGGCGTACTCCTCGATCAGGTGCAGCAGCACCCAGCGCAGCGAGACCGTGCCGCGCCAGTCGTCCTCGCCCTCCACGTCCAGGCTGGGTGCCGCCGCGACGAAGGCCTCGCCGAAGGCCACCTCGGTCCGCCAGGCCGCCCAGGCCTCGGCGATCGAGGCGGGGTCGCCCGCCGTGCCGTCGAAGTCGTGGTCGGGGGCCTCGGGGGAGGTGTAGAGCGGCGGGAGCGCCTCGGCGGCGAGCACCAGGCGGAACCAGCGGCGCTCCACTTCGGCGAGGTGACGCACCAGGCCGAGCAGCGACAGGGTGGACGGCTCCACCGAGCGGTCCGCCAGCTCGCCCGTCAGGCCCGCGCACTTGAGCTCCAGCGTGCTGCGCTGCGCCGCCAGCAGATCGAGCAGCAGGGTGCGCTCGTCGGCGTTGGCGGGCGTCGCGAAGCGCTGGTCCTCCTCCTCGGGGACGAACAGCCCGGCTCTACGACTCATGGCACCCTCACATCCGGTCGGGGGTCTCGATACCCAGCAGATCGAGGCCGACGGCCAGCGTACGGGCCGTCAGATCGCACAGGGCGAGCCGGCTGGTACGCAGCTCGCCCTCGGACCCCAGCACCGGGCAGTGCTCGTAGAAGGAGGTGAAGGCGCCGGCCAGGCCGAACAGGTAACCCGCGAGCCGGTGGAACTCCAGCGTCTCGCCGACCGCGCCGACCACCTGGCCGAAGCCGAGCAGCTCCAGGGCCAGCTCCCGCTCGGCGGGCTCGGTGAGGCGGGTGACGGTCAGACCCTCGGCGGTGACCTGGGCCCGCCGGAAGATCGAGCAGATCCGGGCCCGGGCGTACTGGAGGTAGGGCGCGGTGTTGCCCTCGAAGGAGAGCATCCGGTCGAAGTCGAAGACGTAGTCCTTCTGCCGGTCGGTGGCGAGGTCGGCGTACTTGACCGCGCCGATGCCGACCGCCCGGGCCACGGCGGCCCGGGCCGTCCCGTCCAGCTCGGGGTTCTTCTCGGCGATCACGGCGGTGGCCCGGGCGACGGCCTCGGTGAGCAGGTCGACCAGCTTGACCGAGGCACCGGCCCGAGTGCGCAGCATCCGGCCGTCGGAGCCGAGCACCGAGCCGAAGCCGATGTGCTCGGCGGTGGCGGGTGCCCGGAGCCAGCCGGCCTCCTCGGCCGTCTCCCGGACCATCTGCAGGTGCTGCCGCTGGGGCGAGCCGACCACGTAGAGCAGCCGGTCGGCCGCCAGCTCCCCGAGCCGGTACCGGATGGTGGCGAGGTCGGTCGCGCCGTAGCCGAAGCCGCCGTCGCTCTTGCGGACGATCAGCGGCAGCGGATCGCCCGCCCGGTTCCGGTGCTCCCCGGGGAAGACGCAGTCGGCACCGGCGCTCTCCTCAAGCAGCCCGAGCCTGGCCAACTCTTCGAGGATGGCGGGCAGTTGGTCGTTGTAGGCGCTCTCGCCCCGGAAGTCGGCGGGGCCGAGCCGGACGCCGAGCAGCTGGTAGACCGTCAGGAAGTAGTTCTTGGACTCCTCGACCAGCTGCTGCCAGAGCCGCAGGGTGGTCGCGTCCCCGCTCTGCAGCAGCACCACCCGCCGCCGGGACCGCTCCTGGTACTCCTCGGAGGCGTCGAACTTGGCCCGGGCGGCCCGGTAGAAGCCGCTCAGGTCGCCGACCGAGAGCTCGTGGGCGGCCTCCGCCTCGCCGACGTCGAGCAGGTGCTCGACCAGCATGCCGAAGGGGGTGCCCCACTCGCCGATGTGGTTCTGCTTGACCACCTGGTGGCCCTGCCACTCGAGCACCCGGACGGCGGCGTCGCCGATGATGGTCGACCGCAGGTGGCCGACGTGCATCTCCTTGGCGGCGTTGGGCCCCGAGTAGTCCACCACCACCCGCCGGGGCTCGGCCGCTTCGGGCACGCCGAGCCGCGGGTCGGCGGCGGAGGTGGTGAGCAGCCTGGCGAGCGCGGCGTCGGAGACGGTCAGGTTGACGAAGCCGGGGCCGGAGATCTCGACGCCCGAGCAGAGATCGCCCAGCTCGGCGGCGGCCACCACCCGGGCGGCCAGCTCCCGGGGCGGCAGCCCCAGCCGCTTGGCGGTGGGCAGGGCGGCGTCCGACTGGAAGTGCGCGTGCTGCGATCGGCGCACGAGCGGCTCCACGACCTCGCCCGTCACCGTCTCGTACGCAGCGCTCAGCCGCTCGTGCAGCAGCTCTTCCAAGTTCGTCATGGCGGGACGGTAGCCGATGGTCACCGGGCCCGTCGAAGCATTTTCCCAGCTGGGGCGGCGGGCGGCCGATGGGTATCAGGGTGGATGTTTGACAATCTCAACTATTCAGGTCTACCGTCGAACCCGTTGCTTGAGGAGCTCAACAATCCAGGTCCTCGAAGCTTTCCTTCCTGTCATGTCCCACAAGGAGCACCACCATGAAGGCCATCACCTACCGCAGCTACGGCGGCTCCGAGGTTCTCGAGTTCGGCGACGTCCCCGCGCCGAAGCTCGGGCCGGACGCCGTGCTGGTCCGCGTCCACGCCGCCGCGGTCAACCCGGTGGACTGGAAGATCCAGGCCGGGTACCTCGACTCGGTGCTCGACGCGGTCTTCCCGGTGATCCCGGGCTGGGACGTCTCGGGTGTGGTGGAGCAGGTCGGCGTCGGCGTGACCGAGTTCGCCGTCGGTGACGAGGTGATCGGGTACGTCCGCGAGGACATGGTCGGCCGGGGCACCTTCGCCGAGTACGTCGCGGCGCCGGTGCGCACGCTGGCCCGCAAGCCGCGCAACCTCAGCTTCGAGCAGGCGGCCGGCCTGCCGCTGGCCGGGCTCACCGCCTACCAGTCGCTGGTCGACGCGCTGGCGGTCAAGCCGGGCGAGACGGTGCTGGTCCATGCGGCGGCCGGCGGGGTCGGCTCGCTCGCCGTGCAGATCGCGGTCAGCCTCGGGGCGCGGGTGATCGGCACCGCCAGCGAGCGCAACCACGAGTACCTGCGGGTGCTCGGCGCGGAGCCGGTCAGCTACGGCGAGGGGTTGGCCGAGCGGGTGCGGGAGCTGGCGCCGGAGGGTGTGGACGCGGTGCTCGACCTGGTCGGCGGCGAGGCCCTCCAGCTCTCCCCGGCCCTGCTCGCGGACGGCGGCCGGATCGCCTCCATCGCGGACGGCTCGGTACTGGCGCTCGGCGGCCGCTACGTCTTCGTCCGCCCCGACTTCGCCGACCTGACCGCCCTCACCGACCTGGCCGAGAGCGGCCGGCTCCAGGTCGAGGTCGCCGCGACCTTCCCGCTGGCTGAGGCCGCCGAGGCGCTGCGCCTCAACGCCGAGGGCCACACCCGTGGCAAGATCGTCGTCACTGTCGCCTGACCTCAGCGGAGAGCTGCCCGTTCGTTGAGCGGCCGGGCAGCCCTCCGGGGCCTCGAAGGGGGGTGTACGACGCCCCCCGGCGCGGGCCCGCCTCAGGGTCTCAGGGCCTCTTGAGGGGTCGCCTCGCACCACCGGGCCCGCCCGTCGCGCGGTCGGACCGGCCGGCGCCGTCCGTCCGCCCGTCGGGCCCGTAGACCCGGCTCGGCACAGCCCGAGCCGGGTTCTCGACCGCCTGCCCGGACCACCCACATGGTCCGGGCAGGCTGGTCAGCCTGTGGGAGCGCCTGCTCCTAGAGCGGGGTGGCGGCGGTGTCGGCCACCGGGGCGCCGGCCAGGTGCTCGCGGGCCTCGCGGGCGGAGTGGCTGTCGCTCTCGCTCGCCGCGATCTCGGTGAGAAGGGCGTGGTGGGCGGCCGCGAGTGCCTCGGCCGGGTCGGTCTCGACGTCCGGGGCGACGCCGACCAGCTCCCAGTTGGTGCCCGAGACGGGGTTGATCGCGGTGGCGACCGGGATGGTCGCCTCCAGGTGCGGGTGGACGGTGTGGCCGACCCGGGGGTTGGCGCCGCCGCCGGTGCGCTCGCCGTAGACGCGGGCGCGGCCCCGCTGCTGCAGGTCGTAGGCGAGCTCCTCGCCGCCGGAGAAGGTGGCCTTGGAGGTCAGTACGGCCAGCGGCTTGCTGCCGCCGAACCGCGGGCCCGGCACGTGCGGCGGCGTCCAGAACTGGGTCTCGGCGTCGTCCTCCCGGTCGTACAGGGTGTTCAGGTGGGTCCGCTCGTCGAACAGGTACCCGCAGATGTACGACACCGTCTCCGGGCTCCCGCCGATGCACCCGCGCAGGTCGAGCACCAGCGCCTGTGCCCCGGCCACCAGGTTGAGCGCGGCGGTCAGCGGCTCGACGGCCAGGCTCAGCGGCAGGATGATCGGCCCGATCTCCAGCCGCACCACGCCGCCGGTCAGCCGCTCCACGGCCGGCACCCCGCCCAGCGAGAGCTCGCCGAACCGGCTCATCATCGCCATGGCCGCGCTGTCCTGCTTGGCCGGTATCTCCTCGGGGTGGAACTTCAGCCGCAGGTGCCGGTCACCGTTGACCGACTGCAGGTCCTCGGTGACGAGCTTCCCGAGCTCCTCCGGGTCCTGCGCCGCGTGGTAGTGCCCGGCCGCCAGGCGGTCGCGGAGCACGGTGGCGATCCCGGTGCCGATCTCGGCGAAGACGTAGCCCTCCTCGGTGAGCCGGGCGGTCTCCTCGACGATCCCGGTGATCTGCTCGGGCTGAAGCGAAGTCATCTCTCGGTCCCCCTGGTGGTGCCGGTCGGTTGATCAAGTCGCCGCTACTTCACCATGCGGCTTGCAAAAGTGTCAAGAATCTTCGACGCTTAGCTCGTGACCGCAGACTCCCCGAACACAGACGACCTGACCGTCGACAGCCCCGCGCAGCACAAGGCCCTCGCCCACCCGCTCCGCCAGCGCCTGCTCCTCGCGCTGAGCGGCCGCTCGGCCACCATCAGCCAGCTGGCCGTCGGCTTCGACGCGCAGAAGGGCACCGTCGCCCACCACCTCAAGGTGCTCCGGGAGGCGGGCCTGGTGCACGTGGCCGAGACCCGCCAGGTGCGCGGCGGCACCGAGCAGTACTACCGCCGCACCCCGCGCCGGGTCGCCATGTCGCCGACCGACCCCGCCGAGGCCGGCTCGGCCGTGGCGATCTTCTCCGCCGTCTCCGCCGAGTACGCCGCGGCCCCCCGCGAGCCGGCGCCGCCCGCCCTGACGCTGCGCCATCTGCGCCTCACCCGCGCCCAGGCCGCCCGGCTGGCAGCCGAGCTGGACGCCCTGGTCGACGGGGCGGAGGAGGCTCCCGAGGGCGAACCGGTCCACGGCGTGCTGGTCGCGCTGTACGAGCGTCCGCCGCTCTGAGGCGGAGATGGCCGGGCGGCCGGGCCCGGTGGCCCGTACGCTCGCCGGGTGTTCGATCGGTCGGAGATCAGGGTGGTACCGCCGGGGCGGCGGTGGGCCGCGCAGTTGGAGCTGTGGATCGACGGCGAGGAGCTGACGCCGGCGGCGGTCGGCGAGGGTGGCCGTGGACCGTACGCGGCCGAGGCGCTCGCCGCGGCCGGTGACGGCTCGCTGTGGGCGAGCGGTGCGGCGCGGCGCGTGGTGCTCGGCGAGCCGGAGTGCACGGGAGGGTGCTGCGGCTTCCTGTCGGCGGTCGTCCGGCGGGCCCGGGGCCTGGTGGAGTGGTCCGGCTGGGAGACGTGCGCGGACGAGCCGAGACCGCCCGAGTGCCACTTCGATGCCGATCAGTACGACGCCGAACTGGCCCGGGCGGCCGAGGAGTTGTCACGCCTTGAGGGTGTCTGGGCGTGCTAGCCCATCGCGCGCAGGTGGGCCAGTACGAGCGGGTCGATGCGGCCCGCGGCCAGCCGGCCCTCCAGGTTCTCCACCCCGGCCCAGCGGTCGAGGGAGTCGTAGCCGAGGGCGGTGACCCGGCGCAGGACCTCGGCGGCGAGTTCGCCCTCGAGGTCGAGCAGGGTGGCCGGATCGGGGGTGCCGTGCAGGATCTCGTGGATGCCGAGCAGGCGCCGAAGTTCGGTGACCGGGTCGAGGTGGTCGTCCACCCGCAGGTCGTAGGAGATGTCGCCGGAGCCGCCGAAGCCCCGGCCCGGCTCGACCACGTACAGGGCGGCGCTCTGCCGGCCCCGGCTGTCGCCGCCCGCCGCGTCGCCGGCCGCCAGCACGGCCACCAGCCGTTCGGCGAACGGGAGTTCGGCGGAGCCCAGCCAGGCGGACTCCATCTCGCGGACCACCTCGGGCCCGGTCAGGATGTTCCCCTGGATCGCGTAGCCCTCACCCGCCACGCCGCCCGCCCAGGCCATGCACTCCTCACCCGTGTACGTGGCGCCGGGCCCGGCCGGGCCGACCACGCCGAGCTGCCGGTGCGCCCGGTCCGGGTCGGCGGCCGTCAGGCCGGCCACCACGTGCTCGGGGGCGACGGCGGTGCCCAGCAGGGCCAGGCCCTGGCGGCGGTAGGCGAGGTTGGCCCAGGCCTGGGTGGCCAGCGCACCGGCCCCGGCCTCGGCGGCGGGGACGGCGGAGCCGACGGCGAGGAACTTGCTGGCCACCGCCACCCCGAGGGCGGCTCCGGAGCGGGCCACGATGGAGAAGGTCATGCCGGGCGACGATAGTCCGACCGGCCCGCCGCGTCCATGGCACCCCCGGCCCGGCATGGCACCCCCCCCGGGCCGGCATGGCACCCCCCCCGGGCCGGCATGGCACCCCCCCCGGGCCGGTATGGCGCCTTCGGCCCGCCGGTGCGCGCTCGGCCCGCCGGGGCGTCAGGCGATCAGGGCGGGGGAGAAGTAGTCCCGCAGTCGGGCGATCTTGCCGTCCCGGAGGCGGAAGATCTGCACCAGGGGCACGACGCGGTCCTCGCCCTCGGTGTCGAAGACCGAGTCGATCTCGACGATGAACACCTCGGGGTCGGCCGTGGTGTGCAGCACGAACCCGGACTTCTCCACGTTCGGCGGGCGGGTGTCCTTCGCCTGGCGCTCGTAGTGGGCCGCCAGCGTGTGCCGGATCGCCTCCCGCCCCACGATCCGGCGGGGAAGGCTCGCGCCGTCGGGCATGAGCGGCGCCTCGAAGACACCGTCCTCGGTGAAGAGCTCGGCCAGCGCGTCGGCGTTCTGCGTCATGGGGCCGGCGTGGACGTAGCTGTGGAAGATCTCCTGCGCGGTACGGGACATCACGGCCTCCCCAGGGCTCGGACACAAGGAGTACATCCCATCACAGGAGAGCGCTCCCGATGGCGGGTACGCGACACGCCTCGCGGTGAGCCTGACCGGTACGGTCGTCGGTCCGCTCTAGATTGCCCGATTATGAGCGGAAATGATCGTATTAGCCGTAGGGCGGTACTCAAAGCCCTCCCCGTGGCCGCCGTCCTCGCCGCGACGCGGGGCACCGCCTCCGCCCGGCCGCGCCCGAAGGCGGTGCCGCTGGCGCAGCCGACGGTGTGCTCGCCGCCGACCGTAGGCGGGGTGCGGAGCCAACTCGTCGAACAGACCCTCGACGTACGGCTGACGGACGTCACCGTCCCCGGGTACGGCACGGTCACCACCCGCACCTACAACGGCACGATCCCGGGGCCGACCCTGCGGGTGCGCGCCGGGGACACCCTCCGGCTCACCCAGGTCAACGGCCTGCCGCCCAACCCGGACAGCGGCGGCGGCCACAACCGGCCGCACAACCCCAACAGCTTCAACCTGCACACCCACGGCCTGCACGTCTCCCCGTCCGGGGAGGCCGACAACGTCCTGCGCGAGTTCGCGCCGCGCACCGTCGCCGAAGCCGCCGCCGGAGCGCCGGAGCCCCAGTACGTGACGACCGTCCAGATCCCGGCCGGCCACCCGGCCGGCACCTACTGGTACCACCCGCATCTGCACGGGGCGACCACCGTCCAACTGGTCGGCGGCATGGCCGGGGTCCTGGTGGTCGAGGGCGACGTGGACGACGTCCCCGAGATCAGAGCGGCCGCCGACCTGGTGATGTGCGTCAGCGAACTCCGCCTCAAGGACGGCAAGGTGCCCGACTTCACCTCCGGCACCGCGCTGGCGGCCGTCGCCCCCGTCCTCACCGTCAACGGAGTGGTCAACCCCACCGTCACCATGCGCCCGGGCGAAGTCCAGCGCTGGCGGCTGGTGGCCGCGACTGCGTTCACCGCCCTGCCGCTGCGGATCACCGGCAGCGGTGACCTGCCGACGGTGCACCAGATCGCCCAGGACGGCATCACCTTCCCCGCGCCGGTCGGCGTCGACGTGCTGCGGCTGGCCATGGGCAACCGGGCGGACGTGCTGGTCCGGGCCGGGGCGGCGGGCACCTTCACCCTGAAGGCCGACGGAGTCCCGGCCCCGCTGCTGACCGTCTCGGTCTCGGGGCCCGCCGCCGTACCGCCGATGCCGCTGCCGGCCGCCCTGCCCCAGGGCAAGCCCTTCCTCGACGAGCGCGACATCGCCAACCCGACGGCCGACCGCGAGGTGGTCTTCCATGTCGACCAGGGCGTCTTCGCCGCCCCCTTCCCCAACGCCTACCGGATCCTCGGCAGCCACCCGACCCCCGCCGCCGACCCCACCGGTGACCTCACCCGCGACCCCGCCTACGGCCTCTTCGACCCCGCCCAGGTCAACCACACCCTGCCGCTGGGCACCGTCGAGCGCTGGACAGTCCGCAGCGACGAGACCAGACCGGCCTTCAACCACCCCTTCCACCTCCACACCAACCACGTCCTGGTCACCCACCGCAACGGCACCCGCCTCGACCCACCCGTCTGGCACGACACCATCGGCCTCGCCGGCGGCAACCCCGGCGACCAGGTGACCTTCCTGGTCAAGTACGAGGACTTCACCGGCCGCACCCTCGCCCACTGCCACCACCTGCAGCACGAGGACCTCGGCATGATGCAACTGGTCGACTACGTCGACGCCCGGTGAGCACCCGGCTTCGCGCACCGTGCTGAGATAGGGCGTATGAACGCCGACGGCCGCTTCGACAGGTACGAGGGCGAGGTTGCCGTCTTCCGAGGGGTGCGCTTCGCCGCCCGCTCCGCTGCCAGCCGGTGGCCCTGCGTCGAACTGCTGCCCGAGCCAGGCTCCTCCGCGCCCGAAGGCGTGGCACCCCGGTACGCCGCCGACGGCTCGGTCGCCGGGTACCCGCTGGCCCCGGACCGCCTCGACGCCTGGTACGCCGTGCACCGGACGTTCCGCTGGCGGGGTGAGCTCTTCGAGTGCACCGGCGCCACGGACGCCACGATCGCCGGCCACTACCTCGGCGACGACCAGGGCTTCGCCGATGAGCACCTGAAGCGCCGGGTCATCGGCTACCGCGGCGAATTCCCGCGCGGCGAGGTCACCGACCCGACGGAGCGC
Organism: Kitasatospora sp. NPDC002227; assembly: GCF_040296285.1. Taxonomy (NCBI): domain Bacteria; kingdom Bacillati; phylum Actinomycetota; class Actinomycetes; order Kitasatosporales; family Streptomycetaceae; genus Kitasatospora; species Kitasatospora sp. NPDC002227. The sequence goes on from NZ_JBEOWY010000001.1 coordinate 105,233, forward strand.
CGCGAGGACCTGCTCGGCCCGCGCGCCGAGCTGCTCCGGCGCTTGGCCGAGGCGAACGACTTCCGCCCGGAGGCCTGCGCCGTCCACCGCGGCGGCACATACCCGGCCGACGCCCGGGCCGACGCCTCGGGCCGGATCGCCCTGACCGGTGCCGGCCTGGCGTCCTCCGGCCTCCCCGCCGACCCGCGGGCCCCGGACGGCAACCGGTACCTGGCCACCCCCGAGCAGCTCGAGGCCTGGTACCGCACCCACTGGACGTTCCGGTGGGAAGGCGGCCCGTTCGAGGCGGTCGGCACGGTGGAAGGGCGGATCAAGGGCGTCTACACCGGCGCCGACTGGGGCTTCGTCGACAGCCTCCAGCTGACCCGGGAGACGGCCCCCCACGGCACCCCCAGCCGCTACACCGTCGAGGTGGACCTCGACACCGTCACCGACCTCGAACGCCATCGCACCGATCTGCTGACCACCCGTCAGTGACCTCCGAGGGCGCTCACCGGGCCGTCACCTCCTCCAGGTCGGCGAGCAGCTCCGAGGCGACGATCCGGTCCAGCTCGCCGAACCGGAGCGGGTACTCGTGGCGGCTGCCCAGGTGGTCGCGGGGTGCCACGTCCAGCCAGACCGTCTCGAAGGTCTGGTCGGAGTACTCGCCCACCACGGCGACCCAGATGCCCTCATTGAGCTGGATCACCAGGTGGCAGCCGTCGGCGAGACGCTTGGAGAACCAACGCTCGATGCCGTTGTCCAGCGGTTCGCCGCGCTCCCAGCCGCGCTTGGTCAGGCCCAGGAGCCGGCCGACCGGCACCGTGCAGCCCTCGAAGCGGTGCAGGCGGTTGGAGTCCGCCTCAGACGGCGTCAACCGGCGCACCGGGCGGTCGAGTTGCCGGAACGGCTGGAGGATCCCGTGCTCCGCGAAGACCGCCGACCAGGCAGCCGACTGCTCACCGAGGTGCAGCGGGTGGGGGAGCCGGACCGTCGCGTTCCCGGGGAGCACGAAGGCCTCTCCGGTCACGTCGGCGAAGGTGCGGTCCTCGGCGGTCCGGAAGGCCGTCGTGGTGCCGTCGGCCCCGTCGGCCAGCCAGACCAGGCGGCCGGCGAGGTGCCGGACCAGCGGGTGGTCGACGAAGAGCGCGCCGAACTCGACGGCGGTCCAGGTGCGTTGGGCGACCATGGCGGCCTCCAGACGGCGGATCTGGTCGGCGGCCGTGGTGCGCACGTCCTTCTTCAATGCGGTGAACCGCTTGCGCTCGGCCGCGGCCAGCTCCTGGTCGTCCCGGGCGCCGGGGGCGGGCAGCTCCTTGCGCCGCCTGCCGTCGCCGTCCCGCACGAACGGGCGCAGCTGCTCGTCGAAGCCGACGGTGAACCGGCGCGTGCCGTAGTCGATCACCGTGGTGCCGTCCGGCCCGAGGCCGAGATCCGGGACCAGCCGGTCGGCCAGCTGCTCGGCGGTCAGGCCCAGGTGCTCCGCCACCTCGGCGATCTTCTCCTGGGCGCGGACCTTGAGCGCCTTGAACTTCACCCGCTGGGCGATGCCGTGCAGGTGCAGCAGCGCGACATCGGTGCCGATCGCGGCCAGTACGTCCAGGCCCTCGACCGCGCGGTGGTGCGCGCCCTCGCCGGGCCAGTCGCGCAGCACCGGGGTGAGTCGACGCACCGTCCCGTCGTCCCCCAGCACCCCGAGCGCGTGCAGGATCCAGCTCTCCTTGGCGGGCAGGCCGGCCTGTCGCCACTCCTCGAACAGTGCCCAGGCGAACCCGGCCGAGGAGCCGGCCCGGCAGGTCTCGGCCACGACCGCGAGTGTCCCGCGTCAAGCAGTTGGCAGGTTTTCGGGTTCGGGAAAGTTGGGGACGAGCGGGTCCGCGGCGCCGGTGTGGACGTCGTGGGGCCGGTTCCAGGCCAGGGCCTCATGCGGTCGGACGGTGTTGTAGTCGCGCCGGTAGTCCTCGGCGTGCCGGACGAGGTCGAGGGCGTCGGGTATCTCCTCGAGGAACAGCTTCTCGTACTTGAGCGAGCCGAAGCCGCGCTCGCGTGAGCCGTTCTGGCCTGGCGTACGGACCCGGGTGCGGACGTGCCGCAGCTCCGGGCGGGTGGCGATGAACGCCTCGAACCGGAACGAGCGGAACGGTCCGCCGTTGTCGGTGACGATGGTGACCAGCGGCTTCACGGTCCCGTCCGCGTCGCGCGGGGCGAGCTCGGCCAGCGGCATTCCCGCCAGCGACTCCGCTTCTTTGAGGGCGAGTTCGATCGCGGCGATGGCGTCGTGCTGGTTCGCGGTGGGCGACACGTGCCAGCCGAGCTCGTACTTCGACCAGTAGTCGCGGCAGCCCGCGAGCCGCCAGGTGCCGCCCGAAGCGGTCTCGAACTCGGAGAAGTCGAGCTGCCAGACCTGGTTCGGGCCGGTCGGCCCGGTTGCGAAGGCGGCTTTGCGGCGGGCGGCGAGCTGGCGCCGCTCCCGCTGGTAGTTCGCCTCCAGCAGCAGGCCCTCGTCCCGCAGCAGCCGCAGTACGGTCGCCTGGGAGACACGGTGGCCGTCGTGGCGGCACATCGCCCAGACCTTACGGTGGCCCCAGGCCGGGTGCGCGAGCGCGTGCCGGCGGGCGGTCTCCCGGACGCTCTCGCGGGCCGGGCGCGGCCACGGTCCTCTGGCCTGCGCGCCCTGGCGGGCGCGGGCCTGGTGGCGACGCCAGGTCCGCTCGGGCACGCCGATCAGCCGGCAGAACCTCGCGGTCGGCATGCCCGCCTCGGTGCGGATCACCTCGAGGTCCTCGAAGGGCCCAGCCGGCCCTCCGCGGACTTCTTCCACACCCGCAGCTCGACCGCGGCCTCACCCAGCGCCTGGGTCAAGTCGGCAACCTGGGCTTCGAGTTGCTGTTCCCGAGTGCTGGGGCCGGACTTGCCCACGAGACCTGCCCGGCCGGATTCCAGGAACTGGCGCTTCCAGGTCCCGATCGACTGCTCGGACACCTTCGCCCGCCGCGCGGCCTCGGCAACGGTCATCTCACCGGCCAGAATCGACAGCACGATCCGGACCTTCTCCTCCGGCGGCAGTGCCGGTGGCCTCACCATGATCGATCAGACTCCTTCAAGCAGCAGGACCCACAAGAAACGAGCCCTGCCACAAAGTCTGACGCGCGACACGGGCGCAAGATCGCCGATGCTCCGGTCGGCACCCAACCAGTACTCATCGAGTTGTCGGTGCGCCGCCTGTTCTGCGACAACAGCGGCTGTGCGCGGGTGACCTTCGCCGAGCAGGTCGAGGGGCTGACCAGCCGCTACGGTCGGCGGACGCCCGTCCTACAGCGGATCGTCGGTGCTCTTGGTGTCGTCCTGGCCGCTCGCGTCGTGGTACGGCTGGGGCTGGTGCTGGGCATCGCGGTCAGCCGGATGACTGTACTTCGAGTGGTGATGGCGCTGCCGGAGCCGGCCTGGGCGGTGCCGCGGGTGCTGGGAGTGGACGAGTTCGCGACCAGGAAGGGCCGCCGGTACGGCACGATCCTGATCGACTGCGAGACCCACCAACCCATGGACCTGCTGCCCGACCGCGAGGCCGAGACCCTGACCGCATGGCTGCGCGAGCACCCCGGCGTTGAGATCGTCTGCCGCGACCGCGCGGCGTTCTTCGCCGAAGGCGCCCCGCAGGCCCAGCACTGCGCGGACAAATGGCACGTCTGGCACAACCTCGGCGAAGCCGTCGAACGCCTGGTCTCCCACCACCGTGCCCTCCTCCGCGGCCTCGTCGAGCCAGAGCCTCCACCCGAACCCGAACCGGCACCTGAGCCTGTCTCCGTCGGCCGGGAGCCGTCCGAGCCCTACCCGCCGGGGAAGTTCCTCGACCGGCTCCGCGACACCCACGCCGCGGTCCGGGCCCAGGTCGAGCAGGGCCTGAGCCTGCGCGAAGTCGCCCGCCGCCTCGGACTGGGCCGCAACACGGTGCGCAAGTACGCCCGCGCCGCCAGCCCGGAGGCAATGCTGCACGGCCAGTGGCAGGACCGAACCAGCAAACTCGACCGCTACCGGCCCTACCTGGAGCAACGGATCGCCGAGGGCTGCACGAACCTGTCGATCCTCCACCGCGAGCTGCAAGAACGCGGGGCCCGCTGTGCCTACAGCACCCTGCGCGACTACGTCCGTCCGCTGCGTCCCGGGCGCCGGCCCGCAGACGGCTGCCCGCCGATGGCCCGGCCGCCCTCGCCCCGCGAAGCCACCCGCTGGATCATGAGCCACCCCGACCACCTGCGCGACGACGACCAAGTGAGGCTCAAGACGCTCCTGGCCCGTTCGCCCGAGCTCACGGCCGCCACCACCCACGTCCGGACGTTCGCGGTCATCATGACCAACCGTGAAGGAGACCGGCTGCGCGGATGGATCGCCGATGTCTGCGCCGACAAGCAGTGCGGCCTGGCCTCCTTCGCCGCCGGGCTGATCACCGACCTCGACGCCGTCGTCTTCGGCATGAGTACCGAATGGTCCTCCGGCCCCGTTGAAGGCCGCGTCAACGACCTGATTCTATGGAATCAGCGATGTCAAGCCGTGTACTTGTGCATCACGTCGAGGTATTGACGGCCTCGGTGAGGCACGTGGTTGTCCCGGCCCGGGAGGCTGAAGACCGCGTAGACGTCAGCGGGCCGGGTGAGAATGCTGGACTGCTGGCCGAAGGTGAGGGTGTCGTTGACGTGATGCTCACAGCCTGCGGTGTCCAGGGCCGTGATCAGTTCCTCGCGGAGCACAGTGGCCTCGAACGACTCGGAATCGGGCAGGACGAGAGCGGGGAACTTCGCTGTCGAACCGGGCCGGAGGTGGATCCAGATGCCGCTGACCGCCCGCTGGGTTACGTCCAGCTTGAGTCCGTCCCAGGAGTACGGGTAGCCGTCGATGTCGGGCCCCTTCATGATGTGGGCGGGGTGCGGCCGCCCCGGGCCGAGGAGGTGCTCAGCCTCGGCCAGGGGCATTCCGCAGTGAAGCGGCCCGATCCGGCCGGTTCGGGCGAAGTCGACGAGCATGTTCATCAAGGTCACGGCAGTGACTGTGTCACTCTCCCAGGCCTGTGCGCACTCCGATATCAGCGCGTGCCCGGCTCGCGGTGACCGGGTAGACGTTGTCTCGTTCGCACATCAGCAGGTACTCGGCCAGCCCGCGGGCGTAGGCATCGATCGTACGGGGCGCACGTCCGAGATCCGTCCAGATCGTCAGCCAGGTCGCCGCCTGCTCGTGCCGGCCGAGCACCGGCCACTTCTCCGTCAGCACCATCGTGCCGCCCAACACATCTCCCAAGTCCGTGGTTGCGCCGGAGAGACATGATCACCCCGGCAGATTCCACGTAACTTCTAAAGCCCTCAAGCGCAGCATGTTCGGCAGAGCGAAACTTCCACTACTGCGCAAGCGGCTCCTGCTGACTGCCGCGAGTCGCCGACCACAGACCGTGACGGACCCTCAGCGTGGATGATCGACTTCACGGAATCCGTGCCTGAACCCATATGACCCGACAAGATCAGGCATCCCCTGGCGCTACCTCCCGCACGACTACCCGCCCTGGGAAACGGTCTACGCCTACTTCGCCCGCTGGCAGAAGGAGGAAGTGTTCGAGCAGCTCAACGGCCTTCTCCGACGCCTGGTCCGCGCCGCCGAAGGCCGCGATCCGGAGCCGACGGCGTGCATCATCGACTCCCAGAGCGTGAAGACCTCCACGAACGTTCCCGCCGCCACGCAGGGTGTCGATGTCGGGAAGAAGATCGTCGGCAGGAAACGCAACATCGTCACCGACACCATCGGCTTGCTGCTCGCGGTCCTGGTCACCGCTGCGAGCGTGCAGGACGGCACCGCTGGTCAGCAGCTGCTGACCGCGGTCGCGGCCAAGCACCCCGCGATCAGCAAGGCCTGGGCCGACATGGGCTACAAGAACGCCGTCGTCGAACACGGTGCCGCCCTCGGAATCGACGTCGAGATCGTCCAACGCAACCCCGCCACCAGGGGACTCGTCGTCCAGCCCCGCCGCTGGGTCGTCGAACGCACCCTGGGCTGGCTCATGAACCACCGCCGCCTGGCCCGCGACTACGAAGCCCTCCCCGCCCGCTCCGAAGCCATGATCCACGTCGCGATGATCGGCCTCATGACCCGCCGACTCACGGGCGAGACCACCCCCACCTGGCGAGGAACATGAGCCAGCGAGTCAGGGATGAAACGCCCAGTCAGAGGTTATCCATTCTGGTGGTGGCTCCCCGGGGGCCTGTAGGGCAGGCCGTGGCGCTCTGGCAAGGTGCGGGTGTGGATGATTTCGTTGGTACCCAGGAGCCGCGTCACCGTTTGAAGGATCCGGTGGCGGCGGTTGAGGCGTTGGAGCGTGCTGTACCGGGTCTCGGTGCGCTACGGCTTCCCGCACCGCGCAGCCTCGACTGGGACTCCTTCAAGATGGAGGCAGGGACGGACTTCCCAGCCGACTTCAAGCTGCTCTGCGAGCTGTACCCGGCATTCGAGCTCGGAGGCTTCCTGGGCTTCGGCGGCCAGGGGTCCGGCGGCCAGGGGTCCGGCGAGTACGGCCGCTGGCTTGAGAAAACCCGCGAGGAGCTTGATGTCATCGACGAATGGCTTGAGGATGCCAACCTGTCCGTTCCCATGAGCACGTATCCCGCGCCGGGCGGCCTTCTCGTCTGGGCGACATCGACCCAGGGTGACTTCTTCCTGTGGAGTACCACCGGGGCGAGTCCGGAGGAGTGGGTGGTCACTGTTGCCTCGCGCAGCGGCGCCTGGTGGAACTATGCCGGTGGGGTAGCCCAATTCATGGCGGACCTGGTCAGCGGAGAGCTGGAGCTGTGGGGGCTGCCGTCGGTCAGTCCGGAGGTGGGAGCCTGGTAGAGCGTCAGCGGGTCAGATGCCGGTAGCAGATGAGGGTCGCGGCGATGCCGGCGAAGGCGAGGAAGGGTTCGGCCTCCCGCTCATAGCGGCGGTGAAGCCCATCTGCCTCCGGCGTCTGGGTGTCGGCGTCGACCGGTAGCGTCTGCTGGGTGACCGATGACGCTGCTGCCTGGAACCGACTCGCCGCCCTGCTGCCGGAGCCGGAGGCCCAAGAGGTCCGGGACTGCTGGAACATCGGGGAGCAGGAGGCAGGGCTCGGCCTGCTCGTCTCAGGGCTCCTCGTCCATCAAGTGCCGATCAGCGAAACGGTCAGGGCCCAGATCTCCGTACTCGCGGAGACATGGGGCGAGAGGGAGGCACTCACGCCCCGGATCCTCCAATGCCGTGGGGACGACGCACCAGCCAATCTGAAGCTTCTCGAACACGGCGGTGCCTCGGACGATCAGCCAGCCCTCGGCCCCGGCCAGGACCCGGCCGGCCCCGTCCTCGTCCCGTGGATCGCCTGCACGAGATGCGACCAGGTCCTGATGCGCGCCCACAGCAGGGAAGGCTGGGGAGATCTCTCCTACCTCGCCCACCACTACGTGATCACGTCGCCGGACCTCGCCACGACCTCCCGGACCTTCCCCGTCCAGTCTGCTGGCGTTGCCTTCGCCGCTCTCCTGGAAGAGTGCGCAGAGCCCACGAACGATCGCTGACTCGGAAGGCGTTCCGCCAGAAGAAACGGTGTCTTAAGGTCCGTCGTCAACCCCCGTCGTCCGCCCGGAGGGCAGGCGGGGCGCCGTCGAGTGACGCGCGGGCTGTGCCGACGCGGGGGGCACCTCCCGGCCGAAGGCTGGGGCATGTCCATGCGGAGCATCGGCGACCGACCAGAAGCTGGCGAAGGGCCCCTCCTGCCCGATGCCGGGCCAGGAGGGCGCGTGCCCCGGCGTCGGCCGCCCGGCGTGATCGGCCGGACAGACCCTGGACGAGTGGTTCCGATGTCGGTCAGTGGCAACGGATGCGATCAGTGAGTGAGTGGCGGTGGTTGACGGGGTCCGTGGGCGACGGCATGATGACGGACTGCGTGGCCTACGCCGAACCTCCCGCGACCGTCCCCAGCACGGTCTCCTGTCGGAGGCAAAGGGACCAGCGTCTCAGGCCGTTGTCGCAGCCCGATCGCCTCGGGCGGGGTTGCTGGGGAACGGTCGCTCAAGGCGTGGAAGGCCGTGATGACAGCCCGCAGGAACTTCAAGCGCCAGGTGCGCGCCCGCGCCGCCAAGACCGGCGAGTCCTACACCTCTGCCCTCCGGCACTTCCGTCCGACTCCATCAGGAGACGTCATGTCGGAGGCAGGGAACCCCAGGAGCGTGCGGCTCGCCGTCGCGCAGACCCCCGTCCGCGAGGACCCCCGAGATGTGGACGCGCTGCGCGAAAGCGGCCGTCAGGTCCGTGCTCTGATGCGCGAGGCGGCTGCTCGGGGCGCGCGGATCGTGCACTTCCCGGAAGGCGCGATCTGCTTTCCCCACATGCTCGTCATGTCCGTCGACGGCCCGGACGCGGTCGGCCCGGCGGACTGGAGCCGGTGCCAGTGGCCGGTCCTGCGAGCAGAGCTGGCTGCGATCACCGAGTTGGCAGGCGAGTTGCGGCTGTGGACGGTGATCGCCTCGGTGCACCGCCTGACCGAGCCGAACCGCCCGCACAACAGCCTGTACGTCATCTCCGATCGCGGCGAGGTCGTCACGCGCTACGACGAGCGCCGGCTGTCGAACACGAAGGTCTCGTACCTGTACTCGCCGGGCGTCTCGCCGGTGACCTTCGACGTCGACGGTGTGCGTTTCGGATGCCTGCTCGGCATGGAGATCCACTACCCGGAGTTGTTCGCCGAGTACGAGAGCCTGGACGTCGACTGCGTCCTGTTCTCCACGACCGGCGTCTCCCCGGGCAACGCCGCCGCCCAGGCCCAGGGCCACGCCGCGGTGAACAGCTACTGGGTCAGCTTCTCGGTGCCGACCCGGCACGGCGCCACCGCGCCGTCCGGAGTCATCGCCCCGGACGGCGACTGGCTTGACCGGTGCCCTGCGGACGGTTCGCCGTCGTTGGCGGTCGTGGACCTCGACGACGGTTCCGAAGCCGCCGAAGCAGTGGCCCACGCCCGCCCTTGGCGTCGCAGGTCTCGCGCCGGCGTCTACGCGGAGCACCAGGTGACCGACCCGCGCAGCGAAGACCGCACGGCGGCCTTCTAGGACAAGCAGGTCTCGCGGAACTGAACCGTCCGGCGGGCGCGGTGGCCGAGGGCGGGGTGCTGCTCGGCTCCACGCCCGGGCCGGGCGGACGAGCACCGGGCCGGGCGTGGAGGGGTACCGGGCTCCCATTCAGCGGGCGGCGTCCACCGGGGCCGTCAGCCGGCGGTGGCGACGGTGGCGAGGATCTCCTCCACCGCCTCGCGGGCACGGTCGGCGTCGGCGGGGACCAGGCCGATGCGGGTGCGCCGGTCGAGGATGTCGGCGGCGTCGAGGGCGCCCTCGTGGGTGAGTGCGTACTCGACCTCGGCGCGCAGCACGTCGAGGCCCTCGGCAATCGGCGCCAGGGCCTGTTCCACGGTCGCGGTGTCGAGGACGGCCCGGGCCGCGCCGCCGTGACGGGCGGTCAGGGAGGCGGGGGCGCCGGTGGGGGCCGGGGTGCTGCCGGCGTGGCCGGGGGCGCCGACCAGCGGGAGGGTGCGGGTGCGGCAGTCGCCCGCGCTCAGGCCGCGGGCCTGGACGGCCTTGTCCACGGCGTCCTGCGCCATCCGGCGGTAGGTGGTGAGCTTGCCGCCGACGACGGTGATCATCCCGGCCGGGGACTCCAGGACGGCGTGGCGGCGCGAGACGTCCGCCGTGTCCCCGCCGCCGTTGTCGATCAGCGGCCGCAGTCCGGCGAAGGCGCCCCGGACGTCGTCCCGGGTGAGCTCGGTGCGCAGCGCGGTGTTGACGGTGTCGAGCAGGAAGGCGATCTCGGCCTCGGTCGGCTGGGGCTCGTCCGGGATCGGACCGGGCGCGTCCTCGTCGGTCAGGCCGAGGACGACCCGGCCCAGCTGCTGCGGGAGGGCGAAGACGAACCGGCTGGTGCTGCCGGGGACGGGGACGGTGAGGGCGCCGCGCGGGTGGCCGAGGGTGGCGGCGTCGAACACCAGGTGGGTGCCGCGGCTGGGGCGCAGCCGGATCGAGGGATCGACCTCGCCGGCCCAGACGCCCGTCGCGTTGATCACGGCCTTGGCCCGGACGGTGAGCGAGCGCCCGCTGAGCGTGTCCGTCAGCCGGGCGCCGTCACCGGTGACCTGCTCGGCGCGGACCCGGGTGAGGACGGTGGCGCCGTGCTCGGCGGCGGTGCGCGCGATGGCCACCACCAGGCGGGCGTCGTCGATCAGCTGGCCGTCGTAGTTGACCAGGGCGCCGCTCAGGCCCTCGGTGCGCAGCGCCGGGGCGAGCTCGAGGGCCTCGGCCGCGCCGACCCGGCGGGGGCGGGGCAGCACGGCGGCCGGGGTGCGGGCGGCGAGGCGCAGCAGGTCGCCGGCGAGGAATCCGGTCCGCACCAGCGCGGCCTGCCCGCGGCCGACCGAGGGCAGCAGCGGGACGAGCTGGGGCAGCGGGCGGATCAGGTGGGGGGCGGTCCTGGTCATCAGGATGCCGCGCTCGACGGCGCTCTCGTGGGCGACGCCGATGCTGCCGGTGGCCAGGTAGCGCAGGCCGCCGTGCACCAGCTTGGAGCTCCAGCGGCTGGTGCCGAAGGCGAGGTCGCGGGAGTCGACCAGCACCGTCCGCAGGCCGCGGGCGGCGGCGTCCAGCGCGGCGCCGGCGCCGGTGACGCCGGCTCCGACGACGAGCACGTCGATCGCGTCCCCGTCGGGGCCGGCGAGGGCGTCGAGGTCGGCGAGGCGGCGGCGCGCGTTGAGCGCGGAGGCGCCGGGAGCGCCGGGCGGGCCGGACGGAGCGGGGCGGGTGCTCATGGGGCGAGGTATCCGTTCAGTGCGGTGGCCAGTTCGCGCCGCCAGGCCGGCTCGGGGAGCAGGTGGGCGACCATGCGGTGGGACTGGACGGTGGACTGGGCGATCAGCAGGACCATCGCGGCCAGCTGGGCCGGTTCGCCGGGGCGGATCGAGCCGTGGTGCTGGCCGAGCACGATCCCCTCGGCCAGGGCGTCGATCAGGCCGCGCTGGCTGGTGCCGAGCCGTTCGACCACGTACTCGTGCAGGGTGTCCGCGTCGGAGTGCAGCAGCGCCCCGAGGACGGGGTGGTCGCGCAGCCGGACGGCGATCTCGAGGATCCAGGCCACGACGGAGGCGCGGTCGCCGCCGATGGGCGGGACGTCCGCCTGGACGGCCCGGATCTCGCGGGTCAGCAGGGCGCCGATCACGGCGCGGACGTCCGGCCAGCGCCGGTAGACGGTCGGGCGGCTGACCCCGGCCCGGCGGGCGATCTCGGACAGCTGGGCCCGCTGCACGCCGAGCTGGACGATCAGGTCGGCCGCGGCGTCCAGGATCGCGTCGTCGGTGTTCCGCTCGGTGGTGGCTCTGGCCGGGTCGGTGACCTGACCGGTGGCGCCGGGAACCTCGGCACCACCCGGAGCGACGTTACTACTTGACATGATGTGTAACACTGTAACGCATGGTCCACCACACCGACGCCGAACTGCCGCTGCCCCCGATGAAGTGGGACGCCTGGGGCGATCCGGCCCTCGCCAAGCCGCTCCCTGACGACATCAAGGGGCTGCTGAGCGCCGCGCTCGGCGTCTCGGCCTCCGACACCGCCGGCCCGACGGCCGAAGAGGTGCTGCTGCGCCCGTCCGCGCTGAGCCCGGACGACCTGGCGGCGATCACCGCGATCGTCGGCGACGGCCACCTGAGCACGGCGGACGCCGACCGGCTGCCCCGCAGCGGCGGCAAGTCCACCCCGGACCTGCTGCGCCGCAAGAGCCGTGAGCCGCAGGACGCGCCCGACGCCGTGGTGCTGCCGGGCAGCGAGGAGGAGATCGCCGCCCTGCTCGCGCTGTGCGCCGAGCGGCGGATCGCGGTGGTGCCCTTCGGTGGCGGCACCAGCGTGGTCGGCGGCGTCCAGCCCGACCGCGGCGGCTTCGCCGCAGTGCTCTGCCTGGACCTGCGCCGCTTCGACCGGCTGCACGAGCTGGACGAGCTCTCCGGCGAGGCCGTCCTCGGCGCGGGCCTCACCGGCCCGCAGGCCGAGGAGCTGCTCGCCGAGCGCGGCTGGGAGCTCGGCCACTACCCGCAGAGCTTCCGCTACGCGACCATCGGCGGCTTCGCCGCCACCCGCTCCTCCGGCCAGGACTCCGCCGGGTACGGCCGCTTCGACGAGATGGTCCGCGGCCTGCGCGTGGTCACCCCCGCCGGCCTCCTGGACCTCGGGCGGGCCCCGGCCTCGGCCGCCGGCCCCGACCTGCGCGAGCTGTTCCTCGGCTCCGAGGGCGCCTTCGGCGTGATCACCGCCGTCCGCCTGCGCGTCCACCCGCTGCCCACCAGCAAGGCCTACGAGGCCTGGAGCTTCCCGGACTTCGCCACCGGCGCCGCCGCACTGCGGGCCGTCGAGCAGCAGGGCACCGGGCCCACAGTCATCCGCCTCTCCGACGAGGCCGAGACCGCCGTCAACCTGGCCATGACCGACAAGATCGGCGGCACCCAGGTGACCGGCGGCTGCCTGGCCGTCACCGTCTTCGAGGGCACCCCCGAGCAGACCGCCGCCCGCCACGAGGCCACCCGGGCCGTACTGCTGGCCGCCGGCGGCACCTCCCTCGGCGCGGAGCCGGCCAAGGCCTGGGAGCACGGCCGGTTCAACGCCCCCTACCTGCGCGACTCCCTGCTGGCCGCCGGCGCGCTGTGCGAGACGCTCGAGACCGCCACCGAGTGGGCGGAGCTCGACCGCCTCAAGGCGGCGGTGACCGAGGCCCTGCAGACCTCCCTCAAGCAGACCGGCACCGACTCGCTGGTGATGTGCCACATCTCGCACGTCTACCCGACCGGCGCCTCGCTCTACTTCACCGTCGTCGCCGCCCAGCAGGGCGACCCGCTCACCCAGTGGGCCGGCGTCAAGCGGGCCGCCGGTGAGGCGATCATGGCGAACGCCGGCACCATCACCCACCACCACGCCGTCGGCACCGACCACCTCCCGTGGCTCGGCCAGGAGATCGGCGAGCTCGGCGTGCGGATCCTGCGCGCGGTCAAGGACACCCTCGACCCGGCCGGGATCCTCAACCCCGGCAAGCTCGTCCCGTGAGCCCGGCCGCCCCCGGGAGGCCGCGAACCACCGAGCGGCGCGAGATCCGCGACCTCGCCCTGGTCACCAACCCGGCCGCCGGCCACGGCCGGGCCGTCCGCGCCGCCGAGCGCGCCGAGGCCCGGCTGCGCGAGCGCGGCCTCGCGGTGCGGGTGCTCACCGGGGCCGACCCGGCCGACACCCTGCGCCTGATCCGCGAGGCCGTCGCCCGCGGGGTGGACGCCCTGGCGGTCGTCGGCGGCGACGGCATCGTCCACCTCGCCCTCCAGGCCCTCGCGGGCAGCGGCGTCCCCCTGGGCATCGTCCCGGGCGGCACCGGCAACGACCACGCCCGCGAGTACGGCCTGCCGCTCGGCGACCCGGAGGCGGCGGCCGACGTGATCGCCGACGGCCACGTCACCACGGCCGACCTCGGCCTGGCCGAGACCGCCGACGGCACCAGCCGCTACTTCGGCACCGTGCTCGCCGCCGGCTTCGACTCCCTCGTCACCGACCGGGCCAACCGGCTGCCCTGGCCGCGCGGCCGGATGCGGTACAACCTGGCGATCCTGGCCGAGTTCGCCGAACTGCGCCCGCTGGCGTTCCGTCTGGTCCTCGCCGACGGCACCACCCTGGAGCGCCCGCTCACCCTGGCCGCCGTCGGCAACACCCGCTACTACGGCGGCGGCATGGCGATCTGCCCGGCCGCCGACCGGGCGGACGGACAGCTCGACGTGACCCTGGTGGACGCCATGCCGCGGCTGCGGGTCGCCCGGTTCTTCCCGACCGTATTCAAGGGCACCCACGTCCAGCACCCCGGGGTCACCACCCACCGCACCCCCTCCCTGCGACTCGAGTCCCCCGGCATCACCGCCTACGCCGACGGCGAGTACCTCGGCCCCCTGCCGGCCGAGGTCCGCGTCCTGCCGGACGAGCTGCGGGTGATCGTCCCCCGCTGAGCCTGCCCGTCACCCGCTCTTCACCCTGCCCCCGTAGGGTGAAGCGCAGTGACGGCCGGACAGTGAGGAGCGCCAGGTGGCGAGTCGGGGCTACGCGGTGCCGGGGTTCGCGGCCCAGCCGCCCGCGCGGGACGGGAAGCAGCAGGGCAAGCGGCTGCGCCTCAAGGTGCCCCGGGAGGCGCACGCCGCGTTCGAACTGCCCGCCGACCGCCCGAGCGTGGTCGGCTCGGTGGAGGAGTCGAACGCCGGCCGCCTCCCGGAGCTCACCCCGATCCGCACCGGCCGGATGGCCGCCTCCCCCTTCGCCTTCCTGCGCGGCTCGGCCGGCCTGATGGCCTGCGACCTGGCCGCCACCCCGACCAGCGGCGTGACCGCCCAGCTCTGCGGTGACGCCCACGCGGCCAACTTCGGCCTCTACGGCGACGCCCGCGGCCGGCTGGTGATGGACATCAACGACTTCGACGAGACCGTGCCCGGCCCCTGGGAGTGGGACCTCAAGCGGCTCGCCGCCAGCCTGGTGCTGGCCGGCCGTCAGGCCGGGGCGGACGAGTCGGCCTGCCGCCAGGCGGCGGGCGACGCCGCCGGGGCCTACCGCCGCACCCTGCGGGTGCTGGCCCGGATGCCCGCCCTGGACGCCTGGCACGCGGTGCCCGACGCCGAACTGGTCACCTTCGCCGACGCCCACGAACTCACCGAGGTGCTCCGCTCGGTGGCCGCCAAGGCACTGCGCAACACCAGCGCCAAGTTCGCCGCCAAGTCCACCACCCGTACCGCGGACGGCCGTTGGCGCTTCGTCCCCGCTCCCCCCGTGCTGCGCGAGGTCACCGACCAGCAGGCCCTCGCCGTCGCCTCGGCATTGGCCGGGTACCGCGACACCGTGAGCGAGGACCTCCACCCGCTGCTCGCCCGCTACCACGTGCACGACGTCGCCTTCCGGGTGGTGGGCACCGGCAGCGTGGGCACCCGCAGTTACGTCGTCCTGCTGCTCGACCACCGCGAGGAGCCGCTCGTCCTGCAGGTCAAGGAGGCCCGGCCCTCCGCGCTGCTCCCGCACCTGGCCCGCGCGGGATACCCGCCGCAGGGCCCCGCCGGCCACGAAGGCCGCCGGGTGGTGCTCGGCCAGCAGCGGATGCAGGTGGTCAGCGACCTGCTGATGGGCTGGACCACCGTGGACGGACTCCCCTACCAGGTAAGGCAGTTCCGCAACCGAAAGGGCAGCGTCGACCCCGCCGCCCTGCCGCCCGGCCAGCTGGACGACTACGGCCGTCTGGCCGGCGCCCTGCTGGCCCGGGCCCACGCCCACACCGCCGACGCCGCCGTCCTGGCCGGTTACTGCGGCCGCGGCGAGGAACTCGACTCCGCGGTCGCCGCCTTCGCCGTCGTCTATGCCGACCGCACCGAAGCCGACCACGCCCAGCTGGTCGCGGCCGTCCGCCGCGGCCGCCTCGCCGCCGAGCCCGGAGTCTGACACCCGTTCGAAAGACTCCAACTGGCAGCAGCTGACAGAATCTTGGCCGAATAGCACCCTTACTCCCGACCCCGACCACGCCTACGGTCGGGTACGGGCCCTGCCGTCGCAGGTTGCTCCACGCTGACCACGAGGAGTCACACCCATGACCGTCGAGCAGAGCCAGGCACCCGCCGGCGGACCGCTCATTCCCCTGCACTGCCTGCTGCACGCCGAACCCGGACCGCCCCGGCTCGCCGCTCTGCCCACCGGGACGCCGGTCTGGGTCGTGACCCGGCACGCCGATGTCCGGCAGGCGCTCACCGACCCCCGGCTCGACCGGGCCTCGCTGTACGCCCCGGACGCGCCGCAGGTGACGCTCGTCCCCAACCTGCTGGACGCTCCCGACACCCTGCTCAACATCGACGGGCCCGAGCACCAGGCGCTGCGCCGCACCGTGCAGCGCGCCTTCACGCCGCGTGCGATCGAGCGCTGGCGCCCCTGGGTCGCCTCCGTGGTGGAGGACCTGCTGGACGGCGTGGCGGCGGCCGGCTCCCCGGCCGACGTGGTGGCCACCTTCACCCGGCCGCTGCCGGTCCAGGTGATCAGCCGTCTGATGGGCCTGGACAACCACGACCTGAGCCGGCTGAGCCACTGGAGCGACCATGCGCTCTCGGCCACCGCCTACACGGCGGAGGAGATCCAGCAGGCGATGCAGGAGTTCGGCGCCTTCGGGTACCAGCTGGTCACCGAGCGCCGCAAGGCTCCCGGCGACGACCTGGTCTCCAGCCTGGTGCTGGCCGCCGACGAGACCGGCGGGGCCACCGAGATGCAGCTCACCATGCTGGTGATCGGCCTGGTCGTCGCCGGGCACGAGACCACCATGACCACCCTGGGCAACGCCCTGGTCTACCTCCTGGACGAGAACCGCGAGGGCTGGGCCCGGATCGGCGCCGACCCGGCCGCCGCCGTCCAGGCCACCGAGCAGGCGCTGCGCACCATCCCGCTCGGCGACCGCTCCACCGCTCCGGGCCTGCTGCGGCGCGCCAACGCCGATCTCGAGATCGGCGGCGTCACCATCCCGGCCGGCAGTGTGGTCGCCGCCGACCCCAGCTCGGCCAATCACGACCCCGCGGTCTATCCGGAGGGCATCGACCTCTTCGCCCCGCTCGGCACCCCGAGCCTCACCTTCGGCGCGGGCCCGCACCACTGCCTCGGCGCCTGGCTCGCCCGGATGGAGCTCGAGCTGGGCCTGCACGGCCTGGCCCGCCGCTTCCCCGAGCTCCGCCTCACCGAGCCGACCGACCGGATAACCTGGCGCACCGGCCTCCTCACCCGCAGCCCCCTCACCCTCGGAGTCGCCTGGTGAGTACCGAAGAACTGCTCGTCCGGGTCGACCAGACCCGCTGCGTCGGCACCGGCCAGTGCGCCCGCACCGCCCCCGACGACCTGGCCCTCGGCCCCAACGGCCGGGCCTACCCGCGCAATCCGCACGCCACCGACCGCGACCTCCTCACCGAGGCGGCCGAACTCTGCCCGGTGGAGGCGCTGAGCGTCCACCTCGCCGCGACGGGCGAACAGATCGCCCCTGCGGACTGAGGTCACGCCTCCCAGGGACTGTGCCCCTACGCGGTGGACCACTTGCACCGGCAAGGTGCAAGTGGCCCGTCGCTCACTGCCGGCTGCTGACCGCGACGTAGTCGATCCGCATCGCATGACCCGGTTCGGTCGCCGCCGTGAGCGGCGAGCCGAAGGCGTCCGGGAGGCCGCCGCCCATGGCCAGGTTGAGCAGCAGGAAGTGCCCGTGGTGCACGGCCTGGTCCCAGGCCGCCGGGTCGATGGCGGCGGCGGTGACCCGGTGGTACTCCTTGCCGTCGAGGTACCAGCGCAGTTGCTCGGGGCTCGTCGAGCGGTCCACCTCCACCGCGTAGGTGTGGAAGCCGCCGCCGCAGGAGGCGCACGGCACCTCACCGGAGCCGAGCCCCTTGGGCTCCTGGCACGGCCCGCCGGTGGCGGTGCCGCAGTGGAAGGTGCCGAACACCGAGCCCTTCCCGCCCACCGCCTCCATTGCGTCGATCTCGCCGACCCCCGGCCAGCCGCTGTACCCCTGCCGCAGACCGCCGCCCAGCGTCCAGAACGCCGGCCAGTACCCGCCGGCCTTCGCACCGGTCACGTCCGGCAGGGCGATCGAGGCCTCGATCCGCAGCAGTCCGCCCGCCGGTGCGACGAAGTCGGCCCGGCGGGTCTCGATCCGGCCCGAGCTCCACTTCCCGTCCGTCGAGCGGGTCGGCACGAGCTCCAGCGCGCCCTTGCCGTCCAGCCGCACGTTCTCCGTCGAATCCGTCATCGTCTCGGCCTCGCCGGTGCCCCACTGGGCGGCCGGGCAGCCGGGGTAGCAGGTGCCGAGGTCGTACTGCCAGCGCTCGGCCGGGGGGCGGCCGCCCGCTGGTCCGTCGAAGTCCTCGCGCAGCAGGGTGGTCCAGCCGCCGCCCAGCAACCCGGCGGCGCCGAGCAGCCGTTCGAGCCGGGGCGTGAGCACGACCACCGCGGTGTTGGTCAGGTGGGCGTCGTCCCGGTAGAGCAGGATGCGCTCCAGGACGGCCGGGCAGCTGCGCCCGGAGCCAGGGCAGAGCACGGAGTTGAGCTCCACCGTGGTGACACCGGGCAGGTGGCCCTCCGCCAGCGGGTCGGGCCACTGCGCGGCGTGGCGGGCGAACTCGCAGGCGCCCGGGTCCTCGGTGTGGCCGGAGACGCAGGCGGGCACGTCGGTGCCCGGGATCGGGGTGTCCTTGAGGTAGACGATCGGGGCGCCGATCGCCCGCAGCGGGGTGAGTGTCTTCTCCCAGGCCCGCAGCAGCAGGTCACGGTCGTCGGTGTAGCGGTTGAGCGAGGCGATCACGATCAGCCGCGGCTTGGCCTCGTGCGCCAGCCGGGCCAGGCTGTCGGCCCGCCAGGTGTCGCACTCCCGGTACGTCCGGCCCAACTGCGGGTTGGTGACGGTCAGTTCGGGCAGCGGGCAGCCCTGCTTGACCAGCTCCTCCACGCCCCAGTGCCGCTGGGCGGCGATCGCCAGCACGGCCGAGTACCACTGCCCGGCGTGCGAGTCGCCGAGCAGCACGATCCGGTCGGCGCCGCTGCCCGGCCCGGCGAGGCAGGGCGGGCTGGTCACCGTGGTGGGCGCCACCTCGCACTCGCCGTCCGGCGGGAAGTCCTTGCGGGCCTGTACCGGCGTGGGCACCACCGCGCCGGTCACCTTCATGCCCGCCTGCTGCACCAGCAGCGAGCCGCCGTCGGCCGCACCGGGCGGCAGCCCGGCCAGGTCGACGGGCGTACCGACGCCGAGCAGCCGCAGCGTGCCGGTGCCGACCACCAGTGCGAGCACCACCGGCACCACCACCGCACCGAGCCCCAACGAGAGCCCGCGCCGGGGCAGTTCGGCCACCACGGGGTTGGTCCGCAGCGGCCGCTCGACCCAGCGCAGCGCGGCGTACGCGGGCAGTGCGGCGGCCATGGTCAGCGCCACCTTGACCGGCCAGCCGAGCGTGCCGAACCGCCCCTCCGCGAAGACCAGCACCGGCCAGTGCCACAGGTACAGGTTGTAGGAGAGCCGCCCGACCGCCCGCGCGGGGCGAATACCGAGCAACCTGCCCACCCCGTACCGCAGTTCACTCCCTGCCGCGATCACGGCGGCGGTGCCGAGCGTGGGCGCCAGCGCGGCCACGCCCGGGTACGGCGTCTGCGCGTCGTAGGCCAGTACCGACCAGCCGACGGCGGCCAGCCCGGCCCAGCCGGCCACCAGCCGCAGCGCCCGGGGCAGCCACCCGGCGGGCAGAGCCGCAAGCAGCGCACCCGCGGCGAACTGCCAGGCGCGGGACGGCGTGCCGAGGTAGGCGAGCGAGACCGAGCCGTGCGTCCAGCCGAGCGAGAGCCCGAAGGAGCCGAGGCCGACCACGGCCGCCAGCACCACGACGGCCGCCCGCAGCCGCCGGGCGGCGACCGCCAGCACCAGCAGGGCCAGCAGCGGCCCCCACACCAGGTAGAACTGCTCCTCGACGGCGAGCGACCAGAAGTGCAGCAGCGGGCTGGGGTCGCGCCCGGCGGCCAGGTAGTCGGTCTGCTGGGCGACGAACCGCCAGTTGGCCACCGACAGGGCGGCCGCCAGCACGTCGTACTCGGTGTCGGCGCGGTGCAGCGGCGCGGTGAACCAGACCCCGGCCAGGGCGATGACGCCGAGCACCAGCCCGGCGGAGGGCAGCAGGCGCCGGGCCCGCCGGGAGAAGAATTCGGCGAGCCGTATTCGGCCCGACTCGGCGGCCTCCCGGAGGAGTTGGCCGGTGATCAGGTAGCCGGAGATGACGAAGAAGACGTCCACCCCGACGAACCCGCCGGCCAGCCCGGGCACTGCGGCGTGGAAGGCGAGCACGGCGAGCACGGCGACGGCGCGCAGGCCCTCGATGTCGGGGCGGTGGTCCCGGCGCTTCGCCGGCTTCGGTGCGAGGAGGGATGGTTCGATGAGTACGGCCATGGTTCAGCCCAGCCAGGGGAGCATCGGGCGCACCCAGCCGGAGGCCAGCAGCGCGGTGAGGGTCAGGACGGCGGTGACGGCCAGGCCTTCGGGCCAGCGCCGGGGCGCCATCGCACCCGGGGCGCGCTTGGCCGCGGGGCGGGTCCGCAGTTCGGCGATCAGGTCGCGCACCAGCGGCAGGCCGAGCTGGCACTGCACCAGCAGGTACAGCCCCAACCCCCAGTTCGGGCCCCAGCCGTAGGCCCGCACGTCGAGCGCCAGCCCGAGAGCCGCGGCGCCGAGCGAGGCGATCATCCAGCCGAGCGAGACCAGCACCACCCGGCGGGCGAGGCCGCCGGGCTTGGCCTTGCCGGCCCCGGTGGGCACCCAGGCGGCGCTGTGGCCGCGCAGGGTGTGCAGGAAGGCCGCGGCGGCGGCGATGCTCATCAGCACGTTGGCGCGGATCACTTCGACCCGCCAGCGGGTGCGGCTGATCCGGGGCAGCAGGACGTGCCAGAGCCAGAGCGGGGCGAGCAGCGGCAGCACGTGCCAGGGGCGGATCTGCTCGGGGTAGCGGTACATCATCACCAGCGGCGGCAGCGGCGCGGCGAAGATGTTGACGGCCATGGTGAGGTAGCCGACCACGCCTTCGTAGAAGCACAGCCGCATCCGCCAGGGCGCGCGCATCCGCTTGAGGTCGCGGCTGCCGAGCAGGTGCAGGTTGCCCATCGCCCAGCGGTACTGCTGGTTGACGAAGGAGGCCAGGCTGTCCGGCGAGGTGCCCTTGGCGACCAGCACCGGGACGTACAGCGTGCGGTAGCCGCGCTCGTAGAGGGCGAGGCCGGTGTACATGTCCTCGCTGTGGTCGAGCCGGGCGAAGCCGCCCGCGAGGTCGACGGCCGCGCGTCGGTAGACGGCGTTGCTGCCGCAGCAGATGGCGGCGTCGCTGGCATCCCGGGAGGGCTGGATCCAGCGGAAGAACCACTCCTGCGCCGAGCCGGCCGCCCGCTCGATCCAGCCCATCGACTCGTCGGTGTCGAAGCACTGCGGGCTCTGCACGATGCCGATCCGCTCGTCCGCGAAGTACGGCACCAGGTGGTGCAGGAAGTCGGGCCGGGGCGCGAAGTCGGCGTCGAGGATGGCGATGTACTCGGCCCGGCTGAGGGTGAGCGCGTGGTTGAGGTTCCCGGCCTTCTTGAGGTGGCCGCGGTCGGGGCGCACCACGTAGCGGAACCCGTGCCCGGCGGCGAGTGCCGCGACCTCGGGCCGGTCGGCGTCGTCGAGCACCCAGACCGTCAGCTCGCCGGACCACTGGACGGCGGCGGCATGGCGGTAGGCGTTGGCCAGGATGTCCAGCGGCTCGCCGCAGGTGGGCAGGTAGAGGTCGACGCTCGGGGCCTCGGCGGGCTGCCAGGCGCTCACCAGCACTTCGTGCGACTGCCGGGTGAGGCGGCGGGTGCGCAGGCTGTTGAGCGAGGAGAGCGCCAGGGCCGCGAGGTTGAGCGCGAGGACGGCCAGGAAGGCCCAGAGGGCGGGCGTGCGCAGCGCGAAGGTGAGCATGGTCACCGCGGTGAAGGAGAACGCGAGCGAGGTGCAGACGAGGACCCAGCGCCGCTGAGGTCCGAAGTACCAGTAGAGCTCCTGGTCGTTGGGTGGTGCAGGCAGGTGATCGGCAGTCATGGTGGCCCCCACAGCCGTGTTTCGACAGCTTCCGGGCCCACCGTACCGCAGTTGGTATAGACCAATGACACATCAGTCCACGGATTGGTCTCTACCAATATGGAAGCTTGACGCAGCCGTCCTACCGGGAGGTTGCGCCAAGATCACCTCAGATGAACAGTGATCCAACTACCGGCCCGTAGCCTCCTCCCGCTGCCCGAGCCGCACCCCGGCCGCCGCGCCGAGCACCACGCCGAATCCCCACCGCTCGGCCACCCGCCGCACCCGCTCCACCTCCAGCGAGCCGTGCCGCTCGAGCACCAGGCACGGCCGGCCCTCCCGGTCCGCGCCCTCCACCCGGTCGAAGGCCAGCACCGAGGTCGATCTCGGCTCGTGCAGCGGGTAGTTGCGCCGGGCCACCTCTTCGTCCGGGTGCTCGAGCAGGCAGCCCAGCTCCCCCGGCGCGAACTCCGTGCCCAGCGTGGCCACCTGCCAGTGCGCGGGCTCCTCCAGGGCGCCGGTCAGGTGGTGCGAGCGGTTGGCCGAGGTGATCAGCAGCAGCTCGCCCTCCACCAGCGCCAGGCTCTGCGCCAGGAACTCGTTCGACGGGCAGGAGTACCCCGGCGCGATCACCTGCACCGTGCCCCCGTCGGTCAGGTGCGCGGGCACCAACTCGGCGGCCGGGCCCCGGAATCCGAACGGGCCGAGGGTGTAGAGCGCGTCGATCAGCGCCGTCACCTCGCGGTGGCCGGCCCCGGCGGGCAGCCGGGACCAGTCGAAGATCAGCGGGATCCGGGCGGGCGTGGTGGTGACGCTGCCCACCTGCCCGGCCGGGCGGCCCTTCAGCCGGTTCACCCGCGCCACCACGGGCTGCTCCGGGCGGGCCGCCAGCGCGTAGATGTTCCCGAACCCGTACCCGACCGCTGCCCCTTCGGCCACCGCCTCGGCGGCCCGGCGGGCATCCTCCCGCCGCCCGAGGAAGGTCCGGAGCCCGACCGGCGGGGCCCCGCCCAGCTCACCGACACTGCCGTTCGCGATCATCCGGACCTCCGTACGCAGAGCACACCCCGTCAACGCGCCGCCCCGGAAAAGGACACCCTCCCCGGGGCCGCACGTCTTGGAGCGAGGTCGGCGCCGGGACGGATCAGCGGGGGTGCACCTCCAGGAAGGCCCGCACCGCGGACTCCAGCGCCCCTTCGATCCAGGCCGGCTTCAGGCTGGTGTGCTCACCCGCGAAGTGCACCCGCCCCTCCACCGTCCGCGCCGCCGGGTGCAGCTCGTGCAGCTGACCAGGGGTGAACATCACCGCCTCGCCCAGCGCGTACCGGGCCCGGGCCCAGGACTGGGTGGCGCCGACGCCCGTGTACTCCGCCCGCACCCGGGGCCCGTACAGCCGCTCCAGGTCGTTCAGTGCGAAGGCGTACCGCTCGCCCGGGGTGAGCGAGTCCCACCGCGCCGCATCGTCGGACCAGGTGTACGCGGCCAGCACCACCCCGCCCGGCGAGCCGTCCGGCGCGTGCGAGGGGAAGTAGGTGAACCGGCTCGCGCTGTCGGACACGCAGCCGCCGCCGGTGAAGCCGTTCGGCCCCTCCTCCCAGAACCGGGTCTTGAACTCCAGCAGCACCTTGGTCGCCCAGTCGTAGTGCAGCTCGGTGACGGCCCGGCGCTTGGCGTACGACATCAGCGGCTCGATCTGGCAGAACCGCAGCGCGCTGAACGGGATGGTGACGATCGCGTAGTCACCCTCGAACACCTCCGTCGGGTCGACCGGCGCGCCGTCGGGGCTCTCCTCGTCCCCGCTCTCCGCGCTGGTCTCGATCCGCACCCCGCCCGCCGTCTGGGTGAGCTTGGTCATCCGGCGGCCCATCCGCAGCTCGCCCTTGAGGTCCTCGGCGAGCTTGCTGGTGAGCGCGTCGGTGCCCTCGGTCAGCTCCCAGTAGCGGTTGGTCGGGCTGATCACGGCGTGGTCGATCAGCGTCGGCACGATCGAGTAGTGCAGCCGGGAGGTGATGTTCTCCAGCGTCCCGGCGGCCTGCAGCCGGGCCTGGTCCCAGCCCTCCTCCTCCACCAGGTAGCGGTGGGTGGAGTAGCCGTCGTACTTCTGGAAGATCTTCGACCAGGCCGACAGCTGCTTGCCGATCGGGCCGGCCGGCACGGTGAAGCGGTCGAAGGCCTTGGAGACGGCGGCCGCCGTGGTGGTGTCCAGGTCGCTGCCGAAGCTGCTGTTGACCGGGCGCGGCGACTGCGCGTAGGCCGCCCGGCTGACCTGGGTGCCGTTGACCGCGATCTTGGTGCGGAAGTTGGCCTGCGGTGGCACGAAGGCGCCCTTGTCCGGCCCGTTGCTCCAGGTCTCGCCGGTGAACGAGTGGTACGTCACCGGCGGCACCTCACCGGTCGGCCCGGCGCCCGGGGCGACGTCGGCGTTGTAGAACAGCCGCCGCTTCAGGCCGAGCTGGTCGGCCAGCGCCAGCACCATCGGGTGGAAGTCGGGCAGCCGCATCGCCCCGGCCTCGGCGTGCAGGCGCGGGTCCGAGAAGATCCCCCGGAAGGTCTTGACCCGGCCGCCGACCCGGCTCGCGTTGGCCTCGATCACCACCACCTCGTGCCCGGCCGCCTTGAGCAGCCGCGCCGCCGTCAGGCCCGCCACGCCCGCGCCGACCACCAGCACCTTCTTGCGCGCGGCGCGCGGCGGCAGCTTGCCGTCGATCAGCACCCGCAGGTACTCCAGCTTGAGGTCGGTCTCCTCGTCCTCCCCCACCAGCAGCATCTTGCGTGCCAGGTCCTGCCCCTGCGCCTCGTCCGCACCGCCGCTGTGCCGCGTGGCGGGCGCGGCCATCGCCGAGCGCCCCGCGAACCCGGCCGTCCCGGCCACCGCCGCGACCGCTGCCGCAGAGCCGAACAGCGTACGGCGGGTCACCTTCGGGCGCTCCGCCGGAGCGTTCTCCTCACCGGCCTGACTGGTCGTAAGATCCATAGTCGCTCCCTGAATATGTGCACGGACAACACGTCAGGGAACTGGCTATCCGCCGCCAAGTCACGTCCATGTCAGGCAGTTCACCCATTCGAGTGACAGTGTCCGATCGCGCGCGCATCCGGGCGCGCGCCCCGCGCCACCCGGCCGTGGCGTTCCGCTCCTGCCGCGCCCCCGCTCGCTACTGTGCAGTTCATGCCCACCTCCACCGCCGCCCACCAGGCCCGGCTCGGCCGGCTCGCCGAGAGCCTCAGCACCCGGCACCGGACCGCGATCGAGCTGCTGCCCGATCCGGACCACCGCCGCTGGACGTTCCGCTGGTACGACGGGCCGACGGTCACCGCCGTCCGGGCCGACCTCGACCAGGAGGCCCCGGCGGGGGTGGAGGTCGCCGCCCGGCGGGACTTCTCCACCCGGGCGCTGGCGCTGGCTGCGATCCGTGAGACCCGGGCGGGCGCGATGCGGCGCTGGGTCGGCAGCTGGGGCCAGCGCTACCACCTCGAGCAGCTGCTGCACGAACTGCCCCACCCCGAGCGGACGGCACACGCCCGCGAGGCGGCCATGCTGGACCGCCTGCTGCGCACCGCCACCACCGGCGCGGGGCGCTGGGCGGTGCCGGACGAGAGCCGCGCCTTCGAACTCATCGCCCGCGACGGCATCGCCTGGCTGCTCCCCCAGCCGCTCCCCCAGCACCGCCTGGCCGCCCCCGGCGTCACCGACGGCCTCGCCCTCGACCCGCTGGAGTTCCTGACGGCCCGCTACGCGACCGGAGTCCACCGCACCGCCTGGGAGACCGCCCTCACCCCCATGCCACTGCGCGCCGCCGTCGCCGCCGCCCAGGCCGACCCCGCCCCCACCCCGGAGGCCGCATCGGCCGCCCTCTCCCTCCTCCCCACCTTGGAGGCCCAGCTCACCGAGGAACTCGACGCCGCCCGCACCACCCTCACCAAGGCCGCCGGCCAGGTGAAACCGCCCCTGTAGGCCTCATCGCTCCCACCGAAGCGACCCGGGTGCCGACCGCGGACCCGGACGTACCGCTCCCTGAGCAGGTCCACGGCCGCACCTCGCAAGCCCACCACCCCGCCCCAAAGACGCCGGACCTCGCCGACGATCTCGGCGTCCGTCGCGATGCCGCCCAAGCTGGACCCCTGCGAGCCGTACTCCTCCCGGGCCGCCGTGACTTCCCATACCAACCTGGCTCTGAGAGCGCCGAGTTCCCGCTCCGCGCGGACCGCCGCCGGCTCGCGTCGCACAGGCTCAGGATCCCCTTCAGGCATGACGACGGTCGGGCCGACGCGAGCAGGCTCAGCCGGCCGCCGCCCGGGCGGCGGCGTTCTGAGCGGCGGTGATCCGGCTGATCACCGCGATGCACAGCGCCGCCGCGACGGCGCTCAGGGCCGAGAACCAGGGCGGGTTCGGGCCGCCGTACAGGGCGAGCAGACGGTAGAGCGGGAGGCTGACCATGCGGGCCACCCAGGCGATCCACCAGGCGTTGATGAGTGCCACATCACCGCGAGTGCCGCCGCTCGCCCGCCGGATGCCCAGGGCTATCCGCCAGGGGCCCCACCACCAGAACACCGGGATGAACCAGGCCAGCGCCGCCATCCCGTCCCCGTACGGGGTCCGTCCCGGTGCGAAGACCTCGGCGTTCGTCCGGCAGCAGCCGAACCACACCACGAACGCGAGCGCGGCCGCCAGCGAGAGGACTTGGTCCGCCCGCACGAGCACGTCCACTCCCTCGCGGCCGATCCCCGTGACGAGCGGGGCCACGATCTCCACCACGGCCTTCACGCCGATCAGCACCTGGGCCACCACCCCGACCGTCCCGGGCGGCCGGAGCCGGTCCTGCTGCGGCACCTTTGGCAGGGTCAGATCTGCGGCCGCGTACGTCGGTCTCATGAATTGCCCCGGGAGCTCCCGCCGGCCGCCGCCCGGGCGGCCGCGGCGTTCTGGGCGGCGGTGATCCGGCTGATCACCGCGACGCACAGCGCCGCCGCGACCACGTCGAGCACCAGGACCAGGGGTCCGTTCGGGTTGCCGTCCGGGTCGATCAGCGCGTACAGCACGAAACCGAGCGAGTCGGCCAGCCAGGCGATCCACCAAGCGTTGATCAGGACGGTATCGCCCGGGCCACCGGCCGCGCGGCGGATGTCCAGGGCGATCCGGCGAGGCGCCCACCACATGAGCCCGGGCACGAACCAGGCGCCCATCGCCATCCCGTCCGGGTAGGCGATCCGGCCCGGTGCGAGCAGCTCGGCGTTGTGTCGGCAGCGGCTGAACCAGAGCAGGAAGGCGATGCCGGCCGCCATGAACAGCCAGATGTCCACCTCCGCGACCATCTTGAAGATCGAGGAGCCGGTCCCTGTCGTGGCGGTGAGCACCGTCTGGGCCACGGCCTCCAGGCCGACCAGCAGCTGGGTGACCAGCCCGAGTACACCTGGTGCCACGAGCCGCCCCTGGTAGGCGGCCACTCTCGGTTCCATCGTTCCCCCGCAAGCTGAGCGGCCCGCGGGTGCGGGCCACAAGATCGGCCAGGCTATCGCGGCCGCAGGTCAGAGCAGCAGCCGGGCGAGCAGCAGGGCCACGTCGTCGGCGCGGTGGGCGAGGTGGCGGGCGTTGCCGAGGAGGTGGTCGGCGAGGGGGTCGAGGCCGTCGTCGGTGGTGTGGGCGAGGGTGGTGCGCAGGCGGTCGACGCCGGTGTCGATGGAGGTGCCGGGCTCCTCGACCAGGCCGTCGGTGTAGAGGGCGAGCACGGCGCCCGGGGCGAGGTGGAGGGTGCTGGCGGGGTAGTGGCTGGGGTGGTCGACGCCGAGCAGCGGGCCGCCGGGGAGGTCGAGCGCCTCGGCGCGTCCGTCGGGGTGGCGGACCAGCGGCGGCAGGTGGCCGGCCCGGGCGGCCTCGACCTGGCCGGTCGCCGGGTCGAGCCGCAGCAGGCAGCAGCTGGCCAGCAGGCCGGGGTCGAGCTCGACCAGGAGCTGGTTGGTCCGGGCCAGCACCTCCTCGGGTGGCCCGCCGGTGGTGGCGAACGCCCGGACCGCGCTGCGGAGTTGCCCCATGATGGCGGCGGCGCCGACGCTGTGGCCCTCGACGTCGCCGATCACCAGGCACAGACCCCGCGGGGTGGTGATCGCGTCGTACCAGTCGCCGCCGATCTCCATGCCCTGGGTGCCGGGCAGGTAGCGGGCGGCGATCTCCAGACCGGGTACGTCCGGCAGCCGGTGCGGCAGCAGCGCCTGCTGCAGGCCCCGGGCCAGGGCGAACTCGGCGTCGTAGAGCCGGGCCCGCTCCAGCGCCTGGGCGATCAGGCCGGAGAGGCCGGTGAGCACGGCGCGCTCCTCGGCGGAGAAGACGTGGTTCTCGTCGAAGCCGAGGATGCAGCTGCCGACGGGGTGGCCGGAGGCGATCAGCGGCAGGAAGGCCCAGGCGCGCATGTCGTCCACCGGAATTCCGGGGTAGGCGGCCAGCAGTTCGTGCTCGGTCTCGAAGAAGATCGGCGCGCCGGTGTTGAGCACCTCGGTGCCGGGCAGCCGGGCCCGCAGCGAGGTGCCCTCGAAGCCGTCCAGGAAGCCGTCGGGGTAGCCGCGCTGGGCGACCAGGAACATCCGCCCGGCCCGGGAGAGGTAGATCGCCAGCTCCTGGCCGCCGAAGCCGGGCATGATCTGCTCGGCCACCGCGTCGCAGACCTCCCGTACCGAGACCGCCTCGCCGAGCGCGCTGGCCAGCTGCAGCAGGTGGTACATCGCGCCGGGCGCCGTCCGCGGCACCGACGGCTCACCGTCGTCCGGGGGTGCCGTCTCCGCCGGCTGGTGCCGGCTGCGCGGCGGGCCGGTGGGGGCGACCCGGCCGGTCAGGCCGTGTGCGTCGGGGTAGAGCGAGAAGCTGAGCCACTGGTCGGGCGGGCGCCGGGCCAGGAAGGCGGTGGGGCGCTGCGAGAGCATCGCGGCGCGGTAGCGGTCCTCGTACTCGGGGTCGGCGAGCCAGGGCAGCACCGACCAGGGGTGGTGGCCGAGCAGCCGCTCGCGCGGGGTGTCCAGGAGCAGCTCGAGGCTGCGGTTGGCGTAGTCGACCCGGCCGTCCGGGTCGAGCGCGAAGACGCCGTCGCGCAGCCGCTCGACGGCGGCCACGGCGGCCGCGCCCTGGCCGGTGTCGAGCACGGCGCCGATCAGGTGGGTGCGGGCGGGGCCGCCGGGGCAGCGGCCCCAGATCCGGACGGTGTGGTGGCGGCCGTGGCCGTCCGCGATCCGTACGGTGCGGCTGGGCAGCACCCCGGTGCGGACGGCGGCGAGCACGGCGGCGCGCAGGGAGGGCAGGTCCTCGGGGTGGACGAGTGCGGCGATCGAGCCGATCCGGCCGTCCAGGCTCTCGGGGCTGCGGCCGAGCAGGTCGTACAGGCCTTCGTCGGCGGTGAGCAGCCCGGTGGCGAGGTCCCAGTCGAACAGGCCGACCCGGACGGCGGGGCCGGCCGGGCCGGGCAGCTCGACCTCCACCGGCGGGCCGCCCGCCTCGACGGGGTGGCCGGCCACGGCCAGCTCGGCCAGCGCCGCGCCCAGGCGGCTCGCGGCGGTACGCAGCTGCCGCCGGACGGCGGCGGGTATCGCGGCGCCGCTGCTGGGCCAGAGCACGGCGAGGGCGCCGTACCGCTCGCCGCCCAGCGCGGCGGGTGCGGAGACCGGCACGCTGGCGGAGGCGAAGGCGTACGGCAGGCCGACGGCGAGCCGGGGGAAGCGCCGCATGGTCTCCTCGGCGCCGGAGAGCGCGACGGTGCGGCCCGTGCGGTAGGCGACGGGTGCGGGCAGCTGCCCGGCCACCGGCACCCGGCGGAATCCGCTGAGCAGCGAGAGCGGTACTCCGGCGACGGCGCTGAGCACCAGCGAGGCGCGGTCGGGCGAGCGCAGGTAGACCACTCCGCCGTAGGCGGCGGCGTGCTGGACGGCCCGGCGCAGCCCGGCGGCCAGCACCTCGTCGCGGGTGGCCGCCGCACCCCGGGCGGGCCGGTCCGCCGGCGGGCGGGGCTCGGTGCTCCGCATCGCCGTCGTCCCACTGGTCACGGACGGGCCGTGGTGGCCCGTCGGCACCCGCTGCCGCACCTTCTCTCTGTACGCCCGCCCTCCGGGGGGTGTCAACCGGGGCCGTACGGGTGAGGGCGGTGGCGCCCCCACGGATGATCTGCCGCTATGCAGGTACGACAAGCCGCCGGCCTTGCCTTCCCGGCCTGCCGGGCCGCGGCGCTGGTCACCGGCTGCGCCTGCCCGGAGACCGCCGGTGCCGTCCTCTCCTCACCGGGCCCGGCCGCCCTGCTCCGAGTCCGCAGGCGCCAAGCCGCACGGCGCTCGCCGGCCCGGACGGCTACCCCGGCCGACCCTCCTCCGCCGGCGGCAGCCGCCAGTCGTAGGGCATGAACTCCGCCGCCCAGCCGACCTGCTCGGCCAGCCGGTCCACCGCCTTCGGCACCCGCAGCAGGCAGCGGTGGCGCAGCAGTTCACGCCGCTCGCCGGCCGTCAACAGGCGGGCGGCGTCACTCAGGTTCTCCGGGTGGTCCGGCGCGAGCATGTCGTCGCCGTCGATGCTGAGCCTTCCCGCCACATTCAGCAGGTCACCACCGGGGGTGCGGTAGTCGAGCCGCAGCCTGGTGGACCACTGCGAGTTGTGGCCCCACCCGTGCGAGAGGTCCTGCACCGGCCGGTGCGCGCGCCTGAACGTCCAGTACAGCATCCCCCGGTCGGCCACGCCCCGCTGGGCGTGCGCGGCGCCGGCCCGCACCCGCACCCCGGCCCGGCGGATCAGCAGCTGACCGAGCATCAGCCCCGGCCACACCGTCCCTATCAGCTCGACGGGCGCCTGCGGATCGGCCGCCTGCTCGACCTCGACGATCTCGTGCAGGAAGGGATCGAAGGGCCCGCCCTCGAACGCCGTCATGCCGAGCCCGGTGAACAGGCCGACCGCCTCCGCCTCCAGCAGCAGGTCGCCGACCCGGCTCAACGCGTAGAGCTCACACTGCAGTTCGACCGAAGGAGCCGAATCCTTCCGGTACTCGGCAGCCGTCCGGAGCCGCTCCTGGTACCCACCCTGGGCCCGCGCCAGCCACGGCAGGCCCACCGCCTCCCAGGAGTCACCGTCCTCCTGCTCCAGCAGCGCTTCGTACAGCCCCCTGGCCTCCACCCCGATCATCCTGGCAGTCTACTGACACCACATTGACCGTTCGCCGTCACACTCCTTATGCTGCGCGGGCTTCCGCTCCGCACTCGAAGGGTGCCCGGCCATCACTGCCACCGACTCCCCACGGCCCGTCAGCCGCCGACGGTTCCTCACCTATCTGATCGCCGCGCCGACCCTGGCCGTCGGCGTCCGGCTGGCCGCCGACGTGCCGTCGGCCGAGGCACTTCCCGGGGTGCCGGACATCCTGGACCTCGGTGACGCGATGATCCTGGCCGGGCTGCCGACCTCGCACCTGCTGAGCCTGCAGGTCAACATGGACGGATCGATCCTGCTCGAGCTGCCGCGCGTCGAGGTCGGCCAGGGGCTGACCACCGCGATGGCGATGGTGGTGGCCGATGAGCTGGACGCGAATCTGGGCGATGTGCAGATCCCGCTCGCCCCGGCCCGGCCGGAGCTGCTCTTCAACCAGCTCACCGGCGCCTCGAACTCGATGCGCTCGCTCTACGGGCCCGTCCGCGACGTGGCCGCCGCCGCCCGGGCCCGGCTGGTCACCGCCGCCGCCAACCGCTGGCAGCTGCCCGCGGGCAGCCTGCGGACCGCCGGCAGCGCCGTACTCGCCCCGGACGGCCGCTCGGCCACCTACGCCTCGCTGGCCGTCGACGCGGCCGCCGTGCTGGTGCCCGCCGTCGCGGCCACACCCAAGCCGCCCGCCCAGCAGCAGCTGGTGGGCCGGCCCACCAGCCGGATCGACGCCCGTGACATCGTCACCGGCAAGGCCAAGTACGCGGGCGACCTGGCCGTGCCCGGCGCCGTGCCGACCGTGGTGGTCCGCCCGCCGACCATCAACGGCACCGTCCGCTCCTTCGACGCCACCGCCGCGCTCGCCCTGCCCGGGGTGCTCGGCGTGGTGCAGATCCCCACCGGCGTCGCCGTGCTGGCCGAGACCTTCGACCAGGCGCTCAAGGCCAAGGCCGCCGTCCAGGTCAGCTGGGGCCCCGGCACGGTGGACGGCCTCTCCGACGCGGACGTCCGCGCCCAGCTCAAGGCCGCCCAACCCCCCTTCCTGATACCGCCGTTGCTGACCCTGCACCTGGACGCGGAGTTCGACTTCGCCTTCGTCAGCCACGCCCCGATGGAGGTGCTCACCGCCGTCGCGGACGTGCGCGCCGACCGCGCCGAGGTGTGGTTCGCCGCGCAGTCGCCGCTGGTCGCCCAGGCCGCGATCGCCGCCGCCGTCGGGCTGCCGGTCGCCGCGGTGACCGTCCACGTGGTGCGCGGCGGCGGCTCGTTCGGGCGGCGGCTGTTCTTCGACGCCGCGCTGGAGGCCGCCCAGGTCTCCAAGGCGGCCGGGCGGCCGGTGAAGCTGATGTGGACCAGGAACGACGACGTCCGGCACGGCCGGATGCGCCCGGCCAGCCACCACCGCGTCCGCGCCACCCACGCGCTCGGGCAGGTGCTCACCTACGAGCACCGGGTGGCCACCGTGAAGACCGACTTCCGGCACGGCGTCGGCGACGCGCTCACCGCGGCCGGGGTGTCGATCCCGCCGGTCGGCGACGGCTTCTCCCAGGTCTTCTTCACCCTCACCCAGAAGGTGCCGTACGCGCTCGGCGTCAACACCCAGCTGCTGGCCGAGGTGCCGCTGGAGATGCACACCGGCAGCTGGCGATCGGTCTACTCCGGGCTGGTCCGCACCGCCGACGAGATCATGATGGACGAGCTGGCCCGCACCCTCGGGCAGGACCCGGTGGCCTTCCGCCGGGCCCGGCTCACCGACCCGGGCGCCGTCGCGGTGCTCGACCAGGCGGCCCAGGCCGGCCGGTGGGGCCGCCCGATGCCGCCCGGGCAGGCCCAGGGCTTCGCCTTCCACTCCGAGCACCGCTCCAGCCTGGCCTGCCTGGTGGAGATCGACTGCACGGACGCCGCGGCCCCCCGCGTCACCAAGGCCGTGGTCGCGGCCGACGTCGGCCTGGCAGTCAACCCGCGCGGCCTGGAGGCGCAGTTCATGGGCGCCGTCATGGACGGCATCTCGCTCACCCTGCAGGCCGGCCTGCACCTGGACAACGGCGCGATCCGCGAAGGCAGTTACGCCGACTTCCACTACGCCCGCCAGCGGCACAGCCCACCCGCCTTCGAGGTGCACCTGCTCCCGCCGAGCGGGGACCCGGGCGGCGCCGGGGAGTTGGGCGTGCCCGCCGCGGCGGCCGCCGTGGCCAACGCCTACGCCCGCGCCACCGGCACCTCGCCGCGCAGCTTCCCGATCAGCTTCTGACCTCCGAGGACTCCCATGCCCAGCTACACCTTCGTCCTCAACGGGCAGTCCGTGCAGGTGGACGCCCCGGCCGACATGCCCCTGCTCTGGGTGCTGCGCGACAAGCTCGGCGTCACCGGGCCCAAGTACGGCTGCGGGGTGGGCGTCTGCCGCGCCTGCACCAGCCACCTGGACGGCGCCGAGATCCAGCCCTGCACGGTGCCGGTGCAGAACTGCGCGGGCCGCTCGGTCACCACCATCGAGGGCCTGGCCCAGGGCGACCGGCTCAACCCGGTGCAGCAGGCCTGGCTGGACTTCGACGTGGCCCAGTGCGGCTTCTGCCAGCCCGGCCAGATCATGGCCGCCGTCGCGCTGCTGCGCCGCACCCCGAACCCGACGGACGCGGACATCGACCAGATCCAGAACGTCTGCCGCTGCGGCACCTACTTCCGCATCCGCGAGGCCATCAAGCAGGCAGCCGGCCAGGAGGTCTGACGGATCATCAGTCCCGCTGGTAGACCGTGATCGCCGCGCCGCTGTCGAAGGCCCGGCCGGAGGTCCGCCGGAAGGCGGCCACCGCGAACTCCCGGGTGAACAGCGGGATGCCCGAGCCGATCACCAGCGGGTAGGTCTTCACCACCAGCTCGTCGATCTCGGGCAGCACCTCCCCCGCCAGCCGCGCCCCGCCGGCCAGCCACACGCCGAGACCTTCCTGCCGCTTGAGCCGGCGCACCAGCCCGACCGGGTCGGTGCGCACCACTTCCACCTCCGGATCGGCCCCGAGCGGGAGGGAGGAGGAGACCACGTACTGGCGCAGGTGCGCGTACGGGCTGGTGATGCCCGCGCGCAGCGCCGGGTCGTAGGTGGCCCGGCCCATCACCACGGTGTCGAAGCGCCGGTTCGCCCCCACGATGCCCAGCGGCGAGCGCACGTGCGTCGGCAGCGTCTCGGGGTACTCCTCGCCGATGTACTTGAGGATGTCGTCGGCCAGCGGGAAGAAGCCGAACGAGCCGTCAGGATCGGCGATGAAGCCGTCGATGGTGGCACCGACGTAGTACGTGAGCTTGCGCACCTTGTTCCCCTCCGTGGACAACGCCCCTCACGATACGTGTGGCTGCGGCTACTCGTGCGACGTCCTCGGCTTCCTCACACACTCCCAGGTCACCTCACGTCACCCCTCGCTCACCCGATAGGGTCAGTGATCACCGGACGGCCGACGGCGCCCCGTCCACCTCCCGTTCTCCTCCCCGGAAGGGCAGCCATGACTGTCGAGCCGCGCGTCCTGATCCTCCCCGGCTACCAGAACTCCGGCCCCGAGCACTGGCAGAGCCACTGGGAGCGGGCGGACTCCTCGCTGCGCCGCGTCCGGCAGGCCGACTGGGACGCGCCGCGGCTCGCCGACTGGGTCGCCGAGCTGGACAACGCGGTGGCCGCCGCGGACGGACCGGTGGTACTGGTCGCGCACAGCCTCGGCTGCGTCACGGTGGCGCACTGGGCCGCCCGCCACCTCGGGCGAGTCCGGGGAGCGCTGCTGGTCGCCCCGGCCGACATCGACACCGCCGACGTCCCCGAGCTGGTGAACTTCCGGCCCGTGCCACTCGCCCCGCTGCCCTTCCCCACCGTCGTGGTGGCCAGCACCGACGACCCCTGGTGCTCGCTCGAGCGCTCCCGCGAGTTCGCCGCCGCCTGGGGCGCCCGGCTGGAGGTGGCCGGGGCCCACGGCCACCTCAACAGCGACTCCGGCCTCGGCGACTGGCCCTTCGGCCGGAAGCTGCTGGCCCAGCTGACCGGCTGAGCCGACCGGCTGGGGGCGGCCCCGGCGGTCGGGCGTGTCGCGCGCTCCGGTACGCTGCCCGGCTGATCCGGGATGGCTGGAAAATCTCCGTCGATTTTCTGTTATCCGCCCTCACCCGCCGGATCTCCTACCAGGACAGGCAGCACCGGGCAGGCCGACGGAGAAGGTGGACACGATGGACAGGTACTGCGGCACGGCGACGGTCGAGCTCGCCCAGACCGGCGACCAGCAGGCGACCAACGAGCTGGTCAGGTCCTACCTGCCCCTGGTCTACAACGTCGTCGGCCGGGCCCTGTCCGGGCACCCGGACACCGACGACGTCGTGCAGGAGACCATGCTGCGCGCCGTCCACAGCCTGCCGCAGCTGCGCGACCCGGCCAGCTTCCGCTCCTGGCTGGTGGCGATAGCGATGAACGAGGTGCGCCAGCGCCACCAGGCCCAGCAGCTCAGTCACGACCGGGGCGGCACCCTCCAGGACGGTTACGAGCCGGCCGACCCCGCCGCCGACTTCGTGGGCCTGACCATCATCCGGCTCGGCCTCTCCGGCCAGCGCCGTGAGGTCGCCGAGGCGACCCGCTGGCTGGACGAGGACGACCGCGACCTGCTCGCGCTCTGGTGGCAGGAGGCGGCGGGCGAGCTCAGCCGGGCCGAGCTGGCGGCGGCCCTGGAGCTGACCCCGCAGCACGCGGCCGTGCGGGTCCAGCGGATGAAGACCCAGCTGGAGACCGCCCGGGTGGTGGTCCGAGCGCTCACCACCGTGCCGCCCTGCCCGGAGCTGACCGCGATGACCGCCGGGTGGGACGAGCGGCCGAGCGCCCTGTGGCGCAAGCGGATCGCCCGCCACGCCCGGGACTGCGCGCACTGCGCCCGCCACTGGAACGGCCTGGTGCCCGCCGAGGGCCTGCTGGCCGGCCTGGCCATGCTCCCGCTGCCGCGCTCGCACGCCTTCGGCCCGCACGGCCTGACTGCCGCCCACGCCACGACCGCCCACGCCGCGACCGGCGGCTCCCCGGCCGGCGCTGCCACCCGGCACCGCGGGAGCGGCGGCCGGCGGCGCCGGCCCACCGGTTCGCGCCGCCGGGTGGCGGCGGTGGCCGTCGGCACGGCCGTGCTGACCCTGGCCGCGGGCGGATTCGTGCTCGCCGAGCAGGACCAGCCGGGCGACCAGCCCGTGCACGCCGACGCGGTGGCGGACGTGCCCGCGCCGGTCACGGTGGCGATCACCTCGCCCTCCGCCTCCCCGTCCACGGCGGCGCCCACCACCTCGGCCTCGCCGAGCCCCTCCCCCAGCACCGCCGCACCGAGCCCCACCCCGACCCCGAGCGCCTCGCCCTCCCGCACCGCCAAGCCCAGCCCGGCCGCTCCCTCGGCCCGCGCGGCCACCCCGGCGGGCGCCGTCCAGCAGGTCATCGACCTGGTCAACGCCCAGCGCGCCAAGGCGGGCTGCGGGCCGGTGAAGTCCAACGCGCAGCTCCAGAAGGCCGCCCAGGGCCACTCCGACGACATGGCGGCCCGCAACTTCTTCGACCACACCAACCCCGACGGCCAGGGCCCGCAGGCCCGGATCGACGCCACCGGCTACCGCTGGAGCACCTGGGGCGAGAACATCGCGATGGGCCAGGCCGACCCGCCGTCGGTGATGGACAGCTGGATGAACAGCCCCGGCCACCGCGCCAACATCCTCAACTGCGCGTTCACCGACCTCGGCGTCGGCGTCCACTACGGCTCCGGCGGCCCCTGGTGGACCCAGGACTTCGGCGCCCCGGCCTGACCGTCCGTCATGCTCTCCCGGTCCCGATCCGCCTTCGGCCCTGGTGTCCCAGGGCCGCCCTCCGACCGGGACACCGTGTCCCACGACCGCCCCGAACGGACCACCGGCACCTCTTGACTACTGGCCTGTCGGGAGGAGACTGGGCAGTACACCAGACAACAGGAGAGAGCCGCACCGCCGGACAGATAGGACGTCAACCGGCCGTCCGAGCGACTCCCTTGTCGTGGGCCTGGCTAGGCCCCCGGTAGCCCCATTCGCTCCCAGAGACGCTTCGGCGACGGCCGAGGTCCGGAGAGAGCGAGAAGGCGGAGCTGCCGGGAGCTGTCATGTCCGGCGCCTTTCTTCCCTATCGGGAGACTCCTCCTCGGGAGGCTCCTCAGAAGATCAGGTACGCCGGGCGGTGGCCTTCGTCCGCCAGTTCGCCGTCGGCCTGGGCCCGCAGCCGCGCGGCGAGTTCGTCCAGCGCCCGCGAGGCCGCGACCTCCTCGCCGATCCTGGCCAGCGGCCGGTCCTCCGCGCTGCGCACCGCCTCACCGTGTCCCCGCAGCCCGGGCGCCCGCGCGCCGGTCAGCCGGGCCTCGCAGGAGGTGTGCACCCCGTCCTCCTGGAAGCTCAGGTGCACGTCCCATTCGTTCTGCATCTCGCACCTCCGAAAGCCGCGCCACCCCACTGTCCAGCGTGCTCCTGAGCCGCAGCGGCGGCAAGGCAGGGCGAAGGTCAGGCGAAGGTCATCCGATCCGCTGATCTGATGGGGTGAAAGGCGGCCCGCCCAGCGCGTCCCACCGCCCACCCGCGCACCCGCCGGGCGACCGTGGCAGCAGACCGCCCAGCCACCCACCGACGGGACGTCCGCATGCCACCCACCGACCCCAGCACCGCCGAACTCCCCGCCACCGGCCACTTCCCCGACCGCGAGGAGTTGCTCCGGCTCCAGGAGGGCTGGGGCCTGCACCCTGCGCTCGACCCCGAGGCGGTGGCCGTCCGCTTCGACCGCCACCTGGCCACCCTCGAGCCCCGGCCCGGCGGCCCGGCCGGGGAGGTTCTCGTGCCCGCCGACGCCGCCCGCGGCTTCGTGGTCCAGCTCGCGGGCAGCCTCACCCGTACCCGGATCGACCACCGCAAGCTCGACCAGGCCGGGCGGGACACCTTCAACCAGGCCCTGCAGGCCGCCCACGCGAGCGGCGACTACCAGAAGCTGGCCGCCGTCCACGCCGACATGAGCCACCGGATGCACTCGATGAACGGCCCGGTCGGCACCCAGCGCTTCCTGCCCTGGCACCGCCGCTACCTGCTGGAGATGGAGAACCTGCTGCGCTCCACCCAGCCGGCCGCCGGGCCGTCGCTGACCGTGCCGTACTGGGACTACGCCACCGACCACGCCCGCCCGGACTGGGTCTGGCAGCCTCCGCAGGTCACCCGGGGCGTGCCCGGGGCGGCCGGCGGCGCGCTGCCCACCCAGGCGGTGATCGACGCCCTGCTGCTGCGCCCGCGCTACACCCCGTTCACCAGCCACCTGGAGACGGACGCGCACAACCAGGTGCACAACTGGTGCAACGGCACCGTCAGCGACATCATGCACTCCCCGCGCGACCCGATCTTCTGGCTGCTGCACGCCAACGTCGACCGGATCTGGGACCGTTGGCAGCTCAACCACACCGCCGGGCCGAGCCTCACCCCGCACGACGCGATCCTCGACCCGTGGGCCAGCACCGCCCCGCAGGTGGCCGGCACCACCGCGCTCGGCTACTCCTACGCCTGACCGCCGCCCGGTGCGCCGCCGTCTCGCCCTCCTCGCCCTGCTGGCCCAACTCGTCACCGTCACACCGGTGTTGGCGGCCCACATGGGGTACTTCGACCCGTCCCCCGCGGTCGCCGCCGCCCAGCGGCTGCTGCCCGGGCGGGCCGGTCAACTCGACCTGCTCCCGGCCCCGCCGGACGGCCACGGCGACTGGTTCGAGCTCTCCGGCCGCCCCGGCGCCGTCCGGGTGCGCGGCACCAGCCCGGCCGTGCTGCTCACCGGCCTGGGCTGGTACCTGCACCACGTGGCCCACGCCGACATCGGCCTGCCCGGCGACAGCACGGCCGCCCTGCCCGCCGTGCTCCCCGCGCCGCCCGCCACAGTCCGCCGCTCGGCGGCCGTCGCGCACCGCTTCGCGCTCAACGACACCGACCCGGGCTACTCCGGCCCCTACCGCGACTGGGCCGCGTACGAGCACGAGCTGGACGTCCTGGCCCTGCACGGCGTCAACGAGGTGTACGTCCAGCTCGGTGCCGAACTCCCCTACTACCGCGCCCTGCAGGAGTTCGGCTACCGCCCTGCCGAGCTGCGCGCCTGGATCCCCGCGCCCGGGCACCAGCCGTGGTGGCTGCTGCAGAACATGTCCGGCCTCGGCGGCCCGGTCTCCGAACAACTCATCCTCGCCCGCGCCGAATTGGGCCGGAGGCTGACCGACCGCATCCGCGAGCTCGGCATGACGCCGGTACTGCCGGGCTTCACCGGCACCGTGCCGCCCGGCTTCGCCGAGCGCAACCCCGGGGCCCGGACCCTCCCCCAGGGCACCTGGTGCGGCCTGCCCCGGCCGGACTGGCTCGACCCCGCCGGGCCGGTCTTCCCCGAGCTGGCCGCCGCCTACTACCGCCACCAGCAGACCGCGTTCGGCGCCACCACCCGCTACAAGGCCGACCTGCTGCACGAAGGCGGCCGGGCCGACGGGGTGGATGTCGGGGCCGCCGCCCGGGGCGTGCTCACCGCCCTGCGGACCGCCCACCCCGGCGCCGTCTGGGTCATGCTCGGCTGGGAGCAGAACCCGCCGCCGGCCGTGCTGGCCGCCGTCGACCCCGCCGCCCTGTTCGTGCTGGACGG
This sequence comes from Kitasatospora sp. NPDC002227, assembly GCF_040296285.1. Lineage (NCBI taxonomy): Bacteria > Bacillati > Actinomycetota > Actinomycetes > Kitasatosporales > Streptomycetaceae > Kitasatospora > Kitasatospora sp. NPDC002227. The sequence continues at coordinate 144,679 of NZ_JBEOWY010000001.1, forward strand.
CCTCTCCGACCGCTACGACCCGCTGGACCGCGAGCACGACTGGCCCGGCGTGCCGTACGCCTTCGGCACCATCCCCAACTTCGGCGGCCACACCTCGCTCGGCGCCAACACCGCCGTCTGGGCCGACCGCCTGGCACGCCTGGCACGCCTGCGCTCGCAGCCGGGCAGCCTGCTGCAGGGCCTCGCCTACCTGCCCGAGGGCACCGGCACCGACCCGGCCGCCTTCGCCCTGTTCACCGAACTCGCCTGGCTGCCAGCCGAGTTCGACCTCTCTGCCTGGTTCGCCGAGTACGCCGCCGCCCGCTACGGCGGGGCCGATGCGCACACGGCGGCCGCCTGGGAGCAGCTGGGCCGGGGCCCGTACCGCCTGCCCGCCGGGCGGTGGAGCGAGCCGCAGGACGGCCTGTTCTCCGCCAGACCGAGCCTGACAGCCGTGAGTTCCGCCACCTGGAGCCCCGGCGGGCTGCGTTACGACCCCGGCACCGTCCGGACGGCGCTGGCCGAACTCCTGCGGGCCGCACCGGCCTTGCGCAAGACGGACGCCTACCGCCACGACCTGGTCGACCTCGCCCGGCAGGTGCTCGCCAACCACTCCCGTGCCCTGCTGCCCGAGCTCGCCCGGGCTTACCGCGACGGCGACCTCCCGGCCTTCCGCCGCGATGCCGCCCAGTGGCTCGACGCGATCGCCCTGCTCGACCGGCTGACCGGCACCGCCCGGGAGTTCATGCTCGGGCCCTGGCTCGAGGCGGCCCGCTCCTGGGGCGCCGGGCCGGCCGAGCGCGACCGGCTCGAGTACGACGCCCGCTCGCTGCTGGCCACCTGGGGCCCCCGGGCCGCCGCCGAGGAGGGCGGCGTGCACGACTACGCCGCCCGCGAGTGGTCCGGCCTGCTCTCCGGGCTCTACGCCCCGCGCTGGCAGCGGTACTTCGCGACCCTGGAGACGGCCCTGACCACCGGCCGCCCGCCCGAGCCGGTGGACTGGTTCGCGGTGGACGACGCCTGGGCGCACGCCACCGACTCCTACCCCCTCGACCCGGGCGGGGACTCGTACGCCCTGGCCGCCGAAGTGTCGGCCCTGCTGCCGGGAAAGACCGTGCAACCGTGACCGGCGAGGTCCGGTCGGTTGCCGCAAGCTGAGAGTTTCCTGGGAGATTTCTCCGACCGCCACGGCGGGCCGGAAGGCGTTAGCCTCTCGGGATGACCAGAACTGGCCGGTACCGGTGGCGTACCCGTCTGCGCAGGCACCTGCCTTGGTTCCTCGTAGAGCGAGGAGTCGCCGGCAAGGGCAGCAAGGACTGCGGCGCCCACGAGTGGTACAACCACGACGGCGCCGTGGCTCGTTGCTACCACTGCGAGCCCGGCGAGCACCGCTGAGCCGGCTTAGTCGGCCAGTCCCAGGGTCCGCCCCACCGTCTCGGGCTGCTCCAGTGCGGCGAGCATCGCGTGGGCCACGTCGGCCCGCGAGATCACCCTGCCGCCGGGGAGGTTGCGGTCCAGCGCGGTGCGGTAGGCGCGGGTGAGCGCCTTGTCGGTGAGCTGCACCGGGCGGGCGGCCGTCCACTCCAGACCGCTCTCCCGCAGCACCTCCTCCATCCGCGCCACGTCCGCGTAGTGCGTCCGCAGCACCCGCTTGAGGATCGGGTAGGCCACGTACCGCAGGACGCCCCGGTCGCCCGGGTCGTGCCGGGGCGGGTGCGGCCGCCCCGGTGTGGCGATGGTGCCGACGGGGGCCGCGCTCACCGCGACGATCCGCCGCACCCCGGCCGCCTTCATCGCCTGCACGATCGCGGTGGTGCCCCGCCAGGCCACCCCGGCCTCCGCCTTGGAGACCGGGCCGAGCCCGGAGAGCACCGCGTCCGCGCCCTCGACCGCCGCCCGCAGCTCGGCCGGGCCGGCCTCGGCCAGGTCGACGGCGACCACCCGGGCCGTGGTCGGCCCGAGCTTGGCCGGGGCCCGGACCACGGCCGTCACGTCATGTCCGGCCGCCAGCGCCTGGTCGAGCAGGTGGCGGCCGACGCCTCCGCTCGCCGCGAAGATGGTGATTCGCATCGCGGGGCCCCTTACCAGCTCGCGCCGGAGGGCTGGCGGGTGGTCACGTTCAACCGGTTGAACAGGTTGGTCAGGCCGATCATCAGGGTCAGCCCGGCCAGCTGCCGCTCGTCGAAGTGCTCGGCGGCCGCCGCCCAGATCTCGTCCGGCACCGCGTCGCTGCGGTCCGCCAGCCGGGTCATCGACTCGGCCAGCGCCAGCGCGGCCCGCTCGGCGGGCGAGAAGTACGGCGCGTCCCGCCAGGCGGCGACGGTGGCGAGCTGCTTCTCGTCCACCCCCGCCTTCCGGGCACTGGTGACGCCGCCGTCCAGGCAGTAGCTGCACCCGTTGATCTGGCTGGCCCGCAGGTGCACCAGCTCCATCACGGTCTGCGGCACCCCGCCCTGGCCGGCCGCCTTCACCACGGCCAGCAGGGCGGGCATCGCCTCGGGAATCACCACGGCGGGGTTGGGCATCCGTGCGTCCATCATCGGATCTCCTGTCTCGGAAGAGTCGGTCGCTGGTATGACGGAGCGGACGACACGGTTGTGACAGACGGACGGGGTGGGCAGAAGTGAGCGGTACCACACTGCGGTTGGCGGTCGCCCGGACCACGGTGCCGGCGGACCCGGGGGACGCCCCGGCGTTGCGGGCCGCCGGGGCGCAGGTCAGGGAGCTGATGCGGGAGGCCGCGGGCGCCGGGGCACGGCTGGTGCAGTTCCCCGAGGGCGCGCTGGTGTACCCGGGCAAGCGGCTGATGTCCTCGGCCGGGCCCGAGCGGCTCGCCGAGGCCGACTGGAGCCGGGCCGACTGGGGCCTGCTACGGGCGGAGGCCGAGGCGGTCGCGGCGCTCGCCGGCGAGCTGCGGCTGTGGACGGTGCTCGGCTCGGTCCACCCGCTGACCGCGCCCGCCCGGCCGCACAACAGCCTGTACGTGATCTCCGACCGGGGCGAGCTGGTCACCCGCTACGACAAGCGACTGCTCTCGCACGCCGAGCTCTCCTACCTGTACACCCCCGGCACCGCGCCGGTGGTCTTCGAGGTGGACGGCTTCCGGTTCGGCGCCGCGCTCTGCATCGAGGTCAACTTCCCCGAACTGTTCGCCGAGTACGAGCGGTTGGGCGTGGACTGCGTGCTGCTCTCGGCGATGGCCGAGGACGTGATGTTCGGGGTGCTGGCCCAGGCCTACGGCACGCTCTACAACTACTGGCTCGGTTACAGCACCCCGGCCCAGTACGGCGCCACCGCCCCGGCCGGCGTCGTCGCCCCGGGCGGCCGCTGGCTGGCCCGCTGCCCGGCCGGCACCTCCCCGGCCCTCGCCCTCGCCGACCTCGACCGCGACTCCCCGGACCAGGACATCGAGATCGCCCTCCGCTACGCCCGCCCCTGGCGCCGCACCGCCCGCGCGGGCAACCACCCTGCCCACCTGCCGCTCGGCGACCGCCGCAGCGCGGACCGCACCTGCTTCTGACCACCCCGGGAGAGCCACCGGGCGCATCGGCCAGGGTGGGGTCACAGCGGGGGGCCTGCCGGGGCGGGGCCGAGAGTGGTGGTGCCCGGGGTGGCGCGGTGGGTGAGGCCGGCGCGGTAGGCGTCGAGGGCGGCCTCGGGGCGGTCGGTGCGGCGCAGCAGGTCGCCGAGCAGGCGGCACAGGTCGGCGAGGTCGGCGGCCGCGCCGGTCCGCTCGAGGAGGGCGAGGGCGGCGCGGTAGTGCTGCTCGGCGGCGGTGTCGTCGCCCCGCTCCTCGGCGATCAGGCCGAGCAGGCGGTGGGCGCCGCCCGCGTGCACGGCGCCGCGCTCGGGGGTGAGTGAGCCGAGCAGGTCGGCGAGCAGCTGCTCGGCCTCCGCCGCTTGGCCGCCGCGCCGCAGCACGTCGGCGAGTTCGACGTCGATCTGCACGGTGTAGAGCGCGGCCCGGCGGTCGGCGAGGATGCCCCGGGCTGTGCGCAGTTCGCGCTCGGCCTCGCCCAAGTCGCCTTCCTGGCCCCGGAGATAGCCTCGCATCCAGTGGCAGTGGGCGAGCTCGGTGCGGATCTGCAGCTGCTGGTAGAGCTCCTGGGCCCGGGCCAGCGCCGCGTCGGCCTCCGCGGCCCGGCCCTGGGCGAGCAGCGTGCGGGCCACCCCCCGGTGCAGCCGGGCGACCAGTGCGGGGTCGGCGACTTGGGGGGCGAGCGCGAGGGCGAGTTCGGCGGCCCTGGCGGCCCGGTTCTGGGCGCCGAGGTCCATGTAGGGCGCGATCACGGCGGAGTAGAGCAGCACCAGGGCGTGCGGGTCGTGCAGTCCGGCGGCGTTGAGCTGGTCGATCGCGTTCTCGAGCAGGTAGCAGGAGTAGCGCAGGTCACCCGCGAGCAGGTGGGCCACCGCCCGGCCGCGCAGTGCGGGCACCCGCTGCGGCAGCGGCCGGTCGGCGAGCAGCTCCTCGGCGCGTTCGAACTCCTCGATGGCCCGGGTGAGTTCGCCCTGCTCCAGGGCGCAGTCGCCGAGCCCCGTCCGGGCGGTGGCCTCCTCGGCGGGCAGTGCCGATCGCGCCGCCTCCTCGGCCAGCTCCGCGAATCGCCGCGCGGCGTCGGCCGGAGCGCCCTCGGCCAGCAGTTGCCGGGCGTCCCCGAGCAGCACCCGCAGCTCGGTGCCCAGGTGCGCGGGTCTGCCCGTCGACAGCTCCTCGAAGCTGACGCCGAGCTGCCCGGCCAGGAAGCGCAGCGCCGTCTCCGACGGGCTCACCTTGCCGGACTCCACCGTGGAGATGTAAGCGGCCGTGTACGCGGGCTCGGCCAGCGCCCGCTGGGTGAGCCCGCGCTCGGTGCGCAACCGCAGCACCCGGGCACCGATCGCCGCCCGCTCCTCAGCCCCCGCACCCTGCACCGCCATGACCACCCACTCCGTTCGCTGCACCGACGGGCGCTCAGCGTAGTCCGTCCGGACCCTTGCGCCCGCCGATCCGCCGGGGCTAGCTTAACTCCCGCTGTAACCAGAGTTAATACAGCACATAACCCACCTGAGCCCCCACGCAACCCGACGGAGCCCCCATGCGGATAGGCCGCTCGATCCTCAGTGGCACCACCACCCTGCTCACCGCCCTCGGCCTCCTGGCGGCCGCCGCCCCGGCCCAGGCCGCCGCGCCGCTCGCCCCGCGCCCGCCCGCCACCGCCTCGGGCACCGGCCCGGTCTGCTGGTACGGCGCGTGCTACGACTACGTCTCGGGCCGTCAGATCACCGACACGGCCGGGGCCAGCATCCGGATGATGCAGGCCGCCCCCGAGATCAAGCCCGGTGACACCTCCTCGCACTCGCTCCAGGAGCTGGCCCTGCAGTCCGCCGACCGCAACTCCACCGTCGAGATCGGCTGGACGGTGGACCTCGGCCTCAACGGCGACACCCGGCCGCACCTGTTCGTCTACCACTGGGTCAACGGCCAGGAGAGCTGCTACAACGGCTGCGGCTTCGTCTCCACCAACCGCAACGTCAAGCCCGGCATGACGGTGGGCGCGGGCTCCTCCGCCAGCTACGCCATCCAGAACGTGGGCGGCGACTGGTGGCTGTACTGGAACAACCAGGCCATCGGCTACTTCCCCGGCTCGCTCTGGAGCGGCAACTACACCCGCGCCCAGGTGGTCACCGCCTTCGGCGAGATCGCCCACGCCACCGACGCCACCTGCGAGGACATGGGCAACGGCTGGGCCGCCGCCTCCAACCGCTCCTCCTGGATCGACTCCTACTACCTGGCGGGCTCCGCCGACGCCCCGGCCCTCACCGTGTCGGCCACCAGCCCGGCCCTCTACTTCTCCGCCGGAGCCACGGCCACCTCCTTCCACCTCGGCGGCCCCGGCTCCGGCACCTGCTGAGCCGTCAGGCTCCGACGTACTCCGCGAGGTGCTGCCCGGTCAGCGTCGAGCGGGCGGCGACCAGTTCGGCCGGCGTCCCCTCGAAGACCACCCGGCCGCCCTCGTGGCCCGCTCCCGGGCCGAGGTCGATGATCCAGTCCGCGTGGGCCATCACGGCCTGGTGGTGCTCGACCACGATCACCGACTTGCCGGCGTCCACCAGCCGGTCGAGCAGCCCGAGCAGCTGCTCGACGTCGGCCAGGTGGAGCCCGGCGGTCGGCTCGTCGAGCACGTAGGTCCCGCCCTTGTCGGCCATGTGGGTGGCCAACTTGAGGCGCTGCCGCTCACCGCCCGAGAGGGTGGTGAGCGGCTGACCGAGGCTCAGGTAGCCGAGCCCGACGTCCGCGAGCCGGGTCAGGATCCGGTGCGCGGCTGGCGTCGCCGCCTCCCCGGCGGCGAAGAACTCCACCGCCTCGGCCACCGGCATCGCGAGCACCTCGCTGATGTCCCTGCCCCCGAGGCGGTACTCGAGCACCGAGGCCTGGTACCGCCTGCCCTCGCAGTCCTCGCAGGTGCTCGACACCCCGGCCATCATCGCCAGGTCGGTGTACACCACCCCGGCCCCGTTGCAGGTCGGGCAGGCACCCTCGGAGTTGGCGCTGAACAGTGCGGGCTTCACCCCGTTCGCCTTCGCGAACGCCTTGCGGACCGGCTCCAACAGCCCGGTGTACGTCGCCGGGTTGCTCCGGCGCGAACCCCGGATCGGTGTCTGGTCCACCGACACCACCCCCTCGCTCGCGGGCACCGACCCGTGCACCAGCGAGCTCTTGCCCGAGCCCGCCACCCCGGTCACCACGGCGAGCACCCCGAGCGGGATGTCCACGTCCACGTGGCGCAGGTTGTGCGCGCTCGCACCCCGGATCTCCAGCGCGCCGGTGGGCTTGCGCACCGCCGCCTTGAGCTTGGCCCGGTCGTCGAAGTGCCGGCCCGTCACGGTGCCGCTGCGGCGCAGGCCCTCGACCGTGCCCTCGAAGCAGACCGTGCCGCCCGCCGCCCCGGCGCCCGGCCCGAGGTCCACCACATGGTCGGCGATCGCGATGGTCTCCGGCTTGTGCTCGACCACCAGCACCGTGTTGCCCTTGTCCCGCAGGCGCAGCAGCAGCTCGTTCATCCGCTGGATGTCGTGCGGGTGCAGGCCGGTGGTGGGCTCGTCGAAGACGTACGTGGTGTCGGTGAGCGAGGAGCCGAGGTGGCGGATCATCTTGACCCGCTGCGCCTCGCCGCCCGAGAGCGTGCCCGAGGAGCGGTCGAGCGAGAGGTAGCCGAGGCCGATCTCCACGAAGGAGTCCAGCGTCGCCCGCAGCCCTTCGAGCAGCGGCGCCACCGAGGGCTCGTCCAGCGCGCGCACCCACTCGGCCAGGTCGCTGATCTGCATCGCGCAGGCGTCGGCGATGCTGACCTTCTTGATCTTCGAGGCCCTCGCCCCCTCGCTCAGGCGGGTGCCGTCGCAGTCGGGGCAGGTGGTGAAGGCGACCGCACGGTCCACGAAGGCCCGGATGTGCGGCTGCATCGCCTCCTTGTCCTTGGCCAGCATCGACTTCTGGATGCGGAGCACCAGGCCCTCGTAGGTCATGTTGATGCCCGCGATCTTCATCCGCACCGGCTCGTGGTGCAGGAAGTCGTGCAGCTCCTTCTTGGTGAACCTGCGGATCGGCTTCGCCGGGTCGAAGAAGCCCGACTCGCTGTACAGCCGGTAGTTCCAGCCGCCGGTGGTGTACCCGGGGATGGTGAGCGCGCCCTCGGCCAGCGACTTGGTGTCGTCGTAGAGCTGGGTGAGGTCGATGTCGGAGACCGCGCCCCGGCCCTCGCAGCGCGGGCACATCCCGCCGGTGCGGGAGAAGTTCACCTTCACGGCCTTCTGCTCCCCGCGCTCGACCTTCATCGCCCCGCTCGCGCTGACCGAGGGGACGTTGAAGGCGTACGCGCTGGGCGGGCCGATGTGCGGCCTGCCGAGCCGGCTGAACAGGATCCGCAGCATCGCGTTGACGTCGGTGGCGGTGCCCACGGTCGAGCGCGGGTCGGCGCCCATCCGCTGCTGGTCCACGATGATCGCGGTGGTCAGCCCCTCCAGGACGTCCACCTCGGGCCGGGCGAGGGTGGGCATGAAGCCCTGCACGAAGGCGCTGTACGTCTCGTTGATCAGCCGCTGCGACTCGGCGGCGATGGTGTCGAAGACCAGCGAGCTCTTGCCCGAGCCGGAGACCCCGGTGAACACCGTCAGCCGCCGCTTGGGCAGCTCCAGCTCAAGGTCTTTCAGATTGTTCTCGCGCGCGCCGACCACCCGGATCAGGTCGTGGCTGTCGGCGGCGTGCGGCTCGCTCATCGTGTCTCCGTCCGATCCGGCGGGCCCGCCCCGCCTGATCACCCTCAGGCTAGGCGGGCGCGGGGCCGGGCGGCTTCTCGATTCGTGATCTGTTACCCGGCGAGCCGCTCCGCGAGCGTCAGCTCGGTCATGTAGCGCTTGGTGACGCGGCCGCCGTAGCGGGTGTCGATCAGCTCGGCGATCGCGGTGAGCAGGCCCTCGCGGGCCCGGTCCGGCAGGGCGCGGTGGTTGGAGTAGGTGAGCAGCACGTCCAGGTAGGCCCGGGTGGAGTAGCTGCAGTCCCACTCCCAGCGGTGCACGGCGGGCGGGCCGAACAGGCCGGCGGCGGTCAGCTCGGCGGTGGCGGCGGGGATCTCACCGCCCGGGGTCATCAGCCGGTCCGGCGGCGGGGTGTCGGGGTCGAAGCGATCGTAGATCGGGTAGGTCTCGGTGAAGAAGTCCACGTCGCCGCCCCGGACGTGGTGGGTGCCGAACACGGCCAGCGCTCCGCCGGGCCGCAGCGCCCGGGCCGCCTTGACCACCCGTACGGCCGGGTCGATCCAGTGGAAGGCCGTCGCCGCGAGTACCAGGTCGAAGGGCTCGGCCGGCAGCGGCCAGGCCTCGAAGGCCCCGACCCGCACCTCGGCCGCCGGGTACGGCGCGAGGTTGCGCTCCGCCACCGCCGCCATCTCCGGGCCGAGCTCGACGGCCGTCACCAGGGCCCCGGCCGCGGCCAGCGGCACCGTCGCCTTCCCCGTGCCGCACCCGATCTCCAGCACCCGGCACCCCGGCCCGAGCCCGGCCGAGCGGGCCAGCTCGGCGTAGAGCGCCGCCGGGTACCCGGGGCGCGCCCGGTCGTACAGTTCGGCGTCCTCGGTGAAGGTGGTCCGGAGCCGTTCCCGCCTGTTCTCGTCCATGGTCCCGGGAGCCTACGGGCGGCGGTCTCACCCCCGCGAGTGGTTTCCGCGCCCGGTTGACCCTCCGTCGGCCCAGACCGACGCGCCGTCAGAGCGGACGGCTGGCAGCGTGGCAAGGCACGGACCCCAGTGAGGAGCAGGACGATGGCCGCAACCGGATGGAGCGCACCGCCCCAGGCGGGTTTCGAGCAGGAGTGGCTGCCGGAGCTGGACCTACCAGGTGCCAAGAGCCAACGCCGGCTCACCGTGCTGCTGCGCTGGCTGCTGCTGATCCCGCACTTCATCGCCCTCTTCGTGCTCGGCATCGTCGCCTTCGTGCTGACCGTGGTCGGCTGGTTCGGCGCCCTGGTGCTCGGCCGCCTGCCCGAGCCGTGCGCTGGCTTCCTCTCCGGGTACGTCGCCTACGCCACCCGTGTCCAGGCCAGTGCGATGCTGCTGGTCGACGAGTACCCGCCGTTCGCGCTGCAGGCGCCGCCGGAGTACCCGGTGCAGGTCTGGCTGCGGCCCGGTGAGCTCAACCGGCTCGCGGTGTTCTTCCGCATCATCCTGATGATCCCGGCCGCCGTCATCAACAGCCTGCTCGTCGGCGGGTGGTACGTGCTGGCCTTCATCACCTGGCTGATCACCCTGGTCATGGGCCGCCTGCCGCAGCCGCTGTGGGAGGCCACGGCGGCGACCCTGCGGTACACGATGCGGTACAACGCGTACGCGATGATGGTGACCTCCGCCTACCCCAAGCGGCTGTTCGGCGACAGCGAGCCGTACGGGCAGCAGGAGGCCCGCTCGGCCTCGCGGCCGCTGCGGCTGGGCACCGGGGGCAAGGTGCTGGTCGTGCTCTTCCTGCTGCTCGGGCTGGCGGGCAACAGTTCCTCGGCGGTCTTCCGCTCGGACAGCAGCTCCGGCAGCTCCTCGGTGCAGGTCTACTGACCGCGCGGCGCACCGTCCTGGCAGCCCTGGCGCTGGCCCTCCCCACCGGCGGGAGGGCCCTCGCGGCGGACACCGTGACGGGCCGGCTCCGCTCCCTCGAGCGGGCCCACGGGGCCCGGCTCGGGGTCTTCGCGTACGACTCGCCGACCGGCCGGGCGGTGGCGTACCGCGCGGACGAGCTCTTCCCGCTCTGCTCGACCTTCAAGACGCTCGCCGTGGCGGCGGTGCTGCGTGACCTGGGCACCGCCTTCCTCGCCCACCGCATCCGGTACACCGCGCGGGACGTCGCCGCCTCCGGCTACGCCCCCGTCACCGGCCTGCCCGCGAACCTCGCCGCGGGCATGACCGTCGCCGACCTGTGCGCGGCGGCCCTCGACCACAGCGACAACACCGCCGCCAACCTGCTGCTGCGCGAACTCGGCGGCCCGGCGGCCGTCACCCGCTTCTGCCGCTCCATCGGCGACGGTGTGACCAGGCTCGACCGCTGGGAGCCCGGCCTCAACTCGGCCGAACCCGGCCGGACCACCGACACCACCAGCCCGCGCGCCCTCGCCCTCAGCTACGCCCGCCTGGCCCTCGGCCCCGCCCTCGCCCCGCCCGACCGCCGCCGCCTCACCGCCTGGCTGCTCGGCAACACCACCGGCGCCGGCCGCCTCCGGGCCGGCCTCCCCACCTCCTGGACCACCGCCGACAAGACCGGCACCGGCCACTACGGCACCACCAACGACGCCGCCCTCACCTGGCCCCCGGGCCGCCCGCCGCTCGTCCTCGCCGTCCTCTCCGCCAAGCCCGACCCCGCTGCCCCGCCGGACGAGCCCCTCCTCGCCGCCACCGCCACCCTGCTGGCCACCGCCCTGAGCTGACGGCCCGACCCGACAGCGGGGCCGGCCGACGCGCCGGTCTGCGGCATACTCGCGCGCATGGCACATCTGACCACCGGGGAGCGCGACCCCGAACTCAACAAGCGGCTCGACGCCGAACTGACCGCCTTCAACTCCGCCGCGACCGGCGCCGACGACTACGGCTCCTTCTCGGTCAGGGCCACCGACGAAGCGGGAGAGCTGATCGGCGGGCTCACGGCCTGGACCTGGGGCGGGCTGTGCGGGATCGAGATGCTCTGGGTCCGGGAGGAGAGCCGCTCGGGCGGCTGGGGGGCCAAGCTGCTGCTGGCCGCCGAGGCCGAGGCGCGGGCCCGGGGGTGCGACCGGGTGGCGGTCTCCTCCTTCACCTTCCAGGCGCCCGGCTTCTACCAGCGCCACGGGTACCGGGAGACCGGCCGGATGCTCGGTATCCCCGGCGGGCACTCGGACGTCCACCTGTTCAAGCGCCTCGACGGCACCCCGAACCCCGAAACAGCTGTGGATATTGAGGTCTAGTCAGATTCACCTCAGCTGGCCTACGCTGTGATCATTGAGCCGAGGGCCCGACCGGGACTTCGCCGGTGAACCCCGGCGGAGACCCCGAACCCGGTCGGCCGTCCTCACCGCCCGCCCCGTCCGGTGTCGTCCCCCGGCCGGGGCGGGCACACTTGCGCCCGCACACCCTCAGCCCGGCACCTCGGCCAGTGAGGCCCGCACCCGCCGCCGCACCTCCGCCACCGCCGCGGACCGGTGGAACGCCTGCGCGATCAGCTCCAGCCTGGCCGCCTCCTCGGTGAGTTCGGCCGACATCTCGGGGGCCCGGTACCCGCTGCCGGGGTAGCTGCGCCCGGCCGCCGCGGCCTCCAGGGCGGCGGCGATCACCGCGGCCTCCACCACCTCCGACCCCGCGTCCGAGCCGGCCCACTCCACCGCCTGCGGGTGCACATGGCCGCGCAGCGCGAGCTGCCCGTCCCGGATCTCGATCACCCGCCGGTAGAGCGACAGGTGCGCACTGCCGCGCCAGCCGGCCGGCTCCAGCGCGATCTCCGGCCGGGCCTGGTGCAGGGCCGTCCAGAGCGGCCCGAGCCGCCGGTAGCTGCGCCAGGCGCGCAGCCAGCGCAGCGGGGCGGCGGCCGTCCGGCCCCAGGCCGCCAGGGTGGCGCCGCCGAGCCCGAGGGTGAGCGTGAGCACCGCCCAGGGCGCCGAGTACACGTCCTCCGCGTACTCCTGCCGGCCCGTCAGCAGCTGGGAGAAGAGCGGGATGACGTCCAGCGCCGTCCAGACCAGCCCGGACAGGCCGCCGGCCGCCACCAGCCGCACGCCCACCCGCAGCACCCCGGCCGGCACCTGCCGCGCCGAGCGGTGGATCACCACCACGAACAGGCTGACGCACCACACGCTGTAGAGCAGGAAGAAGAGGTCGTACGCGACCAGCGCCGCCCGGCTGCCCGGGCCGTTCGAGGCCAGCACGCTCCCCTCCGGGTCCACCCCGGCCGCCAGGTAGCTGAGCGCCTCGACGGCGATCACCCCGGCCAGCAGCATGAGCTGGCGCCGCTCCCGCCGGGCCTCGACGCCGCCCCGCACGCCGTAGGCCATCAGCGCCAGGAAGCAGAGCGCGACGTTGCGCACCTCGATGCCGAGGAGCGGCACCACCCGGCACAGCGGCTCCCACAGCTGGGCGGCGGACTCGGAGACCGCCGGGGAGAGTAACCCCGAGGAGATCGCCATGCTGACGGCGAATCCGAACACCAGGCCGGGCCGGGCGCCCTTGCTCGCCCACAGCCGGCAGCCCGCGGCGGCCAGCGCGATCACCACGGCCAGCAGGCCGGCGAAGTCGATCACTCCCCGCGCCCCGGCGGCCGCTCGACCCCGATCAGCCGGCTCACCCTGTCCCCCGCGCCGCCGGGGGTGGGAGCCGGACCGGCCTGGTGGCGCTGACGGGCCGCCACCAGGGTGGCGAACAGCTCGGCCTCCCGCTCCTGCGGCTCGGTGTAGCCGTCCCGGCCTAGCACCCGGCGCACCAGCTCACCCGAGAGGTGCGGCAGCAGGGTCCGCTCGGTGGCGGCGTTCAGGGTGGCCGTGCCGCGGTGGCCGCAGAGCAGGTGGCCGACCTCGTGCAGCACGATGTGCCGCTGGTGCAGCGGCGTGGCGTCGGCCGGGTAGCCGATGTACTCGGCCCGTTCGGTGCTCACCAGCACTCCGCAGGGGCCGAAGGCCCCGGCCGGCAGCGGCAGGAACTCCACCGGGCGGCCCAGCCTCCCGGTGAGCAGCTCCGTCAGCGCCGCCGGGTCGAACGGCTCCGGCAGCTCGATCGACTCCGCCAGCCGGCGGCACCGCCGCCACTGGGCCCCACGCCCCCACCCCACCCCGGCCAATGTCTACCTCTGCTCCGCCCGTTGCCGCTCGGCGGCTTCGCGCTCGCGCCGCCCGATCGCCTCGATCATGTCGGTGATCGTACCCAGACCGTCCGGCGAGAGGGTCACCGCGCGCAACGCCACCTCGCGGACCCCCGCGTCGCGCAGCGCCCCCAGCAGCGTCAGCTCCTCGGCGATCCGGTCGGCCGGGCCGTCCTCGAAGAAGTATGCGGGTGGTACCTCGAAGAATTGTGCCAGTGCCTCCAGGTGCCGCTTGGTCGGGTTGTCCCGGCGGCCCGTGCGCAGCTGCCACAGGTAGGTGGTCGAGAAGCTCTCCCCGCTCGCCTCCCGGCAGGCCCGGGCCACCTCCTCGTTGCTGTAGGCGTCGCCGCCCGGCCGTCTGACGATCTGGAACAGCCGCTCGATCCTCGACGCGAGCGACCCTCCGTCCGGCACCTCGTTGGCCACCACGCGTGATCTCCCCGTCTGTCTGGTCCGCCCATCGTAGTGGGCCACCGCACGGCCCGGACCGGCCAGGTGTGGCGACTGTGCCACCGCCTTGCGCAAGTTCTGTGTGGGACGGCTCAGTTGGCCGGGTAGGCTGCGGGCCATGGAGTACACGGAGCACACGCAGAGTATCCGGGCGGGGCTCGCCGCGGCCGGCCTGTCCCTCCCTCCGGTCAGCCCGCCGCGCGGGGTGTACGTCCCGGCTGTGGTCAACGGCCGCCTGGTGCAGGTCTCGGGGCAGCTCCCGGTGGTCGACGGCGAGCTCGCGGCCACCGGCCTGGTGGGTGGTGCGGTGCCGCCCGCCGAGGCCCGGGAGCTGAGCCGGCGCTGCGCCCTCGCCGCGCTGGCGGCGGTCGACGCGGTGGTGGGCCCCGGGCGGACCGTCCGCGCCGTCCGCCTGGTCGGCTATGTCGCCTCCGACCCCGGGTTCACCGGCCAGGCCGCCGTCGTCGAGGGCGCCACCGACCTCCTCGCCACCGTCCTCGGCGAGGCCGGCCACCCGGCCGTCAGCCCGGTCGGCGTTCCGTCCCTCCCCCTGGACGCCCCGCTCGAGCTGGAACTCCTCTTCGAACTGACGAACTGACACCAGGCTCCCCCGGAGCTGCCCAGGCAGCTCCTAGGCGAACGGCACGGCCGTCCCCGTCACCGCGATGCCGCTGCCCGGCTCGGCCGGGACGGTGACGGTCAGGGTGCTGGGGCGGCCGAGGTCGTGCCCCTGGTGGACGGTCAGGGTGGCCGGGAGGTCGACCAGGCCGAGGTCGCGCAGGTAGCCGCCGAAGGCTGCGGCGGCGGCTCCGGTGGCCGGGTCCTCGACCACGCCGCCGGTCGGGAACGGGTTGCGGGCGTGGAAGACGGTGGCGGACTCGCGCCAGACCAGGTCGACCGTCACCCATCCGTGGCGCTCCATCAGCGCCTTGAGCGCGGCGAAGTCGTAGTCGAGCGCGGCCAGCCGCTCCCGGGTCGCGGCGGCGATCACCGGGTGCCGGGCGCCCGCGTACGCCACCCGCGGCGGCAGGGCCGGGTCGAGGTCCGCGGCCTCCCAGCGCAGCGCGGCCAGCAGCTCCGGCAGATCGGTCATGGGCTCGACCGAGGGCGCCACGCTGACCAGCGTCGCCGTCACCGTGCCGTCCTCCCCCGCGCGGGTGGTGACCGCGATCTCCCCGGCCCCGGTGTGCAGGATCAGCGGCCCCGTGCCGTACCGCTCGGCGTAGGCCACGGCCGTGGCGATCGTCGCGTGCCCGCAGAACGGCACCTCGATCAGCGGGCTGAAGTACCGCACCGCCAGCTCGCCCGGCCCCTTCGGCACCGCGAAGGCCGTCTCCGAGAAGCCCACCTCGGCCGCCGTGGCCAGCATCACCGACTCGTCGAGCCCGCCGGCGTCCAGCACCACCCCCGCCGGGTTTCCGCCCGCCGGGTCGGTCGTGAACGCCACATATCGCAAGAGATCCATCCGCCGACGATACCGACGCGCCGGACGCATCGTCAAAGGTGGGCTCCGGCCGTCCCGGGACGGGGACTACTGCCACCAGTCGTACTGGTCGGTGGTCTCACAGGTCTGGGCCAGCACGGCGGTGCCGTTGGCGACGCTCGGGGTGGTCATGCACTCACCGCTGTAGGCGCTCTGCCACATGACCATGCCGGACGGCCCGGTGGCGTACCGGCGCCAGAGCTGCGTGGACAGGGAGGGGTAGCAGTCGCCCATCGTGATCTGGCCGACCGCCGGCCACGACGGCGCCGTGATGCACCGGTTCGACCACTCGTTGTTGAAGCGGAACAGACCGCCTCCCATGTCCTCCGTCTGCCACATCTGCTCGTTGCCGCCGCCGCAGGTCCACATCTGGAGCTTCGCCTCGTTCTCGGTGGCGTTGTCGAGGCAGTGCCGCGAGTTCAGCACCCTGATGTTGGTGGCCCCGTCGGCCTGGGCGGGCGCGCCGGTCAGCGCGAGGGCCGACACCGTCAGCGCGGCGACGGTGAGGGAGAGCGCGGTGCGTCGTCCGGTCATGATTCAACTCCGGTGGGTCACTTCGAGCTTGTCGGGGCAGCTGCCCCCTGTCCCTCCCCACTGTGGCCGGTGCGCCGCGCCCGCGAATCCGTGGTGACCACGGACTCAGGGCCTCCGTGGTCACCACGGAGGCCCTGCTCCCGAACCGCCGGATGGCGGCTGCGTGCGGTCAGTCCTCCTGGTCCGGGTAGACGGCGATGTGGTCGGCGGCCAGGTCCATCGCGACGCGCTCGCTCATGCCCAGCGCCGCCAGGAACTTGGCGGGCAGCTGCACCCGGCCGGTGCGGTCGAGCATCACGTACTCGCGCTCGCTGACGGTCTCCTCGCCGTGCTCGTCGGTGACGGTGCGCCGCAGCACCTCGCTGCTGGTGCGGCCGTCCCGGATGGCCACGGTGCGGCGGACCTCCCCGGCCACCAGCGGGTCGTGGGTCACGATGACCACGGTGGCGCCGAGCTCCCGGTTGACGGTGCGGAAGGCCTCGAAGATCCCGGCGGCGGTCTCCGAGTCCAGCTCGCCGGTGGGCTCGTCGGCGAGCACCACGGCCGGGTTGTTGGCCATCGCCACCGCGATCGCCACCCGCTGCTGCTGGCCACCGGAGAGCTGGGCCGGGCGGCGCCCCGCGAGGTCGCCGATGTCCAGCGCCTCGAGGAGCTCGGCCACCCGGGCGGCCTGCTTGGCGGCGCCGGCGCGGCCCTTGGCGAGCTGCATGGGCAGCGCGATGTTCTGCTCGGCGGTCAGGAAGGGCAGCAGGTTGCGCGCGGTCTGCTGCCAGATGAAGCCGACCACCTCCCGCCGGTAGCGCAGCCGGTCTTTGGCGCTCATCGCCAAAAGGTCCCGCCCCGCGACGGTGGCCCGGCCGGCCGTCGGGCTGTCCAGTCCGGCCAGGATGTTGAGCAGGGTGGACTTGCCGCTCCCGGAGGCGCCGACCAGGGCGACCAGGTCGCCGTGGTCGACCAGCAGGTCCAGGCCCTGCAGGGCCTGCACCTCGATCCGGTCGGCGGTGAAGATCCGCACCAGGCGGTCGCAGGCGATCACCGCGTCCTTGCCGTAGGAGCTGGGCGCGGCGGCGGCGAGTGCCCGCTCGCGCAGCTGCGCCAGGGTGGGCTCGGCGGGGCCGTCCGCCTGGGCCCGCTCGACGGTGGTGCTCTCGGGCTGGCTGGTCATCGGGCGTCTCCCGCTCTCAACTCGGTGGTGATCTGTCGTCGGCCGAAGAGCGCGGCTTCGGCGAGCACGCCCAGCGTGGTCAGGGCGGCGATGACCGCCGCCTGGCCGAGCACGGGCGTGACGGCGGGGGCGAGCCCGGTGGCGACCGGGGCGCCCACCATGGTGGTGAGGTCGATGGCCGGGCCGAGCAGCAGCACCGCCAGCACGGCGCCCAGGGCGCCGATCAGCGTGCCGGTGAAGGCTTGCGGCAGCGATTCGACCATGATCACGCCGACCCCTTCCCGGGGCCGCATGCCCATGGTGCGCAGCCGGGCCAGGATCGCGGCGCGGTCCGGCGCGGCCCGCACCAGGGCGAGCAGCACGGCCAGCAGGGCGAAGCCGACGGCGGCGACCACCGAGACCCAGAACATCCGCTCGGCCGAGCCCTGCAGCGGGTTGTGCGCCAGCGCCGCGGTGACGGCCGCGCTGGTGCGCACCTCCGCCGAGGTCTTGCCGAGCAGCGCCGTCACCCCGGCGGGGTCGGTCGCACCGAGGGCGTACCACCGGTTGACGTGCCCGAGAGCCGGTGTCTGGGCGATGGCGGGCCCGGCGGGCACGATCACGGCGGAGCTCCTGGAGCCGGCCACCGTCGCGGGGGTGTCCACGATGCCCCGGGCGGTGACCGACAGGTCGTCACCGTTCTGCGTCCGCAGGCCGAACTTGGCCCCGGCCAGGTTGGCCAGGTCCTTGGTGACCAGCACCGGGACGGTGCCGTCGGCCCGGGCACCGCCGAGCACGGCGGGGTCGAACTCGCCGTGCCCGGCGGCGTGGGCGAGCACGGCGTACTTGGCCGGGTCGACCACGACGATGGTCACCCGCGGGGTGCCGGCCAGGTCGGAGTCGCGGACGAACACCTCGTCCTCGGTCCACAGGGCGACCGCGTCGTGGACGCCGGGCAGGGCGTCGGCCTTGGCGGTGAACCCCTCCGGCAGCTGGGCGCCCTCGGGCAGCAGGACGGCGGTGTCGGCACCGACCTGGAACCGGGCGGCCTGGTGGCGCTGCCCGTCCACGGCGCTCACCAAGGTGGCGCCGAACCCGGCGGTGGTCACGGCCAGCACCAGGGCGAGCAGCGGCAGCACCGAGGGCCGGGCCTGCTCGCCGGTGCCCCGGGTGGCCCGCGCCAGGCCGAGGAAGCCGACCAGGCCCGGGCGCCGCCCGGTCCAGCGGGCCAACGCCCCGACCGTCACGGGCTGCAGACGCACCAGCAGCAGTGCCCCGCTCAGCGCGAGCAGCAGCGGCGCGACGATCAGCAGCACGTCGACGCCCTGGTTCGCGGCCGAGACCCCGCGCCGGCGCAGCTCGAAGACGGCCGCGGCCGTGACGACCAGCACCAGCAGCTCGGCGACCAGGCGCCGCCGGCCGGGCCGCCTGCCCGGCCGCAGCTGCGGGGCGACCACCCGCAGCGGGAGGGAGAGCAGGGTGAACAGGGTGACGAGCGTGCCGGCCAGCACCGCGTTGCCCCACCGGAAGGTCGGCAGCAGCATTAGGGCGAGCGCTCCGCCGAGCACTGCGGCGGGCAGCGTGGTGACGGCGCTCTCGCCGAGCAGCCGGCGCAGCAGCCCGGCGCGCGAGGCGCCCCGGGCGGCGAGCAGCCGCAGTTCGGCGGTGCGGCGGTCGTTGCCGAGCGCGGCGGCCAGGCAGAGCACCACGGCGGCCACCCCGGCGGCGCCGGCCGGGCCGATGGCGGCCAGCGGGGCCGCCGCCGCCTGCTCGGCCTGCGCCTGCTCGAACAGCTCGGGCAGGCCGGAGGTGATCCGCAGCGCGGGCCTGCCGGTGCGGTAGGCGAGCTCCACGTTGGTGGTGCCGCCCACGTAGGCCGCGGTCTCGGTCTGGATGTCGGCGAGCTGGTCGTTGCGCAGCCGGTCGATGTCGACCGGCAGCCGCCAGAAGTTCTCCGCCTCCTCGCCCCAACTGCCGACGACCTCCAGCTGGTTCGGGCCGATCAGGCCGCCGACCTCCCAGTACTGGTACGGCGGCTTGCCCGCGGTGTACTCGGAGCAGGCGCTGACCAGACAGCCCATTCCCGTCCAGTACGGGTCCGCGGGGTCGTCGACGGCATAGAGGCCCACCACGGTCATGCCGAGCCCGCCCCCGCCGTTCAGCACGGTGCCCACCTTGGCGCCGAGGGTACGCGCCCCGCTCTCCGAGAGCACGGTCTGCGGGGTCGTGCCGTCGTCCGGCCACTTCCCGCTCACCAGCTTGGCGTGCTTGGCGAGCCCCTGCAGGTACAGCACCTCCAGTTTCGGGGGGACGCCCTCGGGCGCCGCCAGTTCCGGGTTCTGCAGGGCGCGTGGCCGAAGGCCCCGGCGGCCGTAGACGGGGCCGCTGGGGGCGGGCCTCAGGTGCTCGGTCATCCGGTCGGTCAGCTGGCCGACCGTCCGGTCGAGGTCGGCTCCGCTCTCCTCGCGCCCGGTGGTGCCGCCGCTGGTCGCGGTGACCACCAGGCTGGTGTCGGTCACCCCGCCGTCCTTCAGGTACTGGCGCAGCGCCCGGTCGGCGCCCCGGTCCATGGCCCGCGGCAGTGCGGTGGCGAGCAGCACCACGAGGAAGGCGAGCAGGGCGGCCAGCACGGCGGCCGTACGGGCGGCGCCCAGCCGGGTGCGGACCCAGGGCGCGCCGGGCGGGGTCGGGCGGTCGGTGCTCACATCTCCTCCGCGAACCGCAGGCGGGCGACCAGGTCGCGCTGACGACGCCCGCCGAACACGGCGGCGAGCAGGGGGACGGCGGCGATCGCCGCGGTGAGGGCGAGGGCCTGGCCCACGGGCAGGGCGATGACGACCTCCGGTACGGGGCGCTGAGCTGTCGGGGTGAGCAGGATCAGCGGGATGATCAGGTGCAGCAGGACGGTGCCGAGGGCTAGCCCGACGGCGGCGCCGAGGCCGACCAGCAGGCCCTGCTCGACGGTGACGGTGCGGGCCAGCAGCCCGCCGGAGGCCCCGAGCGCGCGCAGCACGGCGAACTCGGCGGCGCGTTCGCCCCGGGCCGCGGCCGTGGCGGCGGCGAAGCCGATCGCGGCGAGCACGGCGGCGGCCACGCACAGCGCGGCCAGCGCGCTCTGCGGACCGGCGTTGACCGGGTCGTCGAGCAGCACGGCGGCGGCCTCCTCGCGCAGTCGCACGGTCTGCTTGGCGGCCGAGGTGCGCAGCGCGGCGGCGGCCTTGGCCGGGGTGTCGTCTCCCGGACCGGTGGCGGGCAGCCACCACTCGGACGGGATCGGCGGGTCCTGGCCGACGGCGGCGGACCGCAGCTGCAGGGTGCGCAGGTCGACGGCGATCGCGGTGGTGCCCACCACCGGCAGGGCCCGCACGGCGGCGACCACCTTGGCCCTCAGCCGCCCTTCCCCGAGCGGGAGTTGGACCACGTCGCCGACGCCGGCGCCGACCGCCCGCAGGTAGGAGTCGGTGGCCACCGCCGGGATCGGCTGCTGCTCGCCGGCCGCCGTGAAGGTGGCGGAGACCCCGACCAGCGAGAGGTCCTTGACCACGGCCTGGTAGTTCGCGGTCAGCAGCTGCTCGGCGGTGGATTTGGCCGCACCGAGGGTGACCAGGCGGTTCTCCGGCGCGCCCGGCGAGTTCGCGGTCGACTGCCAGCCGAAGCCGGCCGGCGGGGTGACCGCCGCCGCCGGGCCGTCCGGCGTGTCGGAGACCAGGATCTGATGGATCGTCAGGTCTCCGCTGCCCATGTGGTCCGACTGTCCGGTGAAGGAGAGCGTGACCCCGGCCAGGCTGAGCGGGTAGGCCGCGGAGCCGAGCGGTCCGTCCAGGTAGCGGGTCAGGTCCACCGAGACGGTCGCGTCGCCGTCGAGCGGCAGCCGCGAGGCGACCAGCCGGTAGAGGACGCCGTTGCGGTCCTGGATCAGGAGCACCAGGTCGGGTGCGAACGCGCCCTGCCAGTCCGGCGCTGCCCACGGCGGCGGCACGGTCAGGTAGGCCTGTTCGTGGTTGGTCAGCTTCACGTCCACCCGGGTCGGACGGCCGGGCAGCGGGACGGTGGCCGTGCCCTGCGCGGGGGCGGCCAGCGGGCCGAACAGCTCGGCCGGGCGGCGCCCCTTCAGCAGGTCGGAGCGGATCGGCAGCCGGGTGGCCGCGGCGCCGGTGTCCAGCGCCAGCAACTGCCCCGAGGACCGGTCGGGCAGGGCCAGGTCGGCCCGCACCACGGGGAGCATCCGGTCCCCGCCGGGCAGCCCGCCGTACAGGCCGGCCTGGCCCATCGGGGCGACGCTCGAGCCCGTGATCCGCAGGCCCCCGGCCGTGGAGAACTCGGCCTGGTCGTGCTGCGAGGCCGTCCAGGCCGCGCGCTGACCGAGCGCGAGCACGCCCATCGAGACCGCGAGCACCAGCAGCAGCACCGGCCCGGTGGCCCGGCCGGGGCGGCGGGCGAGCTGCCAGCCGACCAGCGCCCCGCCGAGGCCCGCGCCCCGGGTGGCGAACCGGCTGCCGAGCCGGGCGGCGTACGGGAGCACCCGCAGCACCAGCACCGTCCCCGCGCACAGCGCCAGCGTGGGCGCGGCGATTAGCACCGGGTCGACGCTGAGCGAGCCGTCCGCCGCGGCGGACAGGCCGCCGCCGGAGTAGTGCCCGAGCTGCTGGTAGGCGAGCACCGCGAGCACCAGCAGGGCGAGGTCTGCCCCGGAGCGGGCCGCCCCGGCGACCAGCGCCTGCCGGCGGCCGGCCTTGCGCAGCGCCGCCGTACCCGCGTTGCGCAGCAGGGTGGGCAGTGCGGTGAGCGCGACACAGACCAGCGCGCAGACCGCGGCGACCGGCCAGGCCAGCCACGGCAGCCCGGTGTCCAGCGGCACCTTGGCCAGCGAGCCGGAGTGGCCGAGCAGGGTGAGCAGCGGCGGGGTGAGCAGCGGGGCGAACGCGGCGGCGGGCAGGGCGAGCACCAGCGCCTCGACCCCGGTGAACGCGCCGAGCCTGCGGCGGGCGGCGCCGCGCGCGGTGAGCAGCGCGTTCTCGCCGGCCTGCCGGTCCTGCATCAGGTGGACCACCAGCAGCAGCGCGGCGGCGGCGAGCACGGCGAGCTGCAGCGCGCCGATCAGCAGGGTGGAGCGGGCGACCAACTCGGCCGCCTGCAGACCCTGCAGGACTTCACCGAGTTCGGTGCGGCTCTGCAGGCCGCTGGCCTGCCGGAAGGCGACCCCGGTCGGCTCGACGCGCCGGCGCAGCCCGTCGGCCTGCCCGGCGGTGATCGCGCCGAACTGGGCCGTCACCAGCCAGGACCTGCTGCCCTGCGGCAGCCCGCCCGCGGTGAAGGCGGAGTCGTCCACCAGCATCGGGCCGTAGGTGGTGAAGCCCATCACCTGCACTTCGTGCCCGCCGAGCGGGTCGAGCCGCCAGTACGGCTCCTCGCGGTCGAGCGCCTGGTAGACGCCGGTGACCTTGACGCCGATCGGCGCGCCGCCGTAGCGGTCGTCCAGCCGGACGTCGGCGGGCAGCTGGGCCGCCGTCAGGCCGAGCCTGGTCAGCAGGCTCTGCGGCACCGCGGTCTCGGCCGTCGCGCCGGGCTGCGCCGGCCCCGGCCAGCGGCCGGCGGTGAGCTTGACCCGGCTGCGGTCCACGGCGGCGAGCACCGTCAGGTCCGGCTCCTTGCCCTGGTGGCCGGGCAGTCCGTAGGAGCGGCTGCGGGCCATCGCCTGCACGGAGTGCGGCAGGGTGCCGAAGAGCTGGTCGGCGTAGCGGGCGACGGACGTGTCGTCCGCGGCGCGCGCCTTCAGGTCGTGGTCGCCCGAGGCCAGTGCGACGGTCTGGCCGTGGCTGGGCCCTTGCAGGGCCTGCCGCAGGCCGGCCTCGCCGACCGTGCGCTCGAAGGCGACCAGGGCGGTGAGCACCGCCGTGGTGATGAGCGCCGTCAGCAGGACGGCTGCCGCCAGGGGCAGCCGTCCGCGCAGACGGCGCAGGACGAATCCGAGCATCCGATCTCTCCCCCGATCCCGGACTTTCCCGTACCGGGTATCAAATGATCATGGCACAATCGAACAGGTGTGTGAGTACCGTTGTGGAGATCGTGTGCCAGGTGGCCAACTGTTGCGGAACTGCCAAGTACACGCAGCCCGGCTTCAGGGGGTTTCACGATGACGACAGAAATTTTTCAGCCAACCTCGGCGGCTGGCTCGGCCTCGCCGATGGTGGTGGTGAGCGACCTCCGCCGCAGCTTCGGCGAGGGGCCGCAGGCCGTGCACGCCCTGCGCGGCGTCAGTTTCACCGCCCGGCGCGGGGAGCTGACGGCCGTCAAGGGGCGGTCCGGCTCGGGCAAGACCACGCTGCTCAACCTGATCGGCGGTCTGGACACGCCGACCAGCGGCACGGTGGAGATCGACGGCACCACCCTCGACGGGCTCGACGAGAGCGGCCGGCTCGCGCTGCGGCGCGAGCGGATCGGCTTCGTCTTCCAGTCCTTCGGGCTGATCCCGGTGCTCACGGCCGCCGAGAACGTCGGCGTACCGATGCGCCTCAGCCGGGTGCCCGCCAAGGAGCGGGAGGAGCGGGCCCGCACCCTGCTCGCCCTGGTCGGCCTGGCCGACCACGCCGAGCAGCGCCCCGGCGAGCTCTCCGGCGGCCAGCAGCAGCGCGTCGCCCTGGCCCGCGCCCTCGCCAACCAGCCGTCGCTGATCATCGCCGACGAGCCCACCGGCCAGCTCGACTCCGAGACCGGACGCTCCGTCATGGAGCTGCTGCGCGCGGTGGTCCGCAGCGAGGGCGTCACCGCCCTGGTCGCCACCCACGACCCGAACCTGATGGAGCTCGCCGACCAGGTGGTCGAGCTGCGGGACGGCCTGATCGCCGAGTGACGCGGCGGGGGCGGCCCTCGCCCCGGGCCGCCCCCGCACGCCCGGTCAGTCGCCGATCATCGGCAGCAGCAGCGCGGCCGACCAGCTGAAGTTGGTCGAGTTGAGGGCCTTGCCGGTCAGCGGGTCGTAGTTCTCCATGATCGGGCCGTCCCCGCTCAGGCCCGCCGCGTTCGCCAGCAGGCGGTCGGTGAGCGCGGCGGCCTCCCGGTCGTAGCCGTACGCCCGCAGGCCGGCCAGCGCGAAGTACGCCTGGTCGAGCCAGACCGGGCCGCGCCAGTACTCCTGCGCGGCGAAGTACGGCGAGCTCCTCGCCACCGTCGGGAAGGGCACCGCCGTGCCGAACTCCGCCGGGTCGACCAGGCGCGAACGCACCGCCGCCGCCTGCTCCTCGCTCGCCACCGCGGCCCAGAGCGGGACCACCCCCTCGATCCCGCGCCCGCGCGCGGTCAGCCGCTGCCCGCTGCCCAGCGCCGTGTCGTGGAACCACCCCGTCGCCGGGTCGTACATCCGGCCGCGCACCTTCGCCGCCAGCTCCTCGGCCGCTGCCCGCCACCGCGCCGCCTCCGCCCGCAGGCCCAGCCGGTCGGCGATCATGGCCAGATAGCGCTGGTCCGCCACCAGGTACGCGTTGAGGTCCACCGACTCCTGGCCGAGCGAGTACCCCACCAACTCGCCCCTGCCGTCGCGGTTCTCCACCACGGCGGTGCCCAGCTCCGCGTCGAAGCGCGGCGCGTTGTCCATCCCGCTCTCCCAGGCCGCCGCCTGCCGCGCGTCCTCGGCCGTGCCGTTTCCCTGGTCCACCGTCGCGCCGTACTCGGCCAGGCCGTTGCCGTCGTGGTCCCGGCACCGGCTCCACCACTGCTGGTAGGCCGCCAGCTTGGGGTACACCTCGCGCAGGAAGGCGGTGTCGCCGCTGCGCCGGAAGACCTGCCAGACCGACCAAGCGCCCAGCGGCGGCTTGGAGTTGCGCTCGTTCCAGTTGCCGCCGCCGTGCGCGAGGTCGTTGTAGAAGACGCAGTCCGGCACCATCCCCGCGTCCTGCGGGCGGTCCGCCGAGGCGGCCGTGATCTGGTGGTCCAGCACGGACCGGATCTGCGACTGCGCCAGCGCCGGGTCGAACCGCGCGGTGCCGACGGCCTGCTTCCAGGTGTCCCAGGCCCAGAACCCGCCGGTGAACCACTTGTACGAGATCGAGGGCGTGATCCCGTCGTGCTTCAACGCCCCTGCCGCACTGCGCCAGTTGCTCACCAGCGTCTGCACGGCCTTCACCGCGAGCCGCCGCCGGCCGGCCGGCACCCCCTTGGTCGCGCTGCTCAGATAGCCCCGCCAGCGCCGGTCGACCGCCGCCACCGCCCGCTCCGGGCGCCGCAGCAGCTCGGCCACCGCCGGGCGCTCCACCGCCCGTTCGGCCTCGGTGAAGGTGTACGTCTCCGCCCAGCCCAGTGCCTGCCGGGCCCCCGGCGCCAGCACCAGCGGGGCAGCCAGCTCGGTGCGGTAGGAGTCGCCGTCCACCGTGCTGCGCACCGGGCGCTCGTGGGTCACCTCGAACCGCTCGGTGCCGTCGGTAAGGAAGCTCCAGGTGCTGCGCACCCGGGCGAAGGAGACCGCCACCCCGCGCTCGGTGGCCACCAGCGCCGGGGCGCTGTGCTGCGGCTCGGCGACCGGCCGCAGCAGGGTGCCGGACCAGCCGACGGCTATCTCCCGCCGCTCGGCGCCACCGTTTGCCACAACGGCCCGGACGTAAGCGCTGCGGTCACTCGTGAAGCGCAGCTCCAGGGTGAGCTCCAGCCCCTCCCCGAACCGGTAGCGCTGCCGCAACAGTCCTGGCAGGGAGGTGAGTTCCGGACTCGAGAGGGCGAGCGCCTTCCCGCCCTCGCTCAACTCGACCCGGCTGAACGAGCGGCTGAGCCACCAGGGGTACTCCTGAGCGATGTACAGCGGGCCGGAGAAGCCGCCGTAACTGCCCGGGTCGTCGGCGCGCGGCAACGCGTAGGCGTGCCAGGCCCCTTGGTCCGCGAAGACGTTGACCGGGTTGAGCGTGCCGGTCTCGGCGGCCGCGGGCACGCCGTGCAGGTCGAGCAGATCGGCGTACGAGGGCTCGGCGGCCTCGACCGGGAGCGTGCCGGTGCAGGTGGCGGCGAGGACGGCACCGGCAGCGGCGGCACGTAGCAGGGTACGGCGGTCGGTCACTGTAGTCCTTCGAGGTCAGCGGTGCAGGACGGCCACGTCGAGCGGGCCGAGGGTGAGGGCCGGGCCGGGTACGCGGTCGGGGGCGAGCAGATCGTTCGCGGTGGTCCATTCGGCGGGCAGGGTCACCACGATGGGCCTGTCCGTGTGGTTGAGCAGGAAGAGGTGCTCGGCCCCGCCGGGGCTGCGGCGGACGGTCGCCTCCACCCCCTCGGGCGCGGCCAGCACGGGCGTCACCCCGGCCGTCCGCAGGATCTCCCCGAGCACCACGGCGACCTGCGGCCCGAGGTCGCAGCCGAGGTACCAGGCGGTGCCGCGCCGGGTGACGGCGGGCAGCCCGGCCAGCGGGCCCTCGTCGTACCGGGCGACCGCCTCGGCGCCGTGCGGCTCCAGCCACTCCGTCCAGCGGGTGGCGCTCAGCTGCCGCCCGTCCGCCAGGCTCAGCCGGGTGGCCGCGCCCTCGGGCAGCGGCCAGAACTCGTCCACCACCACGCCCAGCGTCTCGCGCAGCGGAGCGGGGTAGCCGCCGAGGTGGATGTGGTCGTGCTCGTCCACCACGCCGCTGAACGGACCGCAGACCAGGTGGCCGCCACCGGCCGCGTAGCCGGCCAGCCGCTGCGCGGTGCGCTCCCGCAACAGGTACAGGTTCGGCGCCAACACCACGCGGTAGCCGTCGAGTTCGGCCGTCGGCGGCACGAAGTCCACCGCTGTGCCGCTCCGGTGCAGCGCCGCGTACCAGGGCCGCAGCAGGTCGAGCCAGCGCATCCGGGCCGAGGGGTGGTCCTCGAGCTCGAGGGCCCACCAGTTCTCCCAGTCGAGCACGATCGCCACCTGCGCCGTACTGCGCCCGCCCGCGACCGGGGCCAGCCGCCGCAGCTCGGCGCCGAAGCGCACCGTCTCGCGCCAGCCGCGCGAGTCGGTGCCCCGGTGCGGTAGCAGCGCGCTGTGGTGCTTCTCGGCCCCGGCGCGGGAGGCCCGCCACTGGAAGTACATGACGGCGTCCGCACCCCGGGCCACCGCCTGCAGCGACCAGAGCCGCTGCAGTCCGGGCCGTTTGGGCACGTTGACCGGCCGCCAGCTCACCGCCGAGGGGGCCTGCTCGAGCAGCAGCCAGGGCGCGCCGCCCTTGAGCGAGCGCATCAGGTCGTAGTTCATCGCGGCGTGCACATGGGCGTCCGGGTCCGCCGGATCCGGGTAGGCGTCGTCGGAGACCACGTCCTCCTCGGCGGCCCAGGCCCAGTAGTCCAGTGCCTTGAACATCGACATGAAGTTGGTGGTCACCGGTGTGCCGGGGGCCAGCTCGTCGAGGACGGCCTTCTCGGCGCGGTAGCACTCGAGCAGCGCGTCGGAGCAGAACCGCCGCCAGTCGAGCGCCTGGGTCGGGTTCACCGGGCCGGGCGCGGTGCGCGGCGGCTCGACCTCGCCGAGGCTGCGGTAGTGCTGGGACCAGAATCCGGTGCCCCAGGCCGAGTTGAGCGCCTCGATGCCGCCGTAGCGCTCGCCCAGCCAGCGGCGGAAGTGCGCCGCCGACTCCGCACAGAAGCACTCGGTGACGTGGTCGCCGTACTCGTTGTGCACGTGCCACAGAGCCACGGCGGGGTGCTTGCCGTAGCGCTCGGCGAGCGCGCGGGCGAGCCGGACGGCGGCGGCGCGGTAGACGGGCGAGGAGGGGCAGTAGTGCTGCCGGGAGCCGAACTCGAGCCGTACGCCGTCGGCGGTCACCGGCAGCAGCTCGGGGTGGGAGCGCACCAGCCAGGCCGGCGGGGAGGCCGTGGCGGTGGCCAGGTCCACGGCGACGCCGTGCGCGTGCAGCTGCTCCAGCAGGCCGTCCAGCCAGCCGAAGTCCCACTCCTCGGGCCCCGGTTGGATCCTGGCCCAGGCGAAGACACCGAGCGTCACCATGGTGACCCCGGCCTCGCGCATCAGCTTGACGTCCTCGGCCCAGACCTCCTCGGGCCACTGCTCGGGGTTGTAGTCCCCGCCGTAGAGCAGGCCGGGTACGCGGGTCACGGTGCCGGTCGCGTCGGTCATCCCTTCACCGCCCCGCCGAGCAGGCCGGCGACGAACTGCCGCTGGAACAGCGCGAAGAGCAGGATCAGCGGGAGGGTGGCGAGCAGGGAGCCGAGCATCAGGCCGGAGTAGTCGACCCGGCTGAGACCGGTGAGGGTGTTGAGTGCGACGGGCACGGTGTACTTGTCCTCGGTGTTGAGCATCAGGAGCGGCCAGATGAAACTGTTCCACTGGCCCATGAAGGTGAAGATGACGAGTGCGCCCAACTGCGGGCGCACGCACGGCAGCACAACGCGGTAGAAGGTCCGGATGTCCCCGGCGCCGTCGATCCTGGCCGATTCGATCAGCTCGTCCGGGAAGTCCAGAAAAGCCTGGCGCATCAGCAGGATGCCGAAGGAGTTCGCCAGGAAGGGCACGACGATCGCCTGGTAGCTGTCGATCCAGCCGAGGCTCGCCATCATCTGGAACAGCGGCACCAGCAGCACCTGGAACGGGATCATCATGGTCGCCAGCACCGCGCCGAGCAGCAGCCCCCGCCCGCGGAACCGGTACTTGGCCAGCCCGTAGCCGCCCATCGCGGACAGCAGTGCGCTGCCGGCCGTGTAGACCAGCCCGGTGCCCAGGCTGTTGAGCAGCACCCGCCCGATGCCGACGCTGCGCTGCAGCCCGGCGATGTTGTGCAGCAGGTGCCCGCCGGGCAGGAACGGCGGTGGGGAGCGGAAGAGTTCGGCGGTGTCGTGGGTGGCGGCCACCGCCATCCAGCAGAACGGCAGCAGGCTCACCGCGGCGCCCGCCGCGAGCACCAGCGTGACCAGGGCCCGCTTCACCCCCGCCCCCTTCCGAGCAGCCGGAACTGCAGCAGCGAGATCACGCCGGTCACCAGCACCACCGCCCAGGCGATCGCGGCGGCGTAGCCGAAGTCGCTCTGCTGGAAGCCGACCCGGTAGAGGTAGAGCACCGGGGTCAGGGTGGCGTCGGCCGGGCCGCCCCTGGTCAACACGAAGTTCTCATCGAAGAGTTGGAGCGTGCCGATGGTCGAGGTGATGACGCAGAACAGCAGCACCGGCCGAAGCTGCGGCAGGATCACCGCCAGGTGGGTGCGCACCGCTCCCGCGCCGTCCACGGCGGCGGCCTCGTACTGCTCGCGGCCGATCGCCTGCAGGCCGGCCAGCAGGATCACGGCGTTGTAGCCCGTCCACCGCCAGGTGATCGAGCCGATCAGCGCCACCTTGGCCCAGGCCGGGTCGTTCAGCCAGTCCACCGGGTGCAGGCCGAGCGCGCCCAGCACCTGGTTCGCCAGTCCGCCGTCGGTCTTGAGCAGCACCTGGAAGACCACGGCGTAGGCGACCAGCGTGGTGACGGCGGGCAGGAAGTACAGCGCCCGCCAGGTGCCCCGGAAGCGCAGCCAGGACTGGTTGAGCAGGAAGGCCAGGGCCAGCGCCAGCCCGATCATCACCGGCACCTGCACCGCGAGCACCAGAGCCGTGTTGGCGAGCGCGTGCAGGAAGGCCGGGTCGGCCAGCAGGCGCCGGTACTGGGCGAGGCCGACGAAGCTGGTGACGCCGCCGTCCTGGGTGGTGAAGCTCTGGTAGAGGCTGGCGGCCAGCGGGTAGGCGAAGAAGGCGGTGAGCAGCGCGGCGGCCGGTCCGGCGAAGATCCAGGCCCGGGGCGTCCGGCGGGCCGTCATCCGCTCAGTGCGCCGCGGCCGGTGGCGGCGGTGATCTGCCGGGCGGCGGAGCCGAGCGCCTTGCCGGGGTCGTCCCCGTGCAGCAGCACGCCGGCTACGGTGGTGGCCATGATCTGGCCGGCCTTGGCGTCGTCCTTGGTGTACTCCACCGGGGGGATGGCCTTGGCGAGGTCGGCGAAGACCCGGAAGACGGGCTTTCCGCCGTAGTACTCCTGCGGGGCGTCGATGAACGGGTCCGCCAGGGCGGGCAGGTAGGCGGGGAAGATGCCTTCGTTCTTCAGCATCGAGATCTGGTTGCCGGTGTCGGCCAGCAGGAACTCGGTGAAGGCCCAGGCCAGTTGCGGGTTCTTGCTCTGCGCGGTGACGGCCAGCGTGGAGCCGCCCGCGTCCGAGGTGCGGACCCCGCCGGCCTCGAAGGCGGGCAGCGGCAGCACGTCGAACTTGCCCTTGAGCTCCGGCATTTCGCTCGTGAGCGTGCCGGACCACCAGGCGGCGGTGGGCGCGGTGGCGGCTTTGCCCGCCTTGGTGGCGGTGACCAGTCCGTCCCAGCCCTTCTCGTAGTCCACCAGCCCCTGGTCGGCCAGGGTCTTGAGCAGGGTGAGCGCCTTGACGGCCTGCGGGGTGCCGACGGCGACCTTGCCGCCGCCCGCGAACAGCGACTGCCCCTGCTGCTGGAGCAGCATGCCGATGGTGGAGTCCTTCACCGAGTCGAGCACCAGCAGCTTCTGCCCGGTGGCGCTCCTCAACCGCACCCCGGCGCGGACGTAGTCGTCCCAGGTGAGGATGGTGGCCGGGTCGATCCCGGCCTGGCGGAACAGGTCGGTGCGGTAGAACAGCCCGCACGGCCCGATGTCCCAGGGCAGCGCCCGCACCTTGCCCTGCGGGTCGGTGACGGTCGTCCAGGCGGCGGGGGCGAACCGGCTCTGGTGCTGCCCGGCGAGCGCGGTCAGGTCGTAGAACCCGGCGGGGAAGCTGCCGAGATAGGCGGGCAGCCGCTCGCCCTCGACGGTGAGCAGGTCCGGCAGTCCGGTGCCCGCCTGCAGGCCGACGGTGATCTTGTCGTACGCGCTGTCGTAGCCGATGTCCACCACCTGCACCGTGGTGCCGGGGTGCTGCTGCTGGAAGACGGGCGCCAGCCGCTTCATGGCCTGCGCGGCAACGTCCCAGGACCAGACGGTGATACTGCCCGTCGGCGGCGCCGAGCTGCTCGGCGCCAGGCTGCGCACCGGCTTCGCGGCGCCGCCGGCGGCACAGCCGGTCAGGCCCAACACCCCGGCGCCTGCGGCGAGTCCGGCGGTGAGAACGGATCTGCGGGTGGGTCCGGTGAGCACTCTTGCCTCCGGGGGAAGTGATGCTGAATGCTGTATACAGCACACTGAATCCCGGCCTCGGCCGTCAAGAGTCCTGCGCCAAGAAGCTTGAGAGAGCGGGAAGATGACCTCCACCGGACCATCCGTTCATCCCTACGTCCCCAACTCCGTCCCGGCCGTCCGGGCCGCCATGCTGGCCGCCGTCGGGGCGGAGAGCGTCGAGGACTTCTACGCGGACATCCCGGCCGCGCTGCGGCTCGGCCGACCGCTCGACCTCCCGGCCCCGCTCCGCTCGGAGGCCGAACTCGTGCGGCACATGCGGGAGTTGCTCGGCCGCAATACCAGCACCCGGCAGGCGCTGAGCTTCCTCGGTGCGGGCTGCTACCCGCACCACGTCCCCGCCGTGGTGGACGAGATCGTGAACCGCAGCGAATTCCTCACCGCCTACGCCGGGGAGCCCTACGAGGACCACGGCCGGTTCCAGGCGCTCTGGGAGTACCAGTCGCTGATGGCCGAGCTGCTGGCCGCCGACATCGTCAACGTGCCCACGTACGACGGCTTCCAGGCCGCCGCCACCGCGCTGCGGATGGCCGCCCGGTACACCGGCCGACGCCACGTGGTGGTCGCCACCGCGACCGACCCGGACAAGCTCGCCAAGCTCGCCGACTACCTGCGCCCGGACCACCGGCTCACCGTGCTGCCCGTCGACCCCGCCACCGGCCGGGCCGACCTCGGCGCCGTCCGGGCCGCGCTCACCACCGACACCGCCGCCCTGTACGCCGACGCGCCCTCCTACCTGGGCATCGTCGACCCCGCCCTGCCCGAACTCGCCGAGCTGGCCCATGCGGTGGGCGCCCTCTACGTGGTCGGCTGCAACCCGGCGAGCCTCGGCGTGCTCAGCCCTCCCAGCACCTACGGCGCCGACCTCACCTGCGGGGACCTCCAACCGCTCGGCCTGCCGATGAGTTTCGGCGGCAGCCACGCCGGCTTCATCGGCAGCCGCGACGAGGAGCGCCTGGTCGCCGAGTACCCCTCCCGCCTGTTCGGCCTGGTCCCCACCGAGGTGCCCGGCGAGCTCGGCTTCGGCGACGTCGCCTACGGGCGGACCTCCTTCGCCGTCCGCGAGGAGGGCAAGGAGTGGGTCGGCACCGCGGCCGCGCTGCACGGCATCGCCGCCGGCGTCCACCTCGCACTGATGGGCCCGGCCGGGATGCGCGAGCTGGGCGAGAACGTGGCCGCCACCACCGCCTACGCGGTTCGCCGCCTCGGCGAGGTGGCGAACGTCGAAGCCCCGTACGCCGGTTCGGTGCACTTCGCGGACTTCTGCCTGCGCTTCACCGGCTCGCTCGGCGCCGCCGAGGTGGGCCGCGAACTCCTCGCCCGGGGCATCTTCGGCGGTAGGCCGCTGAACGCCACCGACGCGCTCTACTGCGTCACCGAGACGCACACCAAGGCCGACATCGACCACCTCGCCGAGACCTTGCAGGAGATCGCCAAGTGACCGAGGGACTGATCGCTCCGAAGCCCGCGCTGCGCCGCTTCCAGCAGGCCCGCTGGGACGAGCCCGCGATCTTCGACCTGCACACCCCCGGCTCGCGCGGCGTCCTGGTGCCGCTGCCCGACCCGGAGATGTCGGTCGGCGACCCGCTCGCCGCACTGCCCGCCGCACTGCGCCGCGCCGAACCTCCCGGCCTGCCCGAACTCTCCCAACTCCACGTACTGCGCCACTACTTGCGCCTCTCCCAGGAGAACCTGGGTGTGGATCTCAACATCGACGTCGGCCAGGGCACCTGCACCATGAAGTACAGCCCCAAGGTCAACGACACCTTCGTCCGCGACCCCGCCGTGGCGGCGCTGCACCCCCTGCAGGACGAGTCCACCGTCCAGGGCGTCCTCGAGCTGATCCACCGGCTCCAGCGGATGATCGCCGAGATTTCCGGGATGGACCAGGTGAGCCTGCAGCCCGGAGCCGGCTCGGCCGCCATCTGGACCAACGTCGCGATGATCCGGGCCTACTTCGCCGCCCGGGGCGAGGCGGCGCAGCGAGACGAGATCATCACCACCGTCTTCTCCCACCCCTCCAACGCCGCCTGCGCGGCGACGGCGGGCTTCCGCGTGATCACCCTGCACCCGGACGCGGACGGCTACCCCTCGCTGGCGGCGCTGCGCGCCGCCGTCGGCCCGCGCACCGCCGCGCTGCTGATCACCAATCCCGAGGACACCGGGATCTACAACCCCCGGATCGCCGAGTTCGTGGCGCTGGTCCATGAGGCGGGCGGGCTGGCCGCCTACGACCAGGCCAACGCCAACGGCATCCTCGGCATCACCCGGGCCCGCGAGGCCGGCTTCGACCTGTGCCACTTCAACCTGCACAAGACCTTCTCCACCCCGCACGCCTGCGGCGGCCCGGCCGCCGGAGCCTGCGCCGTCACCGAGGCGCTCGCCCCTTACCTCCCGCGCCCCGTTGTCGGGTTCGACGGCGAGCGGTACTTCCTCGACGACGACCGGCCCGAGTCGATCGGCAAGATCCGCCCCTTCTACGGCGTGGTGCCGAACCTGGTCCGCGCCTACGCCTGGATCATGTCGCTCGGCGCCGAGGGCCTGCGCACCGCCGCCGAGACTGCCGTGCTGAACAACAACTACCTGATGCACCAGGTGAGTCGGATCCGCGGCGTGTCAGTCCCGTACGCCGCCGGGCGGCCCCGGCTGGAGCAGGTCCGCTACAGCTGGGAGCAGCTGGCGGCCGACACCGGGGTGCACAGCGAGGAGATCGGCTACCGCGCCGCCGACTTCGGCACCCACTACTGGACCAGCCACCACCCGTACGTGGTGCCGGAGCCGATGACGTTGGAGCCCACCGAGTCCTACTCCCGCGCGGATCTGGACGAGTACGCGGCCGTCCTCGCCGAGATCTCCCGTGAGGCCTACGAGGAGCCGGAGACCGT
Source organism: Kitasatospora sp. NPDC002227 (assembly GCF_040296285.1). Classification (NCBI taxonomy): domain Bacteria; kingdom Bacillati; phylum Actinomycetota; class Actinomycetes; order Kitasatosporales; family Streptomycetaceae; genus Kitasatospora; species Kitasatospora sp. NPDC002227. The sequence continues at coordinate 178,590 of NZ_JBEOWY010000001.1, forward strand.
CCGCACCGCGCCGCACCGCGCCGCCGTGCACCGCGTCCGGCACGAGACCCTGGACGACCCCGACCGCTGGGCCGTCACCTGGCGGGCCTATCGCCGCAAGATCCTTGGCGAGCAGGTATGACGGCTCTGGTCGGTCTCGTCGTCAACCCCGTCGCCGGGGTCGGCGGCGCGGTCGGGCTCAAGGGGAGCGACGGTGAGACCACCCAGCGGCGGGCCCACCGGCTCGGGGCGGTGCCCCGGGCCGGGGAGCGGGCCGCGCTCGCCCTGGCCGAGCTGGCCGCCCGGCACCCGGAGGAGCTGCGGCTGCTCACCGCCGACGGCCCGATGGGCGCCGAGGCGGCGCTGGTCGCCGGGTTCCGTCCGCAGCTGGTGCACCGGCCCGGCCGCCGCACCTCGGCCTGGGACACCACCGCCACCGTCCGCGCCCTGCGCCGGGCGGGCGTGCGGCTGCTGCTGTTCGCCGGCGGCGACGGCACCGCCCGCGACGTACTCGCGGCCGAGCCCGGCTGCCCGGTGATCGGCGTGCCCACCGGGGTGAAGATGCACTCGGCGGTCTTCGCCGTCCATCCGCGCGCGGCCGGGGAGACGGCGGCGGCCCACCTCAGCTCCGGGCTGCCCGTCCACCCGCGCGAGGTGGTCGACCTGGACGAGGAGGCGCTGCGCCGGGGCCGCCTCGGCGCCCGCTTGCACGGCCACCTCCCGGTGCCCGAGCTGCCGCTGCGCATCCAGCAGCGCAAGACCGGCGCCACCACGCCCGACCCGGCCGCCCTCGGCGGGATCGCCGCCGAGCTGCGCACCTTCCTGCCGCCCGGCGAGCTGCTCGTGCTCGGTCCGGGCTCGACCACCCACCAGGTGGCCGCCGCGCTCGGCGCCGAGACCACCCTGCTCGGGGTGGATCTGCTCCGCCGCGAGGGCGCGGGCCTGCAGCCCCTCGCCACCGACCTCGGGGAGCGCGAGCTCCTCGACCGGCTGGCCGGCCGCTCCGCGTGGCTGGCCCTCTCCCCCACCGGCGGGCAGGGCTTCCTGCTCGGCCGGGGCAACCAGCAGCTCTCGCCCGCCGTGCTGCGTTCGGCCGGGCGGTCCCGGCTGCTGGTGCTCGCCACCGAGGCCAAGCTCGCCGCCCTGCGCGGACGCCCGCTGCACCTCGACACCGGCGACCCGGCACTGGACGCCGAACTCTCCGGCCACCACCAGGTGATCACCGGCTTCCGCCGCCGCGCCCTCTACCCCGCCTACTGAACCCCTCTGGAGCTACCGTGATCGACCTCTCCGGCCGCCGTGCCATCGTCACCGGCGCCGCCTCCGGCATCGGCCGCGCCACCGCCGAGCTGTTCGCCGAGCTCGGCGCCGCCGTGGTGCTCGCCGATGTGGACACCGACCGGGGCGAGCAGGCCGCGAAGGAGCTCGGCGCCACCTTCGTGCTCTGCGACGTCTCCCGCCGCGAGGACTGCGCCCGGCTGGTGGCCGCCGCCGTCGAGCTGCACGGCGGGGTGGACGTGCTGTTCAACAACGCGGGCATCATCCGCCGCTCGACGGTCTGCGAGATCACCGACGAGGACTGGGACTTGGTGATGGCCGTCAACGTCCGCTCGATCATGGTGCTCAGCGGCCTGGTCATCCCGCTGATGGCCGCGCAAGGCGGCGGCAGCATCGTCAACACCGGCTCCGGCTGGGGCATCAAGGGCGGCGCCCGCGCCGCCTCCTACTGTGCCTCCAAGGGCGCGGTGGTCAACCTGACCAGGGCGATGGCCATCGACCACGGTCCGGACAACATCCGGGTCAACTGCGTCTGCCCCGGCGACACCGCGACCGGCATGCTGGCCGAGGAGGCCCGCCAGCTCGGCGAGAGCGTGGCCGCCTTCTACACCGATGCCGCCGACCGCCCGCTCGGCCGGATCGGCCAACCACTGGACATCGCCCGCACGGTGGCCTTCCTCGCCAGCGACGCGGCCGCCTTCGTCAGCGGCGCCGTGATCGCGGTGGACGGCGCCGGCACCGCCTGAGCGATACTGGGCGCGGCTTTTGAGGGAGAGGGAGCAGCACCATGCCGATCGAGCGGCGTCCCCTGCGCGAGCAGGTCAAGGACGAACTCCTGGAGCGCCTGGCCAGAGGCGAGTTCACCGCCGGTGAGCCGATCAACGAAGTGCACCTGGCGGCCGAGCTCGGCGTCAGCCGCACGCCCTTGCGCGAGGCGATGATCTCCCTCGAACGCGAGGGCATCATCACCAGCGAGCGTGGCAAGGGCTTCCGCTTCGCGTTGCTGAGCGCCCAGGAGTTCCGTGACCTCACCACCATCGTGGCCGCCATGGAGTCCCTCGCCCTGGAGCTCTCCGACCCCGCCCACCTGCGCGCCATCGCCCCCCGGCTGCTCGCCGAGGCCCGCGCCTTCAGCGCCGAGCAGGCCCCGTACGACGTGATAGAGCGTTACGACGACGCCTGGCACGACCTGCTGCTCTCCGGCTGCCGCAACGAGCGCCTGATGGACTTGATCACCTCCCTCAAGCTCACCATGCACCGCTACGAACGCCTGGTAGTCGGCGACCAGGACGTCCTGGAGCGCACCGCCGCCGAGCACGAACGCATCGCCGAATGCCTGCTCACCGAGGGCGTCCCGGCCGCCGTCCTGGCCCTGCGCGACAACTGGACCAGCGGCATGGAACGCATCCTGGAGCGTCTGGAGGGCTGACCCTACGGCACCTCGGGGCTCACCAGGGCCCGCTCGAACGGCACGCCCGTCCGGCGCGCGTACGCCATCCGCTCGCGCACCTCGCCGAGGGTGCGCGGGCGGTAGCCCGGCCCGCAGCAGCAGCCCGTGTGGAAGCGGATGCCCGCGTTCAGCAGCACGGACAGCGTCCGCCAGGCGGCGGTGTCCCGCCGCCGCGGCGCGGCGAAGGCGGATCCGACGTGGATCAGCCCGCCGGCGCAGCGCGGGCAGCGCCGCTCCTGGCCTCCCATGAAGCCCTGCTTGTAGGAGGCCCGGCAGGGCAGACAGACGTAGGAGGTCTTCCCTGTTCCCATGGCGGTCAGCGTAGGGCCGGCCCGGTTCGCGGTCGACCGGTTTTCCGCGCCCGCCTCACCGCAGGACGACACACCCGCGTGCCTCGAGCTCCGCGAGCAGCCGCCGGGAGGGCTCGCACGGGTTCCACCGCAGGTCGAGCTTCTCCAGCGCGGGCATCCGCGCCACCCAGTCGGGCACCTCGGTGATGCCGTTGCTCCGCAGGTCCAGCTGGCGCAGCAGCGGCAGGCGGGCCAGCACCTCCGGGATCGCGGTGAGCGCGTTCTCCCGCAGCTCCAGCTGCCGCAGCTGCGCCAACTCGCCGAAGGCGGACGGCAGGCCGCTCAACCGGTTGCCGCGCAGCCACAGCTCCCGCAGCTTCCGCAGGCCCCCGATCCCGGCCGGCAGCTCGCGCAGCCTGCCGTACTGGGCCCGCAGCTCGACCAGCTCGCCGAGGCGGCCGATGCTTTCGGGCAGCGCGGTCAGCGGGTTCTCGCCGACGTTCAGGTACCGCAGCCGCGTCAGCCCGCCCAAGGACTCGGGCAGCTCAGCCAGGCGGTTGTCGTGCAGGTACAGACACCCGCTGAGCCCGGCCAGCCCGCCCAGCGCCTCCGGCAGCTCGGTGAGCCGGTTGTGCCCGAGGTCGAGGGTGACCAGCTCCGTCAGCCGCCCGATCCGGTCGGAGAGCCGGGCCAGCCCGTTGTCCGCCAGGATCAGCACCTGGAGCCCGGCGCGGCTCCAGACCTCCTCGGGCACCTCCCCCAGCTGCTCACGCCAGAGGTTGAGTGTCGTCCCCGTCGCCATGCCCTGCTCCCCGTTCACCCGTGCGGCCCTCCCCGGCGGAAAACCACGCCGGGGAGCGGCGCCGACCATGCCACACTCGGACACCACCTGGCCACCGACCTGTAACCGGAACAGCCCGTTGAAACTGCCCGTCACCATCCATCAGGCCCGCCTCGGCGCGTCGGAGTTCAAGGTCATCCGCCCGGCCCGGCCACTGCGCCACGCCGCGCTCCTCGACCACGACCGGTACCTGGACTGCTACCTCGACCAGGACGCCGCCCGGTGCATCGGTGCCCTCTGGGCCCTCGCCGCCACCTCCCCCCGGGCACTGATCCACCTGCCGATGCGGACCAACCGGCTACCCTCGGCGACCCTGTCGGCGGCCGACGGCCGCCCGCTGGACCTGCTGCTGCTCCACCACACCCTCCAGTTCGCCCCGGCCCGCTGGAAGGAGCTCCGCGCCCGCCTCGGCCCGGGCCGGCCGAGGACCGTCACGCTCCAAGCCCCACCCGCCGTCGACTCCATCGACTTCGAGGCCCGCCACCACCGCGAGAACCGCGATGTGTTCCACCAGCACCTGCACGCCGAAACGCTCTTCATGACCGGCAGCGCGAAGCTCTTCCGGGAGACCGCCCGCCACTTCCTCGACCTCGCCCAGGACGGCCCCGGCCACGCCGCCGCCCACCCGAGCTCCTCGCACTTCTGCACGGAGTTCCACGGCACCGACGGCACCCTCGCCCCCACCGCCCGCCAGCTCCACATCGAGTACTGCGAGGAATGGCCCGACTGACCGGGCCGTCCATACCCGTGGAGATATCAGCTGGTACCCGAAGCCGTATTGGACGTATCGCCGCAGGCCCGCCTAGCGTTCCCCGCATGACAGCGACAGAGCGGCAAGCGATCCTCAGCGGTTCCACCTTCGAGGAGCAGATCGGCTACGCCCGCGCGGTGGTGGACGGCGACCAGGTGTACGTGTCCGGCACCACCGGCTTCGACTACGCGACCATGACGATCGCCGAGGGCGTCGTGGCCCAGGCCGAGCAGTGCCTGCGCAACATCGGCGCGGCCCTGGCGGAGGCGGGGTGCGGCTTCGGCGACGTCGTACGGGTGCGCTACCTGCTGCCGGAGCGCGCGGACTTCGAGCCGTGCTGGCCCGTGCTGCGCCGGTACTTCGGCGACGTCCGCCCGGCGGCCACCATGATGGTGTGCGGGCTGGCCGACCCCAGGATGCGGATCGAGATCGAGGTGGACGCCCGCCGGCCCAGGCCGAACTGACCAGCCCTTACCGGGACGGACCTCTCCAGCCGCCACTGCCCCCTGGCTCGTCTCCCACGGCCTGGTCCCCGAACCCGGCCCCCGCGGCGCCACTGCCTGACCCGCGGTCAGGCGGCCTGCGTCTCGGCCGCCCGCCGCCGGGCCAGCAGACCCGCGGCGGCCAGCGCGAGGGCTCCGGCCAGTACCGTCTGGACGCGGTAGTCCATCGTCGCCACCAGCCCGGTGCCCAGCAGCATCGCGAGCCCGGTCGGGGCGAAGACCAGCGTCCCGGCCGTGCCGGCCACCCGGCCGAGCAGCCCGCCCGGGGTCTCGCGCTGCACGGCGGTGAACGCGGCGATGATCGGCCAGGGCAGCCCGATCCCGACCGCCAGGCTCCCGGCCAGCACCACCGGCAGGTACGGGGTGGCCCTGGCCAGCACCCCGAGCGCGAACAGCGCCACCCCCACCGCGACGAAGACCCGCTCCGGCATCCGCCGCAGCAGCGCGCCCGCCACCACGCCGCCGGCCATCGAGCCGACCCCCTGCAGCGCCGTCAGCACGCCCGCGAAGGCCGCCGCCCGGTGCAGGCCGTGGTCGAGCAGAGCAAACGTGGCGGTGCTGCTCAGGCCGGAGGCCACCATCGCCGTCGCGGCCGTGAGCACCAGCGGCCGCAGCACCGGGTGCCGCCACAGGTAGCGGGCACCCTCGGCCGTCTCGGCCCGCCAGTCCGGCCGCCCGGCGCGCTCCGGCGGGGCCTCCTGCACCCGGATCAGCCGGAAGGCGAGGGCGGCGAGCACGAAGCTGGCGGCGTCCAGCGCGGCCACCGCCGGGCCGCCGAAGGCGGTGTACAGCCCGGCACCCGCCAGCGGCGCGACCAGTTTGGAGCTCTCCATCGCGGTGCGGACCAGCCCGTTGAAGTCGCCGCGCAACTCCTCGCGGACGGCGGCGGTGACCAGCGCCGTCTCGGCGCTGTCGGTCAGCACCGTCCCCACCCCGACCACGGTGAGCACCCCGAGCAGCACCCACAGCACGGCCGGCTCCGGTGCCACGGCCGGGGCGAGCAGCACGACGGCCAGCGCCAGGTTGACGCCGACCAGCAGCGGCTGGCGCCGCACCCGGTCGGCGAAGGTGCCGACCACCGGCCCGGCGAGCGTGGGCAGCCAGACGCAGAACCCGGCCAGCGCGGCCAGGCTGTCCGAGCCGGTCACCGCCTTGATCCAGATCCCGGCGGCCAGGGCCATCGCGGAGTCCCCGAAGCCGGAGACCACCACCCCACCCAGGTAGAGCCCCGTGTTGCGCTCCCGCAACACCTTGACGAGGTGCCAGTTCACACCCATCCCCCGTTCGATTCGTGGAGCCGTCACACTACCCCCAATCATTTGCTTGGGGGTAGCCCTTCGTGATCACTCCCGAGCCGCCGCCGGCCCATGCGGTTTACTGGCCCGGTGACCGAAACCGACCCCGTGCTGCGTGCGCTCGCCCACCCGCTCCGGCTCCGGATCCTCACCCTGATCTGGCCCGCGCCGATGTCCGCCGCCGAACTCGCCCGCGAGCTGGGCGTCTCGCACGCCCTCGCCAGCCAGCACCTGCGGCGGCTGGACGCCGTCGGCCTGGTCGAGCTCGCCGAGGAGCGGGTCGTCCGGGGCGGCCGCGAGCGCCGGTACCTCGCGGTACGCGGCACCCCCCTCTCCGACCAGCACCAGGGCTCCCAGCTCCTCGCCGAGACGATGGCGAACACGCTGCGCGAGCGCGTCGCCCGCCGGGCACCCGACAGCACCGGCGTCACCGTCGACGCCGAACTCTGGCTCGACCCCGAGCTGTGGGAGAGCGCCCGCACGCGCCTTGCGGCCCTCGCCGTCGAACTCCACGAAGCCGCCCGGCCCGTCCGCACCCCGGGCACCACCCCGGTCAGCCTCAGCCTGATGGCCTTCCCCCTCCAGGACACCCCACCCTCGAGCTGACCACCCGCCCAGGCATGAAGTCTCTGTGTCGAACCGGCCCGCACCCACGGCCACTTGTTGACGCCCACCCGCCCCGACGGCTGGGATGAACTGCCGAAGGTCCGGCTCAGCCCACTCGGCGCCGAGCCGGCCGGGGGAGTCCGCAGCCGGCAGGGAGGACGGGGCATGGCCGACACGGGGGCACACCACAGCACCGGGGCCGCGCTCCGCGCAGGCTTCCTGCGTACCGCCGCCGCACTCCTGGCCCAGCACAACTCCCTGCTGCTGCACGGCCCCACCGGGATCGGCCGCACCACCGTCGCCCGTACCCTCGCCGCCCGCTCCGGCTGGGCCGTGCTGCGCTGCGCACCCGCCTCCTCGGAGTCCCACCTCCCGTACGTCGGTCTGGTCGACCTCTTCGACGGCCTGCCCGCCCCCGCGCACCTCCCACCCGAGCAGCGGGCCCGCCAACTCGCCTTCGCCCGGCCCGAGCCCGAGCCCGAGGAGACGCTCGCCAACTCCCTCGCCACCGCGGCCGAGCACGCCGACGACTCCGCGACCGCCTACGAACTCGCCGCGCTCGCGGCCGACCGCACCCCCGCCACCCCCGTGGTGGTCGGCGCGGGCGGCGGCACCACCGACCTCTCGGGCGAGGACGAGGTCGAGCTGGACATCGAGGTCGTGCAGGCGCTCGCCCCGGGCGCCGCGATCAAGGTGTACGAGGCGCCGAACTCGGACGCCGGGGAGACGGCCGTCTATGCCAAGCTGGTCAGCGACAACGTGCCGGTCATCTCCATCAGTTGGGGCATCTACGAAGCCGGGGAGACCGCGAGCAACCGGGTGGCGGTGGACACCGACCTCAATGAGGCGGCCGCCCAGGGCCAGTCCGTCACTGGCCGGCACCTCGGCCTACTCCTCGGCCTTCCACGACGTCACCAGCGGCAGCAACGGCGCCTACCAGGCCGGCGCGAAGTACGACAAGGTCACCGGCCGGGGCAGCTACAACGGCGCCAACTTCCTGAAGGCCCAGCTCGGCTGAGCGCCCTCACCACCAACGGCCCCGACCGGTCACCAGATAGATCAAATTCACTTGAGCTGATGACAATCGGCCCCATAAGTGCTGAAATGAATCCGGGCACCGACCACCACACCGGTACACCGCGGCCGCCCCTCCCGCTCCCCGAGGCCGGCCACTCCTGAAAGGTCATCACCATGACCCTGCTCCACCGCGTGCTCGGCACCTCGACCGCCGTCGGCGCCCTGCTTCTGACCGGAGCCGCGCTCCCGGCGACCGCCTCGGCCGCCACCACGGCGACCTTCACCGGCCACGCGTTCGGCCCGAACAGCTTCTGGGCGGTCAACGGCGCGACCGGCGCCGCCGACGTCAGTGCCCGGAACGCGGGCTTCGACTACCCCACCCAGTGCCAGGTCGTCTCCAGCACCAGCGCCCCGGTCAACTGGGCGCAGACCACCTGGGAGGCCTACGTCACCCTCCGGTGCACCGCCGCCTGACACACTGACCGCCCCTCCCGAGAACCAACCGTATGTGGGGGAGCCCGGCCGCGTGGACCACACCCACGTGGCCGGGCCTATTCCGGCCGTCAGGCGGTCGCGCCACCGTCCACCACCAGGTCGTGCCCGACCACGAAGCTCGCCTCCGCCGAGGCCAGCCACAGGACGGTCGCCACCACCTCGTCCGTCGTCCCGACCCGGCCGATCGGCACCGCCGAGGCCAGCCGCTCGGCCCGGCCGTCCGCCGTCTCGCCCGGGCGCAGCGACATGGTGGTGTCGGTCGCGCCCGGACTCACCGCGTTGATCCGGATGTTGTCCTTGATGTGGTCGAGCGCCGCGACCTTCGTCAGGGTGCTCACCGCCGCCTTCGAGGCGGCGTACGCGGCCAGGCCGGGGCGGCGGCCGTGCGCGCCGATGTTGGAGGCGGTGTTGACGATGGCTCCGCCGCCGTGCTCGCGCATGTGCCGGATCTGGTACTGCATGCTCAGCAGGACGCCGGTCAGATTCACGTCCAGAACCGACTGCCACATCGTCAGGTCGAGGTCCGCGACCGGCGCCGGGCGGCCGAGGATGCCCGCGTTGTTGTGCGCGACGTGCAGCCCGCCGTGCCGCTCCACCACCGCCTGCACCAGCCGCTCCATGTCCTCGGCCCGGCTCACGTCCGCCACCACCGAGTCGGCGACGCCCCCGTCCTCCTTCACCAGCCGGACGGTCTCCTCGATCGACTCCGCCCGCGCCCCGGCGGCCACCACCACGGCCCCTTCCCGCGCGAACGCCCGCGCGCTGGCGCGGCCGATCCCCGCCCCCGCCCCGGTGACCACAACGACCTTCCCGGCGAACCGACCACTCATCACAACCCGCTCCTCGAGCTCGTCCCCACAACCTGCCAACACCAGGGGGCACCCGAACCACCCGTGCGCCCCCCGGCTCACTTCCACCCTAGAGGACCGCACCGATCACTTCAGCTGACGAAGACCTGTTGCCCCGTCATGTCAGTTGCTACAGTCCCGGCTTGCCGAGAACCGGCACCGAACGGACCGCATGCACCCGCTCCACCGACCGAGACGGAGAACAGTCATGACGTCACTTCCCCGCCGCATCGCCGCCGTGTCCCTGACCGCCGCCACCCTGCTCGCCCTCGCGGGCGTCACCACCACCGCCTCGGCCGCCAGCGGCTACTTCGTCGGCACCGGCCAGGACTCCTACACCGCCCGCCAGTCCGCCTACAGCCAGGCCCACGCCGCCGGGTACACCAACGCCCAGTGCGACCTGGACGTGCAGACGCTCGCCCCGCACTTCTGGCAGGCCACCCTGACCTGCATCAGCTGACCACGCGCTCGGCCCGGCCAAGTCGGCCGGGCCGTAGACGTTCCGCAGATCACGCGTGGATCGCCGCCGACCATCCTCTTCCCCAGCGGCAGAAAGCCGCGGAACCAACCCGGAAGAGGAAACCCCCGTGATCAAGCCGAACCGTCTTCGCCTCGCCGCAGTCGCCGCGGTCACCGCCGGACTGGCCCTGCTCTCCGGCCCCGCGCTCGCCGCGACACCGGGCCTCGCGCGCCCGGCCGTCCGCTGCGACTTCGACTGCACGGCAACGACGAACTGTCACACCGACCCCCAGGCGCCGACCTACGCCCCCTACCTCTCCGACCACGCACTGGACCGGATGAACGGACGTCAGGTCACCCGGGACGAGATCGACGGCGTGATGCGGAACATCAGGCCCTTCTGCCAGGACAACGGCAACTGGCACTACATCGCGGAGAAGGCCGAAGGCCAGTTGCACGTCATCGTCGGCTGGAGCGAGTACAGGAGCGACTGGATCATCGTCACCGTCTACTGGGGGTCGTAACCGGACCGCCCGGTAGCCCGGGCCGGCATGCTCACCGTCCACCGCCCGCACGCCGGTCCGTCCCCGGCAGGGCGGGGGCGGAGAGCCGCTGGGCCAGGTACACCGGGACCACGGAGAGCAGGACCAGCAGCGCCGCGACCACGTTCACCACCGGTGCCTGGTTCGGCCGGGCGAGGTTGGCGTAGATCCACACCGGCAGGGTCTGCACGCCGGGCCCGGCGGTGAAGGTGGTCACCACGATCTCGTCGAAGGAGAGCGCGAAGGCCAGCAGGCCGCCCGCGAGGAGGGCGGACCGGACGGCCGGGAAGGTGACGTACCGGAAGGTCTGGAAGGTGTGGGCGCCGAGGTCGGCCGAGGCCTCCTCCGCCGAGGGGGAGAGCCGGCGCAGCCGGGCGATGACGTTGTTGAAGACCACCACGATGCAGAACGTGGCGTGCCCCACGATCACGGTGAGCAGGCCGAAGCCGATCCCTGCCGGGCCCAGCACCGTCCGGAAGGCCGCGTTGAGCGCGATGCCGGTGACGATGCCGGGCAGCGCGATCGGAAGGACGACCAGGAACGACACCGCCTGCCGCCCGAAGAAGCGGTACCGCTGGACGGCGAAGGCGGTCATCGTACCGAGCACCAGCGCCACCGCCGTCGCCCCGGCGCCCGCCTGCAGCGAGGTGAGCAGGGCGCTGCGGGCACCCTCCGACTCCCAGGCTCGGGACCACCACTCGGTGGTGAGACCGGTCGGCGGCCAGGCGAAGGAGCGGTCCCGGTTGAAGGAGTTGAGCAGCACGAGCAGCAGCGGCAGGTAGATCACCGCGAGGCCCGCGGCCATGGCCGCCCGCAGGGCGATCCGGGTGCGCCGGGAGAAGGTCACGGTGGCCCCTTAGAGGGAGTCCAGGGCGCCGGAGCGGCGCACGGCGAGCAGGTAGCCGACGATCATCAGGACCGGTACGCAGGACAGCGCGGCCGCCAGCGGCAGGTTGAGCGTCACGTTGTCGGCGATCGCGGTGCCGAGCACCTGGGTCTTGCCGCCGACGATCCGCACCGCGATGTAGTCGCCCAGGCTGAGCGAGAAGGTGAAGACCGACCCGGCGAACACCGAGGGCAGGGTGAGCGGCAGCACCACCGAACGGAACGTCCGCCCGGCCGAGGCGCCCAGGTCGGCGGAGGCGTCGAGGAGGTTGGCCGGCAGGTTCTCAAGGCCCGCGTGGATCGGCAGGATCATGTACGGCAGCCACAGGTAGGCGAGGACCACGATCACCGCCGCCGTGCCGTACCCGGGGCTGGACACCCCGAACGGCTTGCCCGCCCAGTCGAGCACGCCGCCCTGGCTGAAGATGACCCGCCAGGCGTACGCCTTGACCAGGTAGCTGGCCCAGAGCGGGGTCAGCACGGCGACCACCAGCAGCTTGCGGGTGCGTGGCCGGGCGATCCGGGCCATGTAGAAGGCCATCGGGAAGGCCACCAGGGCGTCGATCACGGTGACGGCCGCCGCGATGCCGAGGGTGCGCAGCGCGATCGCCCGGTAGACCGGCTCGGTGAACACGGTGGTGAAGTTGGCGGTGTTCCAGACCTGGACGACGTTGTAGGTGAAGTCGTCGATGGTCCAGAAGGCGGAGAGCAGCAGCACGGCGAGCGAGCCCAGGTAGGCGAGCACCAGCCAGGCCATCGGCGCCGCCAGCAGCAGTGCGAGCCGCAGCCGGGCGTGCCGGTGCAGCGCCGAGGCCAGGGAACGGACACCGCCCCGCCGCACCAGCGGCGACGGGGCGGCCAGGTCGGGGGCCATCATCAGCCCTTGATCTCGGTCCACGCGGCCGTCCAGGCGGCGTAGTCGGTGCAGACCGTGCCCCGGCCGTCCAGGCAGTTCTTGACCGGGGTGGTCCAGTAGTAGACGTTCTTCCAGTACGCGTCGTCCGCGGCGTGGAAGGTGGCGCAGAACTTCTTGTCCGAGGTCAGGTCGCAGGCCTTGGCGTTGGACGGCGCCTCGCCGAACCACTCGGCGACCTGGGCGTTCACCTTCGGCGAGACGATCCAGTTCATCCACTGGTAGGCGCAGTCGGGGTGCGCCGCCTTCGCCGAGACCATCCAGGTGTCCGACCAGCCGGTGGCGCCCTCCTTGGGCAGCACCGCCTGCACCGGCGCCTTGTCGGTCTGCGCCATGTTGGCGATCACCTGCCAGGTGGTGCCGACCACGCTGTCGCCGGTCTTGAAGGAGTTCTCCGACTTCTGGTAGTCGCTCCAGTACTCGCCGACCGCCTTGTGCTGGGTCTTCAAGAGCTCGACGGCCGCCTTCAGTTGGGCGTCGTCCAGGGCGTAGGGGTTCTTGATGCCCAGCTCGGCCTTGGTCTTCATCAGGTACAGCGCGGCGTCGGCGAGGTAGATCGGCGAATCGTAGGCGGTGACGTGGCCGGCGTACTTCGAGGCGCCGTCGAAGACCACGCTCCAGGAGTCCGGCGCCGGGGAGACCTTGTCGGTGCGGTACATCAGCAGGTTGGCGCCGCGGCCGTGCGGGATGCCGTACATCTGGCCGTTCACCGAGTTCCACGGCTGGTTCTTCAGGCCTGGGTAGATGTCCGCGTAGTTCGCCACCAGCGAGGTGTTGACCGGCGCGACGTCCCCGGCCGCGATCAGCCGCAGGGTCGCGTCCCCGGAGGCCGAGACGGCGTCGTACTGGCCGGTCTTCATCAGCGAGACCATCTCGTCCGACGTCCCGGCGATCTTCGTGTTGACCTTGCAGCCGGTCTGCTGCTCGAAGGGGTGGACCCAGTCGACGTCCTTGTCGTCCGCCCCGTCCTCGGCGTACCCGGCCCAGGCGACCAGGTTCACCTGGCCCTCCCCGGTGCCCAGGGTCTGGAGCATCGGCAGCTTCGGCGGCGTCAGGCTGTGGCCGGCCCCGGCGGTCGGAGCGGCGCTGCTGCAGCCTGCGGCGAGCAGCGCCGCGGCCACGGCGGCGGCGATCGAGCGGATACGCATGCGAGTTGGTCCGTTCTCGAGGGAAGTGGGTGTCAGGAGCCGACGCGGACGGTGTGCCCCCGCTGCCAGGCGAGGACGACCTCGGCGCCGCGGTGGCGCTGGACGTCGGCCGAGCCCTCCTCCAGGTTCTGCCGGACGGCGGTGAGCCGGCCGCCCGCCGTCAGGTCGACCAGGAAGCGGGTGTGGCCGCCCGCGTAGACCACCTCGGCCACCCGCCCGGTCGCGGAGAGCTCGTCGGGGCCGGCCGGGTCGTCCGGGTGAGCTATCCGGATCTTCTCCGGCCGGATGCTGAACAGGCCGCTCTCCCCGACGACTTGCTCGGCCGCCTGGCCGTCGAGCAGGTTGGAGGTGCCGACGAAGCCGGCCACGAACGCGGTGGCCGGGTGCTCGTACACCTCGGCGGGCGGTCCGACCTGTTCGATCCGCCCGGCGTTGAACACCGCGACCCGGTCGGCCATGGTGAGCGCCTCGTCCTGGTCGTGGGTGACGAACACGAAGGTGATCCCCACCTCGCGCTGGATCTGCTTGAGCTCCACCTGCATCTCGTGCCGCAGCTTCAGGTCGAGCGCCCCCAGCGGCTCGTCGAGCAGCAGCACCTTCGGCCGGTTCACCAACGCCCGTGCCAGCGCCACCCGTTGACGCTGGCCGCCGGATAGCTGCGCGGGGCGCCGCCGCTCGAAGCCGTCGAGGCGGACCATCGCGAGCGCCGCCCGCACCCGCTCGGCCCGCTCGGCCTTGGGCACCTTGCGCACCATCAGGCCGTAGCCGACGTTCTGTTCGATCGTCATGTGCGGGAAGAGCGCGTAGTCCTGGAACACCGTGTTGACGTCCCGGTCGAACGGCGCGAGCGCGGTGACATCGGTGCCGCCGAGCAGGATCCGGCCCGAGCTCGGCGCCTCGAAGCCGGCGATCATGCGCAGCACCGTGGTCTTCCCGGAGCCGGACGGCCCGAGCATCGCGAAGAACTCGCCCTCGCCGATCTCCAGGTCCACCCCGTCGACCGCGCGGACCTGGCCGTCGAAGCTCTTCGCCAGGCCTTCGAGCCGGATCGCGCCGGGTCCGGCGGCCTCAGACCGGCGGTCTTCGTTCGTCAACTCCGCGTACCCCTCGGGTCGTTCCCTCCGCCGTGACCGACGGCTCGGCACCTCGAACCCTAGGGAAGACCGGCTCCCGCCGGCCATGGACACCCGCACGGTCTTCCGCCGGTGAGTTGTGCGGCGCTACAGTCCCGCGCATGCCCGTAGCTCTGCGTGATCTGCTCCAGGACCAGGCCCTCGGCCTGCGGCTGTGCACCGGCCCGGCCGGCCTCGACCGCGTCGTACGGTGGGTCGCGGTGACCGAACTGGCCGATCCGACCCCGTGGATGACGGGTGGCGAGCTGCTCCTCACCACCGGCCTGCGCCAGCGCACCGCCGCCGCCCAGGCCGGCTTCGTCCGCCAGGTGGCGGCCGCGGGCGCCTCCGGCATCGGCTTCGGCACCGGGCTGAGCCACACCGCCGTGCCGCGGGCCACGGTGGCCGAGGCCGAGCGGGCGGGCCTGGCGGTGCTCGAAGTCCCTTACGAGACACCGTTCATCGCGGTCAACCGGCTGGTGGCGGAGCGGATCGCGGCCGAGGACCACAGTGCGCAGCGGCGGCTGGTGGACCAGCACGACCTGCTGGTCCAGGCCCTGCTGTCCGGCGAGGGGCTGACCGCGCTGCTGCGGGTGCTGCACCGGGCCAGTGGCTCCGAGGCGGCGGTGGTCGACCGGCACGGCGTGGTGCTGGCCGCCGTCCCGGAGCGGCGGGACGGGCCGGGGCCCACCGGGCCGCTGCGGCTGCCCGTCCAGGTGGACGGGGCCCTCGCGGGTCACCTGTGCCTGCGCTCGGCCGGGCCGGCGGCGGAGGTGCTGCCGTACGCGGTGCGGCTGATCGGCCTGGAGCTGGCCCGCCGTCAGGCGCACCTGGCCGGGCGGCGGGAGCTGGTCGGCCAGGTGGTGGAGGACATCGTGCGGGACGTGCTCGCACCGGCGGCCGCCGAGCGCAGACTCGCCGCCTTCGGGCTCGACGCGAAGGCGGCCCACCGGGTCGTACTGGGCGCCCTGGCACCGGAGGGCGGCGACCGGGCGGCCGAGCAGCGGCTGGCCCGGCTGCCGTGGCTGGCCCCGGAGCAGGCGGACGCCCCCGAGCCGGTGCTCACGGCCGTGGTGGGCCGGTACCTGGTGGCCCTCCTCCCGCAGTCGGCGCCCGTGGAGGAGCCGGCCCGGCGGCTCGCCGGCGCGCTGGCCGGTCTCGACACCCGCGCCTCGGTCGGCATCGGCGGCTGCTACCGGGGCGTGGACGGGCTGCGCTGGAGCTGGTTCGAGGCCCAGGCGGCGCTCTCCCGGGGGCCCGGTGTCCACGCGGGCGATCCGCTGAACCTGCCGCGCCTGCTGCTCTCCAGCCCCGACCTGCCGCTCAAGCAGCTGGCCGCCGAAGTGCTGCGCCCGCTCACCCGCTTCGACGGGGCCAACAACGCCGGCCTGGTCACCACCCTGCACGCCTACCTGGCCGCCGACTGCTCCGTCCAGGCCGTCGCCGACCAGCTCTACGTCCACCGCAACACCGTCCGCTACCGCCTCGACCAGATCGAACGCCTCACCGGCCGCTCCCTGCAGTCCATGCAGGACCGCTTCCAGCTCTGGCTCGCCCTCCTCGCCGCCTACCCCGACCACGAGCCGGCCCCGGCACGCCCCGAGTGACGCCTCACCCCGCCCGAGCGGCCGGCAGCCGGCGCCACCGCGGACGCTTACCACCGGTTCGGTGTGCTGCTCGCTCATCGTCATCCCCCGCAATGTTTGACAGGGTCAACATTTGAGGCTTAGCGTCTTCAGGGTTGTTTCACGTACTGAAACATTGAGCGCCTGGAGACCACGTTCATGACCCCGCTCGACCACGGCACCGCCGTCGCCGCCGAGACCACCCGCTTCGTCGCGGCCGTCCAGCACGCCGACCCGTCGCTCCCCGTTCCCACCTGCCCGGACTGGACGCTGGCCGACCTGGTCCGGCACACCGGCAGCGCGCAGCGCTGGTTCACCGACCTGCTCGGCAAGGGCAGCCTGCAGCCGCCGACCAGCCGTGACGTCGACCTCAAGCTGCCGGAGAGCCCGGCGGAGTACCCCGCCTGGCTGGGCGAGGCCGCCGCGGAGGCCGCCGCCGTCTGGACCGGGCTCGACCTGGACGCGCCCATGTGGGCCTGGGGCGCGGACCAGCACGCCAGGTTCTGGGTCCGCCGGATGGCCTTCGAGACGCTGGTCCACCGGGTGGACGCCGAGCTCGCACTCGGCCTCCCCGCCGACATCGACCCGGCGCTCGCGGCCGACGGCGTGGCCGAGTTCCTGACCAACCTGCCCTTCGCCGCCCTCTTCGCCCCGAAGACGGCCGAGCTGCGCGCCGAGAACCGCACCATCCGCTTCGCCCGCACCGACGGCGCGGGCGACTGGCTGGTCCGCCTGCGCCCCGACAGCCTCACCCTCGAGACCTCCGAGAAGCTCTCCGAGGAGCCCGCCGAGCCCGCCGACGCCACCGTCCGCGGCACCGCCGCCGACCTGCTGCTCCTGCTCTACGGCCGCCTCGACCGCACCTCGGACCGCTTCGAGGTGCACGGCGACGACGCACTGCTGGCCCACTGGTTCGCCCACTCGGCGTTCTGACGGACCGCGGAGGCCGTCCCGCCCCAGGGACGGCCTCACCGCCGTGGCCGCCGCCCGCTACCGCCGGGTGAAGGTCAGGTGGGTGACCCCGCTGGGCGCGACGGTGGACTCCACCTCGAACCGCTCCTCCAGCCCTTCCAGCCCCTCCCACAGCCGCACTCCGCGCCCCAGCACGACCGGCACCACGGCCACGTGCATGAAGTCGATCAAGTCACCGGCCAGGAACTCCCGCACGGTGGTCGGCCCGCCGCCGATCCGTACGTCCAGCCCGCCGGCCGCCTCCCGGGCCCGCCGCAGCGCCTCCTCCGGCGGGGCGTCGACGAAGTAGAAGGTGGTGCCGCCCTCGAGCTCGATCGACGGGCGGGGGTGGTGGGTGAGGACGAAGACGGGGGTGTGGAAAGGCGGGTTGTCGCCCCACCAGCCGCGCCACTCCTCGTCCTGCCACGGCCCGCGCTGCGGGCCGAACTTGTTCCGCCCCATGATCTCGGCGCCGATGCCCTGGAACGAGCTGGCCGCGAGGGCGTCGTCGACCCCGGTGGAGCCGCCGCTCTGACCGTGGATCATCTCCCGGAAGGTCCGAGTCCCCAGCGCCCAGTCGAGCAGCCGCGAGCCCGCGTGGCCGAACGGCGCCTCCAGGCTCTGGCCGTCGCCGGTGGCGTACCCGTCCAGCGAGACCCCGAAGTTGTGCACCCGTACGCGTGACATGGAGCTCCTCCCGCAAAGCCGTGTGGTCCGCCCCACCGTATGCCGCCGGACTGACAATGCCTCAGACCCCGCCGGTCAGGCGTGGCGCAGCGCCTCGGTGAGGCGGTCGGCCGCCTCGACCACGGCCTGGGAGAGGCGGGCGCCGGGGTGGCGGGTGAGGCGCTCGATCGGGCCGGAGACGGAGACGGCGGCCACCACCCGGTGGCCCGGGCCGCGGACGGGGGCGGAGACGGAGGCGACGCCGGGTTCGCGTTCGCCGATGGACTGGGCCCAGCCGCGCCGCCGCACGCCGCTGAGGGCGGTGGCGGTGAACCTGGCCCCCTGCAGCCCCCGGTGCAGGCGCTCGGGCTCCTCCCAGGCGAGCAGGATCTGTGCGGCCGAGCCGACCTTCATCGGCAGGGTGATGCCGAGCGGGACGGTGTCCCGCAGGCCGTAGAGCCGCTCGGCGGCGGCCACGCAGATCCGCAGTTCGCCCTGGCGGCGGTAGAGCTGGGCGCTCTCGCCGGTGACGTCCCGCAGGTGGGTCAGCACCGGGCCGGCCGCCGCGAGCAGCCGGTCCTCCCCGGCGGCCGCCGAGAGCTCGGCGAGCCGGGGGCCGAGCACGAACCGGCCCTGCAGGTCCCGGCTGACCAGGCGGTGGTGCTCAAGCGCGACGGCGAGGCGGTGCGCGGTGGGCCGGGCCAGGCCGGTGGCCACCACCAGTTCGCCCAGGGTGGTGGGCCCGGACTCCAGGGTGCCGAGGATGGTGGTGACCTTGTCGAGCACGCCGACGCCGCTCGTGTTGTCCATGGACAGGTACTCCAGTCTCAAAGGCCGTACGCGGCAGTGAGGTTGCGCGCACGGCTGCTCCACGCGGGGAGCGGGGGTGGTCAGCGCGGAAGGGCCGGGGAATTCGGCCGAGGGCCTGCGCCGGGCACGAGACGGGTACGCGGAAGGGCCGGGGCGGGAAGCGCCCGGGCGAAGGACAGCACAGAGAGCACCGTGTCTCCTCATCTTTCCCGCGCCACGTTGGCGACAGGCCGGAGTTGGCACTGCCCCCGCACGGTCTGGCGCGTACTTCGCACGCCGAGCCGGACGGGGAGTTGCCGGGGCTTCGTAGGGCCGGTCCCTCCACCCCTCTGGATGATTCGCGGGCAACGATACAAGATCCGGGTCAGTCCTCGGGCCCGGGGTCGCGCTCCTGCCCGGCGACCCAGGCGGCGATCTGGGTACGGGAGCTGAATCCGAGTTTGCGCAGGATGTGGTCGACGTGTGTCTCGGCGGTGCGCGGCGAGACCACCAGCCGGGCCGCGATGTCCTTGTTGGAGAGGCCCTCGGCCAGCAGCGCGGCGATCTGCCGCTCCCTGGGGGTCAGCGAGGCCGCGGCGGCGTCGGGCGGCCGGCCCGTCGGCCCGCGCTGCTCCAGCGCCTGCTCGACCGCCCGCCGGGCCGGCAGCCGCCGCCCCTGCCGGAGCGCGTCCTCGTACCGGTCCGCTCCGAGGGCCGCCCGGGTCTCGGCGGTGTGCTGCGCGTGCGCGGCGGCCACCGGGCGGTACCCGTCCGGGCCCGCGTCCATCCGCTCCCAGCCGGCGGCGGCCGCGCCGAACAGCACGGCGGCCCGGGCGTGCCGCCCCTGCCGGGTGCTCACCCAGGCCAGCAGCTCGAGGGTGAAGGCCGTGCCGAGCTCGCTGCGCAGCCGGCCGTGGACCGCGAGCGCCTCCTTGGCGGCCGCCTCCGCCCGCGCCAGGTCGTGGCCGAGCTCCAGGAAGGCGAGCGCCCACAGCGCCCAGGACCGCCAGTACACCTCCCCCAGGCCCTCGGCCAGCGCGAGCGCCTCCTCCAGGTGGGCCAGGCCCGGCTCCCGGGAGCCCTGCAGCCCCTCCGCCAGGCCCAGCACGGTGAGCGCGGACAGCTCTCCGCCCGGGCGCCCGGCCCGGAACCCGGCCAGTGCCGTCTCCAGCAGCGGCTGCGCCCGGTCGGGTTCCCCGGCGAACAGCGCCGCCATGCCGCGCACCTGCGCGGCGTACGCCGCCCGGCCCGCCCCGCCGACCACCTCGAGCAGCTCCTGGGCCTCGGCCAGCAGCGGGGCGGCGGCCCCGGCCTCTCCCTGCAGCAGCGCGTACCAGGCGCTCAGGCACAGGCCCGAGACCCGCTCGCGGCTCGGCTCGGGCGCCGCCGCCAGCGCCTGGCCGAGCCAGTAGCGCGCCTCGGTGTTGATCCCCCGGACGGTCCAGAACTCGTCGATGCCGGTGGCGATCCGCAGCGCCACCACGGCCTCGCCCGCCCGGCCGAGGCAGTACCCCAGCGCGGCCCGGAGGTTGGCGTGCTCCAGCTCCAGCCGCTCCAGCCAGGCCTCCTGGGCCGGCCCGATCCACTCCGCCGCGAACCGGCCGACCAGCGCGGCGTAGCAGTCCCGGTGCCGGGCCCGGACGGCCTGCTCCTCCCCGCCGCCCGCGAGCAGCTCCTGGCCGTACTCGCGCAGCGTCTCCAGCATCCGGTACCGGACACTGCCCCGGTGCTCCTCCCGGATCAGCACCGACTTGTCGACCAGCGAGCGGACCAGCTCCGGGACGTCCTCGGCCGCCACCCCGTCGCCCCCGCCGACGGCCTCCGCCGCCGCCAGGTCGAAGCCGCCGGCGAACACCGAGGCCCTGGCCCAGAGCAGTTGCTCGGGCCGGGAGCACAGCTCGTGGCTCCAGTCGATCAGCGCCCGCAGGGTGCGCTGGCGGCCGGGCGCGCTGCGCGGGCCGGTGGTGAGCAGCCGGTAGCGCTCGTCGAGCCGCTGTGCCAGCTCGCCCGGCGAGAGCGCCCGCAGCCAGACCGCCGCGAGTTCGATGGCCAGCGGGATGCCCTCGAGCTCGCGGCAGAGCCGGGCCAGCACCTCGGGCGGCACGCTCTCCGGGTCGAAGCCCGGCAGCGCCGCCCGGGCCCGCTCGGTGAACAGCACCACCGAGTCGTAGCGGGCGAGTTCGGCCCGGCCCGGCTCCCCCTCGGGCACCGGCAGCGGCGGCACCAGGAGCACCGTCTCGCCGTAGCCGCCGAGCGACTGGCGGCTGGTGGCGAGCACGGTGAGGCCGGGGCAGGCGCGCAGCAGCCTGGCCACGAAGGCGGCACACTCCTCCACCAGGTGCTCGCAGTTGTCGAGCACGAGCAGCGTGGTGCGCGGGGCGAGGTGGTCGATCAGCAGCTCGGCGGGGGGCCGGGCGCTCTCGGCGTGCAGGCCGAGCGCCTCCGCGGCGGTGTGGGCGAGCAGCGAGGCGTCGCCGAGGTCGGCGAGCTCGACCAGCCAGGTGCCGTCGGGGTAGCTCCGCCGGGCGGTCTCGGCCACCCGCAGCGCCAACCTGGTCTTGCCGACCCCGCCGGGGCCGGTGAGGGTGAGCAGCCGGGTGGTGGGGAGCAGCCGACGTGCCTCGGTGATCTCCTGCCGACGGCCGACGAAGCTGGTCAGGTCGGCCGGGAGATTCCCGGCCCGGCCCGGGCCCTCCGCTGCGGTCACCCGGGTTCACCCCCGATGATCATCAAACCGGGACGATCCCGACATTCTGAGAATACGTAGTCGAATACGTATTTTCCCCGTACCGGCCACCGGGCCCGCCCCGCCATGGTGGATTCCGTCGGCTGCTCACGCGCAGTGGTCGAGAACGGGGATTGCTCCCATGGTCCTGCTCAAGTCGCCTCCGCCCCCGGCCCCGCCCGGCCCGCCGGCCCGGATCCCGGCCCCCGCCCGGGCCTCCCGGACGGCCGGACGGCCAGGGCGCAGCGGTGCCCGGGGGCTGCTGACCGTCCGCAGCCTGGCCGGCCGGGCGCTGCTGATCGAGCTGGCGATCATGCTGCTGCTCGTGACGGCCGCGCTGACCGCGATGGTGCTGCAGGCCCGGTCGAGCACGGTCAGTGACGCGCGCCGGGTGACCAGGGGGGTGGCGGAGTCCTTCGCGCACTCCCCCGGGCTGATCCCCGCGCTGGACAGCGCCGTCCCCTCGGCGGTGCTGCAGCCGGAGGCCGAGGCCGTCCGGCAGGCCACCGGGGTGGACTCGGTGGTGGTGCTCAACACCGCCTCCGTCCAGCTCACCTCCCCCTACCCCGCCTACGTCGGCCACCCGTACCAGCCGCCGGCCTACGTGCTCTCCGAGGTGCTGCCCCAGCTGAGGGCCGGGCACACCGTCACCTTCGACCTGGACGAGCCGGGTTTCCGCTCGATCGTGACGGCGGTGCCTGTGTTCACCCCGGACGGCACCCCCAAGGGCGTGGTCGCGGTCAACATCACCGTCGGCCGGGTCAATTCGCTGGTCGGCTCGCACCTGCCGGTGCTGCTCGGCGGGGCGGCGGCCGCCGTGGCGCTGGCCGCCGTGGTCACCGTGCTGGCCAGCCGCCGCCTGCTGCGCCAGACCAGGGGGCTCGGCCCCCGCGAGCTGGCCCGGATGTACGAGCACCACGACGCGGTGCTGCACGCCGTCCGCGAGGGTGTGCTGATCATCGGCGAGGACGCCACCGTGATCCTCGCCAACGACGAGGCCCGGCGGCTGCTCGGCCTGCCGGAGGACGCCGAGCAGCGGCCGGTCGGCGAGCTGGGGCTCGACCCGCAGACCGTCGCGCTGCTGATCTCCGCCGAGGCCGTCACCGACGGCATCCACCGGGCCGGCGACCGGCTGCTGGCGGTCAACAAGCGCCCGACCGCCCCGTACGGCGGCCGGCCCGGCACGGTGCTCACCCTGCGGGACTCGACCGAGCTGCACGAGCTCACCAGCCGGGTAGAGGACGCCGGGCGGCGCCGCCAGCTGCTCTACGAGGCCGGCCTGCGGATCGGCCGCAGCCTCGACATGAACCGCACCTGCGAGGAGCTGGCCGATGTCGCGGCCGGGCGCTTCGCCGACGTGGTCGCGGTCGACCTGGTCGCGGGCGTCACCCTGGGCGAGGAGCCGGAGCCGGGCCCGCAGGTGCTGCGCCGGACCGTGCTGCGCGGGGTGCACGGCGCCGTCGCCAGCGGCAGCTTCACCCCGGCCAAGGGCTCGCCGCAGGCCCGTGCCCTGGAGTCCGGGCGCGCCGTGCTGACCGGCGGCGGGCCGGCCGGGCGGCGGGCCTCGGCGCTGGTGGCGCCCTTGCGGGTGCACGGCCGGGTGCTCGGCCTGGTCGAGTTCCGCCGCCGGCCGGCCGGCGCCCAGTTCGACGCCGACGACCTGCTGCTCGCCGAGGAGATGGCGGCCCGCGCCGCCGTCTCGATCGACAACGCCCGCCGCTACGCCCGCGAGCACGGCACCGCCGCCGCCCTGCAGCGCAGCCTGCTGCCGCAGGTCGTGCCCGAGCAGACCGCCCTGGAGGTGGCGTACCGGTACCAGCCGGCCAGTGCCGGGGTGGGCGGCGACTGGTTCGACGTGATCAGCCTGCCGGGCCTGCGCACCGCGCTGGTGGTGGGCGACGTGGTCGGCCACGGCATCAACGCCGCCGTGGCGATGGGGCGGCTGCGCACCGCCATCCGCACCTTCGCGGCCCTCGACCTGCCGCCGGACGAAGTGCTCGAGCGGCTGGACGAGCTGGTCTCGCAGACCGACGAGGAGTGCGACGCCTTCAAGATCACCGGCTCGACCTGCGCGTACGCGGTCTACGACCCGGTCACCGGGATCTGCACCATCGCCCGGGCCGGGCACCTCGGCCCGGCGCTGGTCCACCCCGACGGCACGGTCGAGTACCCCGGGACGGCGCTGGCGCCCCCGCTCGGCGTGGGCGGCCACCCGTTCGGCACCACCGAGCTGAAGATCGAGGAGGGCTCCCGTCTGGTGCTCTTCACCGACGGCCTGGTGGAGTCCCGCGGCCGGGACATCGACCAGGGCCTGGACCAGCTGGCCGCCGTCCTCGCCGACGGCGGCCACCGCTCCCCGGAGGAGACCTGCCAGGCCGTGGCCCGGACGGCCCAGGTCGCCCGCGCCACCGACGACGTGGCCCTGCTGGTCGCCCGGACGGGGCGGCTGGCGCCCGACCAGGTGGCCGAGTGGGACGTCCGGGTGGACCCGTCGGCGGTGGCCGAAGTCCGCTCCGCCGCCGCCCGCCGCCTCGCCGAGTGGGGGCTGGACGACATCGTCTTCACCACCGAGCTGATCCTCAGCGAGCTGGTCACCAACGCCATCCGCTACGGCGCCTCGCCGGTGCGGGTCCGGCTGCTGCGCGACACCAGCCTGATCTGCGAAGTGTCCGACGGCAGCAGCACCGCCCCGCACCTGCGCTGGGCCGCCACCACCGACGAGGGCGGCCGCGGCCTCTTCCTGGTCGCCCAGCTCGCCCACCGCTGGGGCACCCGCTACACCCCGGACGGCAAGGTCATCTGGTGCGAGCAGCCGCTGACCGAGGACTGAATCACTGGCGGGCAGGCAGGGAGCCTCACCCGCCCCGTACCTCGCACAGCTCGACGTGGCCGTTGCGCAGCGAGCTGCGGTGGCCGTCGCCGAACTCGAGCCGCAGGCTGCGGTCCGCGCGGACCTCCACCACGTACGCGTCCTCGGCCGCGCCGTAGGAGCAGTCGCGGAACACCGTGACGCGGTCACCCGCGTGGAACTCCCAGGTCTTCGAAGTGATCACCGCACCCACCTCCCTGTCTCGCCTCCACCCTCCGGCGGCCCGTGTCCCGGCCGCGAGGGGCCGATGTCCCCTCCGTGCCCCGGCCCGGCGCCCGGCTCTGCCCGTGGCGAATCTGCGGCGGGCAGAGAAATCCCCCACCCGGCCGCGGGCGGGCCGAGAGTGGGGCCGACGACAGCTTCGCCTCGACCAGGAGGACCGGATGACTCCACGCACCTTGCTCCCGCCCCGGGCGGAGGACGGCGACACGCCGCCCAGCCGCTTCGACGACCACCTCGCGGCGCAGCTGCTCGCGCAGCGGATCGTGCTGCTCGGCACCCAGGTTGACGAGGTGTCGGCCAACCGGGTCTGCGCCCAGCTGCTGCTGCTCTCGGCGGAGGACCCGCGCTCCGACATCAGCCTGTACATCAACAGCCCGGGCGGCTCGGTCACGGCGGGGCTGGCCGTCTACGACACCATGCGGCTGATCCCGAACGACGTCTCGACGCTGGCGATGGGCTTCGCGGCCAGCATGGGCCAGTTCCTGCTCACCGTGGGGGCGCCCGGCAAGCGGTTCGCGCTGCCGAACGCGCGGATCATGATGCACCAGCCCTCGGCGGGCATCGGCGGCACCACCGCGGACATCGAGATCCAGGCGGCGAACCTGGAGTTCACCAAGAAGGCCATCGAGCGGATCACCGCCGAGCACACCGGCCAGACCGAGGAGACGATCGCCCGGGACGGCGACCGCGACCGCTGGTTCACGGCCGAACAGGCCAGGGAGTACGGCTTGGTGGACCACGTGGTGGAGTCGCTCGCCGACATCCGCCCGGCCGCCCCGCGTCGGCGGATGGGGCTCTGACATGGGGTCGTACACCGTTCCCTACGTGATCGAGCGGACGGCGCAGGGCGAGCGCTCGTACGACGTGTTCAGCCGGCTGCTGAACGAGCGGATCGTCTTCCTGGGCACCGAGATCGACGACGGGGTGGCCAACGTGGTCATCGCCCAGCTGCTGCACCTGGAGTCGGAGAGCCCCGAGCGCGAGATCGCCATCTACCTCAACTCGCCCGGCGGCTCGTTCACCTCGCTGATGGCCATCTACGACACGATGACCTTCGTACAGGCGCCGATCTCCACCTTCTGCGTCGGCCAGGCGGCCTCGACGGCGGCCGTGCTGCTGGCCGGCGGCGATCCGGGGCGGCGGTTCATGCTCCGGCACTCGCGGGTGCTGCTCGGCCAGCCGGCCAGCGGCGGCCGGCAGGGGACGGTCTCCGACCTGAGCCTGGCGGCCAAGGAGATGATCCGGATCCGCTCGCAGGTGGAGGAGGTGCTGGCCCGGCACACCCGGCAGGACCCGGCCAAGCTGCGCGCCGACCTGGACCGGGACAAGGTGCTCACCGCGGAGGAGGCCGTCGCCTACGGACTGGCCGACGAGGTGCTGAGCCGGCGGACCGTCTGACCCGCCGTTCGGCCGGTACGGCTCCCCCGTACCGGCCGACGCCCGGTCAGGCCGCCAGGCAGAGGCAGTCGAAGCGGCCCGAGGAGGCGGCGCGGCCGCGGGAGTGCCGCACCAGCTCGCGCTGCGCCAGCGAGAGCAGGTCGCCCAGGCCGAGCCCGAGCGCCTGCGCGGCGGCTGCGAGCACCTCGGAGGAGGCCTCCTTGCGGCCGCGCTCCAGCTCCGACAGGTACGGCATCGAGATCCGGGCCGCCTCCGCGACGTCCTTCAACGTCCGCTCCTGGGCGAGCCGCTCACGCCGCAGCACATCACCGACCAGGTCACGCCAGAGCGGCTCGCGCCGCGCGGGCGCCGGGTCGGCGGGTGGCGCCGCCTTCGGGCGCAGGGGGATGACACGGGCTTGGTCGGACGTCTGGGTGCTCACCCCTTCAGCCTAAGGATGCCGGTCTCCCTGGGAAGGCCGTGGCGTTCTGCCCTGGGTGAAGTTCTGCTAAGGGCAGAGCCGTCCGGGCGGCCGAGTCCCCCCTGGGCGTGAACGGCCCGGGCAGCGGGCCTATCCGCGGGTGCCGGGCGGCCGGGCGCGTTCCCAGAATGGCGCCACGTGCTCGTTCGTACCCATTCGACTCGCAAGGGCGCCCCCCATGACCCACTCGCTCCGGCGCAGCGGCGGCCTGCTGCTCGCCGCCCTCGCGCTGCTGGCCCCGGCCGCGGCCGCGCGCGCCGACAACCCGACCGTCTCGGGCGACTCCGCCCGCACGGCCTGGGACCAGGCCGAACCGGACCTGGCACCGGCCGAGGTCTCGGCCGCCGACTTCGGCCGGCGCTGGTCCACCGCCGTCGACGGCGCGGTGTTCGCCCAGCCGCTGGTGGTCGGCTCCACCGTCGTGGTGGTCACCCAGACCAACCACGTCTACGGCGTCAGCGCCGCCGACGGCCACCTCCTCTGGCAGCGCGCGCTCGGCACCCCGGTCGCCTCCTCCAGCGACTGCCTCTCCCCCGGCACCGGGATCATCTCGACCCCCGTGTACGACCCCGTGACCGGCGCCGTCTACCTGGTGGCCAAGTCGAGCGAGGGCGGCGCGCACTTCTCCGTCCACGCGCTCGACACCGCCACCGGCACCGAGCGCGCCGGCTGGCCGGTGGCGGTCCAGGGCGATCCGGTGAACAGCCCCGGAGTCCCGCTCGATCCGGGCACCGCCGCCCAGCGCTCCGGGCTGCTGCTGCTCGACGGCGCCGTCTACTTCGGCTTCGCCTCGGACTGCGGCATCGGCACCTACGTCGGGAGCGTGGCGGGGGTGAACACCACCAGCGGCAAGCTGACCCTTTGGTCCACCGAATCCGGCTCCCGCTCCCAGAACGGCGGCGTCTGGATGAGCGGCGGCGGGCTGGTCTCGGACGGGCCCGGGCGGATCTTCATCGCGACCGGCAACGGCGCGGGCGACGGCTCCTCACCGGCCAAGGGGCCGGGCAGCAGCCCGAAGGGGCACTTCGCCGACTCGGTGGTGCGCCTGGGCGTGGGCTCCGACGGCAGCCTGAGCCCGCAGGACTTCTTCAGCCCGAGCAACGACCGCCAGCTCGACCACAGCGACCTCGACCTGGGCTCCGGCGGCCCGGCCGCCCTCCCGGCCGCCTTCGGCACGCCCGCCCACCCGCACCTGCTGGTGCAGGCCGGCAAGGACGGCCGGATCTTCCTGCTCGACCGGGACAACCTGGGCGGCATGGGCCAGGGCCCGAACGGCACCGACGCCGTGCTCGGCACCACCGGCCCGTACAAGGGTGTCTGGGGCCACCCCGGGGTCTGGGGCGGCGACGGCGGCTACGTCTACCAGGTCGAGCGCGACGGCTCGTTGCGGGCGCTCAAGTACTCGGTGGGCCCCTCCGGCCTGCCGCAGCTGACCAGCGCGGGCACCAGCGCCGAGGGCTTCGGCTACGCCTCGGGCTCGCCGGTGGTCACCTCCGACGGCACCACCAGCGGCTCCGCCCTGGTCTGGGTGATCTACTCCGGCACCGGCCCCGGCGGGCAGAACGGCGAGCTGCGGGTCTACGACGCCGTGCCGGTCGGCGGCGCCGTCAAGCTGCGCCGCAGCTTCCCGCTCGGCACCGTGAGCAGGTTCTCCGTCCCGGCCACCGACGGCGGCCGGGTGTACGTCGGCACCAAGGACGGCCACCTGCTCGCCTTCGGCCGGGCGAGCTCCTGAGCCCTCACCCGTTCGGGCGCCCCGCTCGGAGGGGCGCCCGCCGCCGGCAGCTCGTAGCGTCCTGAGCCACGGGGCCCCGTCCCCGCCGCCCGCACTCCCAGGAGGTAACCCGTGAACACCGCCCCCGCTCCCGCCACCCCGCCCGCCCCCGCACCGGCGCCGCCCCCGGCGAGGCCCGCCTGGTCGGCCCCCGTGGTGGAGTGCCACCGCACCGGCGCCGAGGTCACCGCCTACGCGTCGCGGACCACCAGGTGACCCTGCCCCTGACCCGGGACAGCTTCGCGGCCGGCCTGTACGGGCTGCGCGAGCGGTACTGGGACACCCACCCGTTCCACCTGCGTCTGCACTCCGGCGGCTGCACGCCGCCGGAGCTGCGGCGCTGGGTGGCCAACCGCTGGTACTACCAGCTCTGTCTGACCCGCAAGAACGCCGCCATCATCGCCAACTGCCCGCTGCCGGAGGTCCGGCGCGAGTGGGCCGCCCGCCTCGCCCAGCAGGACGGTGCGGCCGACGGCCAGGGCGGGCTGGCCGACTGGCTGGTGCTCGCCGAGGCGGTCGGCCTTGGCCGGGCCGAGGTCACCGACCTGCGGCACGTCGCCCGCGGGGTGCGCTTCGCCGTCGACGGCTACCTGCACTTCTGCCAGACCCGCCCGTGGACGGAGGGCGTCGCGGCCGCCCTCACCGAGCTGTTCTCCCCCGAGCACATGGCCGAGCGGGTCACCGCCTGGCGCACGCACTACGACTGGATCGCCCCGGCCGGGTACGCCTACTTCGAGCACCGCATCCCGGCCGCCCGCCAGGACAGCGCCCGGACCCTGGAGCTCGTCCTGGACCACTGCACCAGCGCCGCCCAGCAGCAGGCCGCCCTGGCCGCGCTGGCCTTCAAGTGCGAGGTGCTGCGCGCCGTGCTGGACGCTGTCGACTACGGCGCCGACCGGTGAGGCCGGGGCTGCGGCGCGGCGTCCGGCTGGTCGAGGACCAGGTACGTGGTCAGGCCGCACTCCTCTACCCCGAGGGCGTGCTGCTGCTCGGCGACACCGCCGCCGCCGTGCTCCGCCACTGCGACGGGCGCCGCGACGCCGCCGAGATCACCGCGCGGCTCGGCGCCGAGTACGAAGGCGTGGACCCCGCCGAAGTCACGCTACTGCTCGCCGACTTGGCGGATCGCCGCCTGCTCGCCCTGGACGGCACCGGCACCCCGACCACCGCCCGGCTCCTCACCGGCAGCCCCGGGCGCGGCACCCCCACGCCGCTCGGGCTCGTCGCCGAACTGACCCACCGCTGCCCGCTGCAGTGCACCTACTGCGCCAACCCGCTGGAACTGACGGACAAGCAGAGCGAGTTGACCACCGACCAGTGGTGCGAGCTGCTCGACCAGGCCCGGGCCCTCGGCATCCTGCAGCTCCACCTCACCGGCGGCGAGCCGCTGCTGCGCCCCGACCTCGCCGAACTCGTCGCCCACGCCCACCGCCTGGGCCTCTACACCAACCTCATCACCAGCGGCCTGCCGCTGGACGCCCGCCGCACGGCCGAGCTCGCCGCAGCGGGCCTGGACCACGTCCAGCTCTCCCTGCAGGACGCGGACCGGCTCGGCGCGGACACCGTCGCCGGACTGCCCGCGCACGGGCGCAAACTCGCCGCGGCCGAACTGCTCACCGCCGCCGGCCTGCCGCTCACCGTCAACGCCGTACTGCACCGCGGCAACCTGGCCCGGCTCGGCGCTCTCGCCGACCTCGCGGTGGCGCTGGGCGCCGACCGGGTCGAGCTGGCGCACGCGCAGTACTACGGCTGGGCCTGGCACAACCGCGCCCACCTCGCCCCGACCGAGGAGCAACTCCACCAGGCCGAGCA
Source organism: Kitasatospora sp. NPDC002227 (assembly GCF_040296285.1). Lineage (NCBI taxonomy): Bacteria > Bacillati > Actinomycetota > Actinomycetes > Kitasatosporales > Streptomycetaceae > Kitasatospora > Kitasatospora sp. NPDC002227. The sequence goes on from NZ_JBEOWY010000001.1 coordinate 208,293, forward strand.
GGACTTGGCCACCGCCCGGGCCCGCCACGGCGACCGGATCGAGATCGCCTACGTCCCCGCCGATCTGCACGGCGGCACCGTCAAGCCCTGCATGGACGGCTGGGGCCGGCGGCAGCTGGTGCTCACCCCCGACGGCACCGCCTCCCCCTGCCTCGCCGCCGCCACCCTGCCGGGCCCGCCGCTGCCCGGCGCGCTGACCGAGCGCCTGGACGCGATCTGGTACGACTCCCCCGCCTTCAACCGCTACCGGGGCACCGACTGGATGCCCGAGCCCTGCCACGGCTGCGAGTTGCGCGAGGTGGACCACGGCGGCTGCCGCTGCCAGGCCTTCCTGCTCACCGGCGACCCGGGCGCCACCGACCCGGCCTGCCGCCTCTCCCCGCACCACCACCTGCTCGCCGCCCCCGCCGCGACCGGCCCCCTCGCACCCCGACGGCTGCGCCGGACGGAACCCCGTCCGGTGACCGGTGCGGGTCCGGCGTGACCACGGCGAGCCGCCTGCTCATCACGCCCCCTCCTGCCGGACCAGCCGGATCAGCGTGCTGGCGTAGTCACCGGCGGGCAGCCGCAGGTCGATGCCCCGGTGCCTGAGGGTGGCACCGCTGTGGACCTCGCCGGTCTCCCGGTCGCGGTAGCGGGCCCCGAGGTCCAGGGCGGGCAGCCGCAGCGGGGCGGGCCCGTGGCCGAAGCGGGTGGCCGGCCGCCAGGCGAGCACGGCGTGCTCGCCGCCGTCGGCGGCCGCGTAGTGGACGGCGGTGGTGCCGTCGCCGCCGTCCAGGCGGTACTGCTCGCCGCGCTGGACCAGAGGGCGGATCTCCTTGTAGCGGGCGACCAGTTCGGCGGCCTCCTTGAGCTCCGCCTCCGTCCAGCGGGTCAGGTCGCCGCCGAGGCCGAGCGCCCCCGCCATCGCGACGTGGAAGCGGAACCGCAGCGGGGTGCTCCGGCCGGTGGCGCCGTTGGGGCTGTCGGTGACCCAGGCGGCCATGGCCCGGGCGGGGAACAGCTGACTGTAGCCGTGCTGGATGCCGATCCGGTCGACGGGGTCGGTGTTGTCGGAGGTCCAGGCCTGGTCGGTGCGGGCCAGAACGGCCAGGTCGACCCGGCCGCCGCCCCCGGCGCAGGCCTCGATCCGCAGGCCGGGGTGGTCCGCGCGCAGCTGGTCCATGATCCGGTGGACGGCGCGGACGTGATCGGTCCAGACCCGGTCCGGGTCGGGGTGTCCGGGCCAACCCGCCTCGGTGAAGGGGCGGTTGGCGTCCCACTTGAGCCAGTCCACGGCGTTCTCGGTGACCAGTTCGTCGAGGGTGCGGTGCACCCAGGCCGCCACCTCGGGGCGGGCGAGGTTGAGCACCAGCTGGTGGCGCAGTTCGGTGGCCTCGCGGGCGGGGGCGTGCAGCACCCAGTCGGGGTGGGCGCGGTGGAGGTCGCTGTCGCGGTTGACCATCTCCGGCTCCACCCAGAGGCCGAACTCCATGCCCAGGCAGTGCACTTCGTCGGCCAGCGGGCGCAGCCCCGCCGGGAAGGCGTCGGAGCGGGGGCGCCAGTCACCGAGCCCGGCGCGCTCGCCCGTGCGGGCGCCGAACCAGCCGTCGTCGAGCACGAAGAGTTCGGCGCCGAGGCAGGCCGCCAGCTGGGCCAGCCGCATCTGGCCGGCCTGGTCGACCGCGAAGCCGGTGGCCTCCCAGGAGTTGTAGAGCACCGGCTGGCTCCGCTCGGGCGCGGGCAGGACGGCCGAGCGGACGTACGCGTGCCAGGCGCGGCTGGCCCCGCCGAAGCCGCCGCGGCTGTACAGCCCGGCGAAGACGGGCGTGTGCAGCGTCTCACCGGGCCGCAGCGCCCAGGCCAGGCCCTCGTGGCCGAAGCCGCCCGTCCAGGTGGTGCGGCCGACCGGGTCCCGGTGCACGGTGATGCGCCAACTGCCGCTCCAGGCCAGCGCCGTGCTCCATACCTCGCCGTGCTCCTCGCTCGCGCTGCCGTCGTCCACCGCGAGCCAGGGGCTCGCGTGGTGACCGGTCAGCCCCCGGCGGCTGGTGAGGGTGGTCTCGGCGACCGGCAGGCGGTCGCGCTGCAGCTGGAACTCGCTGTTCCAGCCGCCGGTCAGGTGGCTGAGCCGGTAGTCGGCGAGCCGCGGCACCGTCCAGGCGGCGGAGTCGAGGCGGGTGACGGTGACCGGGCCGTCCGCCGGGGTGCCGGTGTGGGTGAGCTCGGTCCAGCGCTCGATCACGTCGCTCGAGGGCCGGATCCGGTAGCAGAGCTCGGCGGCCAGCGGATAGTGACGGTCCGTCAGTCGCAGGCGCAGCTCGTGGCCGTCGATGCGATGCCCGGCGAAGTGCCACTGGGCACCCGCGGTGCCGTCCGCGAAACGCACCTGGAGCCCGGCCGGGCCGTACCGGGGGCCGGTCTGCGGGGCGAGTTCGTCGGCGGCGGCGTCGGCCTCGAAGCTGCTGTCGGCGGGCGAGCGGGGGTGCGGCAGGGCGTCGAGGTCGAGCTCGGCGCCCCAGTGCAGGTGGCGGGGGCTGCCGTCGGCGCCGATGCGGACGGCGTAGACGCCGCCCGGGGTGCGCAGGAGGGCGACCCCTCGGTCAGGGTCGAAGGAGATGGCGGAGGGCACGGTGGCTCCCGGAGTCGCTGGCACGGAAGTGACCCGAGAGTAGGGCGAGTTGAGGACCCAAATCAATACTGGACGAAGTTATTTATTTGCCGGTAGCTTGCAGCCGTGTTCCCGAACCATGCCCAACCTCTGGTCACCGCACCGGCCGAGACCTCGGTGCTCGCCCTCCTGCTGGCCGAGGGCCCGCTGAGCCGGGTCGAACTCGCCCGCCGCACCGGCCTGTCCTCGACGGCGGTCACCAAGGCCGCCCGCCCGCTGATCGAGGACGGCTACCTGCACGAACTCCCGCCCGAGCGCACGGCCCCCGGCGCCGGACGGCCCGTCAACCCGCTCGCGGTGACGGCCGACCGGGAGTACTTCGCCGGGGTCAAGATCAGCGCCGACGCGCTCTTCGGCACCGTCTGCGACCTGCGGGCCGGCCTGCGCACCACCGCCGAGCGCCGCCTCGGCGCGGACCGGGGGCCGGCCGCCGTGCTCGCCCTGCTGCACGGGCTGGTGGACGAAATCCTTGACAGCGCACCGGAGTTCCGGGAGCGTACCCGCCACCTCGGCATCGCGGTCTCCGGCGACGTGGACCGCGCCGCCGGCCGGGTCCGCTACTCGGTGCTCCCGGGCTGGCAGGACGTGCCGGTGGCCGAGCCGGTGGCGCGGGCGACCGGCCTGAGGGTCACCGTGGAGAACGACGTCAAGGCGCTCACCGTCACCGAGCACTGGTTCGGCGAGGGCATCGGCACCGAGTACTTCGCGCTGGTCACCATCGGCGCGGGCATCGGCTCCGGCCTGGTCGTGGGCGGCCAGCTGGTGGCGGGTGCTTACGGCGTGGCCGGTGAGCTGGGCCACCTCAGCATCGACCCGGCCGGGCCGCGCTGCCACTGCGGCCAGACCGGCTGCGTCGAGGCCATCGCCTCCAGCGACGCCATCCGCGACTCGGTCCGCCGGGCCACCGGCGCTCCGGAGCTCGACTTCGACGGCGCCGTGCAGCTCGCCCGCGGCGGCGACCCCGCCGCCCGCGCGGCCTTCGCCCGGGCCGGGCAGGCGATCGGCACCGGGATCGCCATCCTGGTCAACCTGCTCGGCCCCGAGCGCGTCGTCGTCACCGGCGAAGGGCTCGACACCTACGACCTGTTCGGCCTGCACATCAGGGAGGCCTATGCGGCCAACTGCTTCAAGGCCGCCGCCAAGTGCCCGCTGACCCTGCGTCCGCTCCCGTGGGAGGAGTGGGCCAGAGGGGCCGCCGTCCTGGGCATCCAGGCGCTCTTCCCCTGACCGTACCGAACGACCGTACCGAACGACCGCAGTGAGCGACCGTACCGAACGACCGCAGTGAACTGCCCTACCGAACGATCCGGCCGGTGCCCGTCCCATGCCTGGCAGCAACGACGGCGGACACCGGCCGGCCGGACACACCCACCCCCACCCTCAAGGACGAGACATGAGTGCTCACCATCCGGAGCCTAGCCGACGTGCCTTCCTCGGCGGCTCGCTCCTGTTCGTCGCCGGTGCCGCCGTCGGCTGCAGCACCGACCCCACCGGCGGCTCCGCCGGCGGTCGGACCACGCTCGACGTCTGGTTCCACGCCTACGGCGAGGCCGGCACCCAGCAGGCCGCCACCCGGTACGCCGAGAGCTTCACCAAGGCCAACCCGGACATCGCGGTGAAGGTCACCTGGGTCCCCGGGGACTACACCGGCAAGCTCAACGCGACCCTGCTCACCTCCGCCGCCCCGGACGTGTTCGAGATCGGCGACTTCAACGTGGGCCTGGCCCGGCGCGGCCAGATCGCCGCCCTGGACGACGTGTACGGCAGCGACAAGGCCGACTTCGGCGCGGGCGACCTCGACTATGTGACGGTCGACGGCAAGCTCTACGGCATCAAGACCCTCGACGACGTGATGATGCTCTACTACCGCAAGAGCGTCCTCGCCAAGGCGGGCATCACCCCGCCCACCACCTTCGACGGCCTGGCCGCGGCCGCGAAGGCACTCAGCTCCAAGGCCGCCAAGGGGCTGTTCGTCGGCAACGACGGGCTCGGCGACAGCGCCCTGCTCGCCGTCCGCTCCAACGGCGGCGACCTGGTCACCGACGGCAGGGTGGCCTTCGCCTCGCCGCAGGCCGTCGAGGCGGTGGCCGGCCTCAGGCGGCTGCACGACGACCAGTCCCTGCTGCTCGGCTTCACCACCGACTGGTGGGATCCTTCGGCCTTCACCCAGGGCGTCGTCCCGATGCAGTGGTGCGGGCTGTGGGCCATGCCCGCCGTCACAGCCGCCCTCGGCGAGGACTTCGGCGTGCTGCCCTGGCCCGCCTTCAAGGCCGGTGGCAGCCCGGTGCTGCGGGTCGGCGGCTGGACCAGCTGCGTCAACGCCAAGGGCAAGCACGTGGACGCGGCCAAGAAGTTCGTCCGCTGGCTCTGGGTCGAGCAGACCGCGCTGCAGAAGGACTGGTCGGAGAGCTACGGCTTCCACATCCCGCCGCGCACCTCGGTCGCCGCCGGCGCCGACAAGCTCACCCGGGGCGCGGCCAAGGAGAGCGTCGAGCTGGCCGCCAAGTACGGCAGGAACAACCCCAACACCTGGGACAGCGCGGTCGCCGCCGCCTTCAACGCCGCCGCCGCGAAGATCGTCGCCGGGCAGGGCGACCCGGCCCGGCTGCTCGCCGACGCCGCCGCGCAGGCCCAGGCCGACGTGGACAAGCAGCGGGCCTGATGACCACCGCCCCGACCGTCAGGAGGCGCACCGACCCTCGGGCCTGGGCCGCCTTCGCCCTGCTCACCGCCCCGATGCTGATCGGGCTCGGCGTCTTCAAGTACGTGGCGATCCTCTGGAGCTTCCTGCTCAGCCTCAGCGACGCCCACGGCACCATCGCACTCGGCCACTGGGTCGGCCTGGACAACTACCGCCGGCTGCTGGGCGATCCGGCCTTCCGCACCTCGCTGGGCCAGATCCTCCTGTTCACCGCCGGCATCGTCCCGGTCACCTTCGCCGTCTCGCTCGGCCTCGCGCTGCTGGTGCACCGCGTCCGCCGGGGCCGGGCGGTGGTGCGCACCGCCTTCCTGGTGCCCACCGCGGTCTCGTACGTCGCGGCCTCCCTGCTGTGGAAGATGTGCCTGTTCAACGGCCTCCCGGCGGGGGTCGCCAACCTGGTCGGCGGCTGGTTCGGGATGAGCCCGGTGCCCTGGCTGCAGACCACCGACCCACCGCTGTACTGGATCGTGCTGGTCTCGCTGCGGCTCTGGCTGCAGGTCGGCTTCTACCTGGTGCTCTTCCTGGCCGGCCTGCAGAACATCCCCCGGGACGTGTACGAGGCCGCCGCGCTCGACGGCGCCACCGGGCTGCGGCTGCTGCGCCGGATCACCCTGCCGCTGCTGCGGGGCACCTCGGTGGCGGTGCTGATGCTGCAGTTCATCGCCGCCTTCCAGGCCTTCGACGAGTTCTACAACCTCTTCAACAGCGGTCTGTCCGGCACCGCCACGGCGCCCGTGCAGCCCCCGCTGGTCTACCTGTACACCACCGCGATGGGGGCGCAGGACTACGGTCTGGGCTCGGCCGGGGCCTTCGTGCTGACGGCCCTCATCGTGGGTGTGACCCTGGTGCAGGGCCGGGTCACCGGCTTCGGGAGGGCCGACGGGTGAACCGGCTCCGCTCGCTCACCCGCGGTCTCACCGTCGGCCTGCTGACGGCGCTCTTCCTGGCGCCGTTCTACCTGGTGCTTCGGGGCGCCCTGATGGACTCCCGGTCGCTGACCTCGCCGCACTGGGCGTGGTGGCCCTCGACCACGCACTGGGAGAACTTCACCGCGCTGTTCACCGACCCCGCCCTGCACTTCGGGCAGGCGCTCGCCAACTCCCTGCTGATCGCCGGGATCACCGCGCCGGTCTCCACCCTGCTCGCCTCGGCCGCCGGGTACGCCTTCGCGCGGATCCCCGTCCCCGGGCGGGGTGTGCTGCTCACGCTCGTGGTGGCCACCCTGATGATCCCCGGCTCGGTGACCTTCGTGCCGACCTTCGTCGTGGTCGGCTCGCTGGGCGGGGTCAACACGCTCTGGGGCATCATCGCGCCCGGGCTGTTCAACCCCTTCGCCGTGCTGCTCTTCCGCAACTTCTACCTCCGCCTGCCCGCCGAGCTCGAGGAGGCCGGGCGGCTGGACGGCCTGGGCCGGCTGGGCCTGTACCGGCGGATCGCGCTGCCGAGCTCCGGCTCGATGCTCGCCTCGCTCGGGGCGCTCGCCTTCATCGACAGCTGGAACGCCTTCCTGTGGCCGCTGGTGATCGGCCAGGACCCGTCGGCCTGGACGGCGCAGATCGCCCTGTCCACCTTCCTCACCGCACAGACCATCAACCTGCCCGGCCTGTTCGCCGGCGCGGTGGTGACCATCGCGCCGCTGGTGGCGATGTTCCTCATCGCCCAGCGCTACATCGTCGAAGGCATCACCGGCAGCGGCCTCAAGGGCTGAACCGCCCCCTGCGTCAGGAGCACCCCGACATGCCTCGACTGGAGATCGCCGACGAGGGATTCCGCCTCGACGGCCGACCGCTGCGCATCCTCTCCGGCGGACTGCACTACTTCCGCATCCACCCCGAGCAGTGGGCCGACCGGCTCCGCAAGGCCCGCCTGCTCGGGCTCAACACGGTCGAGACCTACGTCCCCTGGAACCTGCACGCCCCCGCACCGGGCGAGTTCCGCCTCGACGGCGGCCTCGACCTGCCCCGCTTCCTCGACCTGGCCGCCGCCGAGGGCCTGCACGTGCTGCTGCGCCCCGGGCCCTACATCTGCGCCGAGTGGGAGGGCGGCGGCCTGCCCGCCTGGCTGCTCGCCGAGCGCGGCATCGGGCTGCGCAGCCGCGACCCGCGCTTCCTCGCCGCCGTGGACGGCTACCTGGCGGCTCTGCTCAGCCCGTTGAAGCCCTACCTCGCCACCGCCGGCGGTCCGGTGATCGCCGTCCAACTGGAGAACGAGTACGGCGCGTTCGGCGAAGACACCGGCTACCTCGCCGAGCTGGCCCGGCTGCTGCGCGGCCACGGCGTCGACGTCCCGCTGTTCACCTGCGACCAGCCCGCCGACCTGTCCCGGGGCGGGCTGGACGGCGTTCTGCGCACCGTCAACCTCGGCAGCCGGGCCGAGGCCGGGCTCGCCGAGCTGCGCGGGCTGCAGCCCGCCGGGCCGCTGATGTGCTCGGAGTTCTGGATCGGCTGGTTCGACCGCTGGGGCGCCGTGCACACCACCCGAGGCCCCGCCGACGCCGCCGGCGAGCTCGACCGGCTGCTCGCCGCCGGGGCCTCCGTCAACATCTACCTGCTCCACGGCGGCACCAACTTCGGCTTCACCAACGGCGCCAACGACAAGGGCACCTACCGGCCCACCGTCACCTCCTACGACTACGACGCGCTGCTCGACGAAGCCGGTGACCCCACGCCCAAGTACCACGCCTTCCGCGAGGTGATCGCCCGCCACGCCCCCGTCCCCGCCGAGCCGGTGCCCGGCCCGGCGCCGAAGCTCACCCCCGCGAGCGTCGAACTCGACTCCTGTGCCGCCCTGTTGACCCAGGCGCCACGGCTGGGCGAGGCCGTCGATGCCGACCGGCCGCTGAGCATGGAGCAGCTGGGGCAGTCCTTCGGCTTCGTGCTGTACGAGACGGTGCTGGCGGCCGCCGGGCCCACCGTGCTGCGGGTCGGGCAGGTGCGCGACCGGGCCCAGGTCTTCCTCGACGGACAGCCCGTCGGCGTGCTGGAGCGGGAGAACCACGAGCACGCCCTGGCCTTCGCCTCCCCCGGGCCGGGCGCCCGGCTGGCCGTCCTGGTGGAGAACCAGGGCCGGGTCAACTACGGCGCCGGCATCCACGACTGCAAGGGCCTGCTCGGCCGCGTGACGCTGAACGGCCAGGAGCCCGCCGCCTGGCGCAGCCGCCCGCTGCCGCTGGCCTGCCTCGACGCGCTGGCCTTCGCTCCGGCCACGCCGCTGGTCGGCCCGGCCTTCCACCGGGGCTCCTTCGAGCTCGCCCGACCGGCCGACGGCTACCTCGCCCTGCCCGGCTGGACCAAGGGCCTGGCCTGGGTGAACGGCTTCCCGCTCGGCCGCTACTGGTCCCGAGGCCCGCAGGCCACCCTGTACCTCCCGGCTCCCGTCCTGCGCCCCGGCCGCAACGAGCTCACCGTGCTCGAACTGCACACCGCCACCACCCGCACGGTCGAGCTGCGCGACCGGCCCGACCTGGGCGCGACCCAGGACTGAAATGCGCGGCGCGAGGGACCGGCCGGGGTACGGTCGGTCCGTCCGCGTCCTGGGAGGCTGCACTGAAGATCCGGATCCTCGGCACGGCCGCCGGGGGCGGTCTGCCCCAGTGGAACTGCGGCTGCCCGAGCTGCACCACCGCCCGCCGCACCGGCGCCCACCGCACCCAGGACTGCCTGGCCGTCAGCGGGGACGGCACGGCCTGGTACCTGGTCAACGCCTCCCCCGACCTGCGCGTCCAGCTCCTCGCCGCCCCCGAGCTCACCCCGCCGCCCGGCACCCGGGACACCCCGCTGCGCGGCGTGCTGCTCACCAGTGGCGAACTCGACCACACCCTGGGCCTGTTGACCCTGCGCGAGGCCGCCGGGCTCACCGTCCACGCCACCGATCCGGTCCGCCGAGCCCTCCACTCGGCCTTCCCGGTCGGCCCACTCCTCGCGCCGTACACCAAGGCCGACTGGCGCACCGTGACTCCCGGCCGCGCGGTCGAACTCGACGGCGGCCTGGTCGCCGAGCCCCTGGCGCTGGGCACCAAGCGCCCCCGCTACGCCGCCGACCTGCCCGAGCACCCCGCCTGGGTCACCGGCTACCGCTTCACCCAGACCGCCGGGCCGGCCTGCGCGGTCTACGCCCCCGGGCTGGCGCAGTGGACCCCCGCGCTCGAACTCGCCGTCCGCACCGCCGACCTGGTCCTCCTCGACGGCACCTACGACGGCCCCGACGAACCCACCGCGGCCGTCGGCGGCGCCGGCCACCTGGCCGTCCAGCACTCCCTCCCCCACCTCGCCCGCCACCGCGGCCCGCGCCACCTCTACACCCACCTCAACAACACCAACCCGCTCAACCACGCCACCACCCCGGCCCTGACCGCGGCGGGAGCCGCCGTGGCGGCGGAGGGCATGCTGATCGAGCTCCCGGGTGCCCCGAAATCCGCATGACTCCTGTCTGACGGTGCGCCAGGATGCCTGCTTGCCAAGACCGACAAGCGAAAGGCAGCCAGCATGCCGAGCCCCGTACCGCAGCCGACCCCCGCACCGGCCGTCCCGCTCACCGCCGAACTGGTGGTGGACCTCGCCGCCGCCGTGACCCCGGCCCTCTCGCCGGACGGCCGCCTGGTCGCCCATGCGGTGGTCGCGCACGGCGGCAGCGCCGGGCGCCCGCGCGCGTCCCTCTGGGTCACCGCCGCCGAGGGCGGCACACCTCCGCGCCGGCTGGCCGAGGGTCTCGCCCCGAAGTGGGCGCCGGACTCGGCCGCGCTCCACTTCACCTCCGACCTCGGGGAGCAGGGCGGCGCCCAACTCCGGCGCATCCGCCTGGACGGCGCGGACGCCGTCGAGACCCTGACCGCCTGGCGCGGCGGCATCGGCGACCACTACCCGCTCCTGGACGGCCGTACCGTCGCCCTGCTCGCCGCGGACGAACCCACCGCCGAGGACGAACGCCGCGAGGCCGAGGGCGACGACGCCAAGGTCTGGGGCCGGCACCTGCCCGTCACCCGGCTGCGCCTGCTCGACCTGGCGACCGGCGCCGTCCGCACCGTGGCCGGCCTCGGTGACCGGCATGTGGTCGAACTGACCCAGCGTCCGGACGGCGGGCCGCTGGCGGTGCTGACCTGGTCGACCCCGGAGCTGGACCCCGGCGTGCTGACGGCGCGGCTGCATCTGGTCGACCCGGGCACGGCCGTGGTCCACGACCTGGGCCCGGTCGGGGTCGAGGCCGGCTCCCCGGTCTGGTGGCACCACGACGGCCGCTGGCACCTGGCCCACCTGGCGGTGACCCCCGGCCACCTGGTCGGCGGGCTCGCCGTGCTCGACACCGTCCCGCCGGCCGCCGAGTACCGCAACCTCACCGCCGACCTGCCCGTCTGCCCGGCCGAGCTGGTGCAGGTCGCGGACGGCCCCCCGCTCGCGCTGTTCGCCGACGGGCTGGACACCGCGCTGTACCGGCTCGACCCGGGCTCCCTGCGGTTCCGTCAGGTCTGCGCCGCCCCCGGACTGCTCGCCGGGCTCACCGCGAGCCGCTCCGGGGAGACGGTCGCCCTGCTGGCGAGCACGGCGTACGAGCTGGGAGACGTCCATGCGGGGCCCGTCGGCGGCTCTCTGGCCAGGCTCACCGACACGGCGCCGGAACTGCGCGCCGTCCGCTGGGGTGTCCAGGAGCGCCTCGACTACCAGGCCTCGGACGGGCTCCGGTTGGACGGCCTGCTGATCCTCCCCAGCGGCCGGGCCAGGGGCGACGGGCCGTTCCCGCTGGTCACCCTGGTCCACGGCGGCCCTTACGACCGCTACGCCGACGCGTTCGCCCTCAATCCCGTGGACTGCGGCCAGTGGCTGGCGGCCGCCGGGTACGCGGTCTTCCTCGCCAACCCCCGGGGCAGCTCGGGGCGCGGCCACGCATTCGCCGCCACGGCCGCGGGCGCGGTCGGCGGCGACGAGTGGACCGACGTCCTCGACGGGATCGACCTGCTGGTGGCCGAGGGCGTCGCCGACCCGGAGCGCCTCGGCATCTCCGGCTGGAGCCACGGGGGCTTCCTGGCGGCCTGGGCGATGGCCCGCTCCGACCGGTTCAAGGCCGCCGTGATGGGTGCGGGCATCAGCGACTGGGGCATGCAGGCCGGCACCGGTGACTGGGGGATCCTCGACGCGGCGCTCGGCGGCAGCACCGGCTGGGCGGGCCCGGGCCCGCACGTCCACGACCGGCACAGCCCGATCTCCTACGCGGCGGGTATCCGCACCCCGGTGCTGATCCTGCACGGCGAGGAGGACACCAACGTCCCGATCGGCCAGGCCGTCCACTTCCACCGTGCCCTGCGCCACTTCGGCGTCGACCACGAGTTCGTCGTCTACCCCCGCGAGGGCCACGGCCTCCAGGAGCGCGCCCATCAGCTCGACGCCCTCCGGCGGATCATCGACTGGTTCGGCCGCCGGCTCTAGGCGGCCGGGCCGCGGCCGGGAATGACCTCTTCCTGTCGATCACGGCTCTGGACCACGCCTCGGACCCCAAAGTACGGTGGGCGCGCCGCTGGACGCCCACTAACTGACGCACACTCAGAAACCGGTTGCACCAGCACATTTGTTGGATCTGCGTCCGGTGTGATGACGCGTTCATGAGGGGGATCGACAGTGACGTCGTCGGGTATGTCCATGATCGGCCAGGCACACCGGGCCTTCGAGGAGCAGGCGAGGCGGACTCCGGACGCGACCGCCGTGGTGGCGGGGTCGGTCCGGACCACCTACGCGGAGCTCGACCGCCGGGCCGACGCCGTGGCCCGCGAGCTGCGCGGCCTCGGCGTCGGGCGGGGCACGCTGGTGGGCGTCTGCCTGGACCGTGACGAGTGGCTGCTTCCCGGCCTGCTCGGAGTGTGGAAGGCCGGTGCGGCCTATGTGCCGCTGGACCCGGCCTACCCGGCCGACCGGCTCGAGTTCATCGCCGCGGACGCCGGGATCTCCCACCTGGTCTCCTCCGCCGCCGTGCTCGAGCGCCGCGGCGACGTGCTGAGGACCACCGGCCTCGCCCTGCTGCTCACGGAGTCGGTGGAGCCCGGCGCCCGCGAGGCCGGCCCCGGCGCAGCGGGCGAGCCGACGGACGCCGCGTACGTGATGTACACCTCGGGCTCGACCGGCCGCCCCAAGGGCGTGGTGGTCGAGCACCGCAACGTGACGGCCCTGCTGCGGTGGGAGTCCACCGTCTACTCGGCCGCCGAACTGAGCGGGATGCTGGCCGCGACCTCGATCTGCTTCGACCCGTCGGTGACCCAGCTCTTCCTCCCGCTGCTCGGCGGCGGCACCGTCGTCCTGGCCGAGAACCTGCTGGCGCTGCCCGCCCTCCCCGCCCGGGACGAGGTGACCATGGTCTACGGGACGCCGTCCACGCTGGCCGCGCTGGTGCGCGAGCCGCTGCCGCCGGGGGTGCGCACCGTCCGCGCGGGCGGCGAACCGCTCACCCGGGCCCTGGCGGACCGGATCTACGCCGCCCCCGGCGTGCGGCGGCTCGTCCAGAGCTACGGCCCGACCGAGTGCACGGTGAGCTGCGTGACGCACGAGGTGCCCAGGGCCGGCCGGGAGGAGCCGCCGATCGGGTCGCCCTACGCGGGCAGCGGGCTCACCGTCCGGGACGGCGCCGGGAACGTCCTCGGTGACGGCGAGGTCGGGGAGCTCTGGGTGTCCGGTCCGCTGGTCGGCCGGGGCTATCTGGCCCGGCCCGAGCTGACGGCCGAACGGTTCGTCACCGACCACGCCGGGGTCCGGCACTACCGCACCGGCGACCTGGTCCGCCGCACCGGCGGGCTGCACCACTTCGCCGGGCGAAGCGACGACCAGGTCAAGGTCCGCGGCTACCGGATCGAGCTGGGCGAGGTCCAGGCCGTGCTCGCAGGGCATCCGGCCGTCCGGCACGCCGTGGTGCTGGCCCCGGCCGACCAGGACGGCGCCCGCCGGCTGACCGCCTACGCCGAGGCCGACCGGTCGCTCACCGAGGCGGCGCTGCGCGCCTGGCTGCGTGGCAGACTGCCCGAGCACCTGGTCCCCTCCCGGATCGCCGTCCTCGACCGCCTGCCGCTGGGCCCGACCGGCAAGGCCGACCGCGCCGCGCTGGCGGCGGTGGAGTTCGGCCGCACGGCCGGCGCCGAGTACGCCGCCCCGCGCACCGGCACCGAGCAGCGGGTCGCGGAGCTCCTCGCCGGGGTGCTCGGCCTGCCGGAGGTCGGCATCCACGACGAATTCGGGGCGCTCGGCGGCCACTCCCTGGCGGCGGCCCGCGTCTGCGCCCTGCTCAGCCGCGAGTTCGGGGCGGCCGTCCCCCTGACGGCCTTCCTCACCGCGCCCACCGTCGCCGGGCTGGCCGCGCTGCTCGAGGCCGCCCCGAGCACCGCCCCGGAGCCCGCGCCGGCCAGGCACGCCGGGCGCGGCAGCTACCCGCTCACCTCCGCGCAGCAGGGCATGTGGCTGCTGCGACAGGTCAGCTCCGCCGAGCATGCCACCACCATCGCCTTCCGGCTGCGCCTGCGCGGGCCGGCGGGCTCGGCGCGGCTGCGGGCCGCGCTGGACGCGGTGGTCGAGCGGCACGAAGTGCTGCGCAGCGTGCTGGTGGGCGCCGGTCAGGGCGGGGACGAGGAACCGGTCTCGCTGGTCCGCCCGCCGGCCCCCGTGCCGTTCGAGGAGCACGACCTGCGGGGCGTGCCGACGGCGGAGCGGGCGGGCCGGGCGGCCGAGCTGACGCGCGCGGCCGCGAGCCACGCGTTCGACCTCGCCACCGAGACACCGCTGCTGCGGGCCACCCTGCTCCGGCTCGGCGAAGGCGACGCCGAACTGGTCCTGGTGACCGACCATCTGGCCTTCGACGGCTGGTCGATCGGCGTCCTGATGGCGGAGTTGGGCGGCTCCGAGTCCGCGCCGCCGCCCGTCCAGGTCGGCGACCTCGCGCTGCACGAGCGCGCGCTTGCCGCCCGGGCCGACCGGATCGAGGAGCTGCGGGCCTTCTGGGCCCAGGAGTTGGCGGAGGCCGTACCGCCGCACGGGCTCGGCTCCACCAGCCGCGCCACGCCCGACGGCCCCGGCCGGCTGGTCGGCGACCGGCTGGCCCGCCCCCTCGACGCCGAGACGGCGGCCGTGCTGCGCGCTCTCGCGGCCGACTGCGGGTCGACCCCGTTCGCGATGTACCTGGCCGCGCTCGGCGTGCTGGTCGCCGGCCTCACCGGCCGCCCCGAGGCCGTCCTGGGCGCGGCCGTGGCGCACCGGGCGCACCCCGAACTGGAGAGGCTCGTCGGACCGCTGGTCGGCATCCTGCCGGTCCGGCTGCGGTTCGCGCACGGCCAGTCCTTCCGCAGCGCCGTCGGCCAGGCCGCCGCCGCGACCGCCCGGGCCATGGACCATCAGGGGCTCACCGTGCAGGAGGCCTTCGAGGCGGCCGGCCTCGAGCACCCCCGGGGCACGATGGGCACCCCGGTCGTGCTCTCCGTCCAGCCGCCGGGCCTCCCGGTGGCCGTGGAGCACGACGGCCTCCGGCTCGAGCTGCTCGGCGAGGTGGCCGGCGGCGGCACCCAGGCGGCACTGACCGTGTTCGTCAACGAGACGGTACGGGGGCCCGAGCTGCAGCTCGCGTACGACCTGGACCGGTTCGCCCCGGCCGAGGCCGAGGCCTTCGCCGACCGGCTGCTCCGCGTCCTGCGCGCGGCGGCGGCCGATCCGGATCTTCCGCTGTCGGCCCTGGAGTTGGTGACCGGGGCGGAGAAGGACGCACTGCTCGCCGCCGGCACCGGAGCCCCGCTGCCGGCCGACCGGCCGCGGACCGTGGTGGCGGCCGTGCTCGAGCAGGCCGCCCGGCGGCCGGCCGCCGTGGCCACCGCCGACTCGGCGGGCGAGCTCAGCTACTCGGAGCTGGCCGAGTACTCCCGGCGGGTGGCCGCGGCCCTGCGCGCCGCCGGAGCCGCCACCGTCGGCGTCTGCCTCCCCCGCGACCGGTACCTGCCCGCCGCTCTGCTCGGCGTCCTGCGTGCCGGCGCGGCGTACGTTCCGCTGGAGCCGGACCAGCCCGCCGAGCGGCTGTGTTCCCAACTCGCCGACTCCGGGGCCGGCGTCGTCATCGCCGCCGGGGAGAGCCTCGCGCCGGCCGGGTCGCTCGGCGTCCCCGTCCTCGACCTCGGGGGTCTGGGCGACCCGGGGCCCACGGCGCTGCCCGAGGTGGCGCCCGAGGATCTCGCCTACGTGCTCCACACCTCCGGCTCGACCGGCCGGCCCAAGGGCGTGGAGGTCACCCATGCGAACCTGGCGGCCTTCGTGGCCGCGATGCGGATCACGCCGGGCGTCCACCCGGACGACGTGATGCTGGGGCTCACCTCACCGGCCTTCGACGTGTTCGGCTTCGAGCTCTGGGTCGGCCTGGCCTGCGGCCTCCGGCTGGCGCTGCTCGACCGCAAGGCCGCGGTGGACGGGTACGCCGTGGCGCGGTTCATCGACCAGGCCGGGGTGACCCTGATGACCGCCACGCCGACCACCCTGCGGATGCTCGTCGCCGCCGGGTGGTCCGGGCCCGGCGTGCGCGCGGTCAGCATCGGCGAGCTCCTCGACCCCGTACTGGCCGGCGAACTCCTCTCCCGTACCGGAGAGTTGTGGAACGCGTACGGGCCCACCGAGAGCACGGTCTACTCGACCATGGCCCGGGTGACGGCGCCGGTGGGCGAGGCGGTGCCGATCGGGCGGCCGCTGGCCGGGGAGACGGCCTACGTGCTGGACGGCCTTGGCCGGCTGGTGCCGCCAGGGGCCGTCGGCGAGCTGTGGATCGGCGGCGCGGGCGTCGCCCGGGGCTACCGCGGCCGGCCCGAGGCGACCGCGGCGGCGTTCACCACGGATCCGTTCGACCCGGGCGCGCGGCGCTACCGCACCGGCGACCTGGCCCGCTGGCGCGAGGACGGCAGCCTCGAGTTCCTGGGCCGCCGCGACCAGCAGGTGAAGGTGCGCGGCCACCGGATCGAACTCGGCGAGATCGAGACCGCCCTGCGCGCGGAGCCGGCGGTCACGGACGCGGCCGTCCTGGTCCTCGGTGAGGGAGCCGACGCCCACCTGGTCGGCTACCTGGCGGTGGACCTCCCGGGCGCCCTCGGTACGCCCGAGCTGGAGGAGCGCCTGCGCACCCGGCTGCCGGACCACCTGGTGCCCCGGCGGTGGGTCCAGCTCGACGCCCTGCCCCTGACGGTCTCGGGCAAGGTGAACCGCGGCGCCCTCCCGGCGCCCGGTCGCGAGGCCGGCCGCGAACGGACCGCCCCGCGCACCGATGCCGAGCTGCTGGTGGCCGAGGTGTGGGAGGCCGTGCTCGCCGTCACCGAAGTCGGCGCCCACGACGACTTCTTCGCGCTCGGCGGCCACTCCCTGGCGGCGACCCGGGTCGCGGGCCGCCTGACGGCCGCGCTGGACTTCGCGCTGCCGGTGCGCCTGCTCTTCGAGCACCCGGTCCTCGCCGACTTCGCGGCCGCGCTGGAGGCCGTCCTGCTGGCCGACCTCGCCGAGTCGGCGCCCGACCACACCCCGGGCGGTGCCGCATGACCGAGCTCTCCACCGGCCGGCCGGACTCCCGGCTCGCCGACGCCCTGAAGGCCCGCCTGGCCTCGGCCCGCCGCTCCGCCGCCGGCAGCGCCCCGGCGATACCCGCCCGCCCGGACCCCGACGCGCCGGCTCCGCTGTCGGCCGCCCAGGCGAGGCTGTGGTTCCTCGCCCAGCTGGATCCGCACAGCACCGCCTACCACGTCCCGGTCGCGGTCCACCTGCACGGACCGCTGGACGCGGCGGCGCTGCTGGGCGCGGTGCACGATCTCGCCGAACGCCACCTCGTCCTGCGCAGTCTGTTCACCGAGACCGACGGCGAGCCGGTGGCCGTGGCGGGCCCGGCCGAGGCGGTGCCGCTGGCCGAGGTCGACCTGACCGGCCCCGGCGGGCGGGACGCGCTGGACCGCCGCCTGCTCGAGGAGCACCGCAGGCCGTTCGACCTGGCGGTGGAACCACCGCTGCGGGCGACCCTGCTCCGGCTCGGCGCCGACGAGCACGTCCTCGGCCTGACCGTCCACCACATCGCCTTCGACGCCTGGTCGCGGACGGTCGCGGTGGCGGAGCTGGCGGCGCTCTACGCGGCGCGGCGCGGCCTGGCCGAGACTCCCGCACCGCCACCGGTCCAGTACGCCGACTACGCGCACTGGCTCGACCGGTGCCCGGCCGACGACGGTCGCGCGCAGGGCCAACTGGCCTGGTGGGTCCAGGCGCTGTCCGGCCTGGAGCCCGTCCTTGACCTACCCACCGACCTGCCCCGCCCGGCGGTCGCCGACCAGGCGGGCGCCGAACTGCCGGTGGTCCTGCCGCCCGCCCTCACCGCCAAGGTGCGCGGACGGGCCGCCGACGCCGGCTGCACACCCTTCATGGTGCTGCTCGCGGTCTGGCAGGAGCTGCTGGCCCGCCTGTCGGGGACCGACGACGTGCCGGTCGGCGTGCCCGAGGCCGGGCGGCGCCACCCCGGCACCGAGCGCACGATCGGCTGCTTCATCAACACCCTGACCCTGCGCACCGACCTGTCGGGCGGCCCGACCGGCCGGGAGCTGTTCACCCGGGTCCGTGACATGGCACTGGAGGCCTTCGCCCGCGCCGAAGTCCCGTTCGAGCGGATCGTGGACCAGGTCCGCCCGGTCCGTGACCTCGCCACCACGCCGGTCTTCCAGGTGCTGCTCAACGTGATCGACACCCCGGCGGCGGCACCGGACTTCCCCGGTCTGCGGGCCAGGGTCTTCGCGCCCCCGGCCGCCACGGCCAAGTTCGACCTCAACCTGGCCTTCACGGCCGCCGCTCCGACCGCGGCGGGCGAGACCTACCAAGGCTCGCTGATCTACCGCACCGGGCTGTTCGGCCGCAGCACCGCGCAGCGGATCGCCGACTGGTACACCGCCCTCCTCGACGGCGTGCTCTCCGACCTCGACCGGCCCGTCCGCGAGGTGCCCCTGGAGCCGGTCACCGGACCGCTGCTCTCCGGGCCGCGCCGGCAGTTCGACCTCACCCGGCCGCTGCACGCCCTGGTCGAGCGCTGGGCGGCCGAACGGCCCGACGCCACCGCGGTGGTGGGCCCCGACGGTGAACTCACCTACGGCGAGCTGGAGCAGCGGGCGAACCGGCTCGCGCACCGGCTGCTCGCGGCCGGGGCCGGGGCCCGGCAGCCGGTCGCCGTCCTGGCCGACCGGCGGACGGCACTCGTGGTCGCCCTGCTCGCCACCCTCAAGGCCGGTGCGGTCTACCTGCCGCTCGACCCGGCCTACCCGGACGAGCGGCTGACCGACATCCTCTCGACAGCCGGTGCGCGATTCGTCCTCGCCGAGCGGGAGTTCGCCGACCGGGCCACCGCGAGCGGTGCGCGGCTGCTGCTCATCGAGGACACCTCCGCCACGCCCCGGGAGCACCCCGGCCCGGCCGTGGATCCCTCCGCGCCCGCCTACCTGATCTTCACCTCGGGCTCGACCGGCCGCCCCAAGGGAGTCACGGTCGAGCACCGGCAGATCGTGCACTACCTGCACGCGGTGGCGGAGCGGCTGGCCGGCTGCGACGTCGAGGGCGGCTCCTTCGCCCTGGTGTCGACCCATGCGGCGGACCTCGGCCTGACCAACCTGTTCGGGGCACTGGCCACCGGTGGCACGGTGCACCTGGTGGACCGTGAGGTGGCGACCGACCCGGAGGCGTACGGGGAGTACCTGGCGGCGCACCCGGTCGACGCCGTCAAGATGGTGCCCAGCCACCTCGAACTGCTCGCCGCCCACGGGGACCTCGCCCGCGTGCTGCCGCGCAAGCTGCTCGTCCTCGCCGGGGAGGCCTGCCCCTGGGAGCTGGTGGCCAGGATCCGCACCGCCCGGCCCGGGCTGGCCGTGCAGGTGCACTACGGCCCCACCGAGACCACCGTCTCCGTGCTCGGCTGCGCCGTGGCGGAGATCCCGCCGGAGCGGCGCTCGGGCGCGGTGCCGATCGGCCGCCCGCTGGCCGGTGTGGACTGCTACGTGGTCGACCCCGGCGGGCGGCCGCTGCCCGCCGGGGTGCCGGGCGAGCTGTGGATCGGCGGGCCGAGCGTGGCGCGCGGGTACTTCGGCCGCCCCGATCTGACCGACGAGCGATTCGTCCCCGATCCGGTGACCGGCACCACGCGGTGCTACCGCTCGGGTGACCGGGTCAGAGTGACCTCCGACGGTCTGGTCGAGTTCCTCGGCCGGATCGACGACCAGGTCAAGATCCGCGGCTTCCGGGTCGAGCTCGGCGAGGTGGCCACGGCCCTGCGCGAACTGCCCGAGATCGCCGAGGCGGTGGTCCTGCCGGTCGGCGAGGCCCACAACCGGCGGCTGGCCGCCTGGGTGACCGCCGCCTCCCCCGTAGACCTCGCCCGGGTGCGGACGGCACTGCGCGCGCGGCTGCCCGACTACATGGTGCCCTCGGCCGTCGTCCTCCTGCCCGCGCTGCCGCTCAACCCCAACGGCAAGGTGGACCGTTCGGCCCTGCCCGCGCCCGAACCGGCGGCGAGCGCCGAGCACGCCGCCCCGGGCACGCCGACCGAGCTCCGCGTCGCGCACGCCTGGGCACAGGTGCTCGGGACGGACGGCGGCATCGGCGTGGACGACGACTTCTTCGCCCTCGGCGGGGACTCCTTCCGGGCCGTCCGCGCCGTCCGGACGATCGACCCGACGCTCCGGGTGATCGACCTGTTCACCCGCCCGACCGTCCGCGAGCTGGCCGCCTTCCTCGACGCGGCGCAGGCGGACGGGCCCGACGGCGAACGCCGCCTGCTGCACCGCCTGGCCGGCCCTCCGCCCGGCCGGGTGCCGGCCGTCACCGTGGTCTGCGTCCCGTACGGCGGCGGCTCGGCCGCCTCCTACGGGCCGCTCGCCACCGAACTGGCCAAGGCGATCCCCGGCGCGGCCGTGCTGGCCGTGGAACTGCCGGGCCACGATCCGGCCCGGCCTGAGGAGCCGCTGCTCCCGCTGAGCGCGCTGGCCGACCGGGTCGTCGCCGAACTTGCCGGCCAAGGCGGCCCGGTGGCGGTGTACGGCCACTGCGTCGGCTCCGCCGCGGCCACCGAGCTGGCGCTGCGGCTGGAGGCCGAGGGCGTCCCGGTGACCGGCCTGCTGGTCGGCGGCAGCTTCCCCGGCGCCCGGCTGCCGGGGCGGCTCTCGACCTGGCTGCGCCGCCGGTTCCCGGCCACCCGCTGGACCTCCGACCGGGCCTACCGGGACTTCCTGCGCACCCTCGGCGGCCTGGACGAGGCCGGCGAGGCCGACGAAGCCGCGCAGCGGACCATGCTGCGCGGCCTGCGGTACGACGTGGACCAGGCGCAGGGCTGGTTCACCCACGAGCTGACCAGGCCGGACTCCCGCAGGCTACGGGCCCCGGTGCTCTGCCTGATCGGCGAACGCGACCGGTCCACCGAGCTGTACCAGGAGCGGTTCGCGGAGTGGGGTGCCTTCGCCGACCGGGTCGAGCTGGCCACCCTCCCCCAGGCCGGCCACTACTTCCTCAAGCACCAGGCCGGCCTGCTCGCCGGGCTGATCGGCGAGCGGCTCGGTGCCTGGGCCGGCGGGCGGCTCCCGGATCCGATCGCCGAGTTCGCCGAGCTCGCCGGCATCGCCGTCACCGGCGGGCGGGCGCGGCGTGACCTCCGGGCCTTCTACGTCGTCGCGGCCGGCCAGACGGTCTCCCTGATCGGCAGTGCGCTGACCTCCTTCGCCCTCGGCGTCTGGGCCTACCAGCGCAGCGGGCGGGTCCTCGACTACGCGCTGATCAGCATGCTGGCCATGCTCCCGGCGATCGTCGCGGGGCCGCTGGGCGGCGCGGTGGCGGACCGGGTGGACCGCCGCCGGGTGATGCTCGGCTGCGACGCCGTCTCCGCGGCCGCCACGGTGTCGCTGGTGGCCGCGCTGTGGCGCGGCGGCCTGACGCTCCGGCAGGTCGGCCTGATCGTGGGCGTCATGTCACTGGTGACCGCGTTCCGGCGCCCCGCCTACCTGGCGGCCGTCGCCCAGCTCGTACCCAAGCCGTATCTGGTGCAGGCCAACGGGCTGGCCAACCTCGGGGCCGGCCTGGGCACCCTGATCGCCCCGCTGGCCGGCGGCGCGCTGATCGGGCTGATCGGGCTGCCCTGGGTGGTGGGCGTGGACGTCGCGTCCTTCCTGGTCGGCCTGGCCGCGCTGCTGTGGGTGCGCTTCCCCGACCGGCTGTTCCGGCGGCGGGAGGAGTCCTTCGGCCGGGCCGTCGTGGGCGGCTGGCGGTTCCTGGCACGGCGGCGGCCGCTGCTGGTCATGATCGTGTTCTTCATGGTGATGAACTACCTGGGCACGCTCGCGGTGACGCTGACCGTCCCGGACCTGCTCTCCTTCAGCGGCACCACGGCGGTGGGCGTGGTCACCGCCGTCGGCGGCGCGGGAGCCGTGGCGGGCAGCCTGGCCGTGGCGCTCTGGGGCGGCACGGCGCGGCGGGCCACCGGCATGGTGGGGTTCGTGGGCGGCGTCGGCCTGGGCGTCCTGCTGGTCGGCCTGCGTCCCTCGGTGCCGCTGGCGGCCGTGGGCGCGCTCGTCTGGTGGGCGTCCATGAGCATCCTCAACGCGCACTGGCTGGCCGTCATCCAGCTCAAGGTCGGCCCGGAGCTCCAGGGCCGGGTGCTCGCCACCAACCAGATGCTCGCCGTCGCGATGACCCCGCTGGCCTTCCTCACCGCCGCGCCCCTGGCCGGCCTCTGCGACGGCCTGCTGGCGCCGGGCGGGGCGCTGACCGGCACGGTCGGGCACGTCCTCGGCACCGGGCCGGGCCGCGGCACCGGCCTGCTCCTGGTGACCTGCGGCCTGCTGCTGATCCTCTGGGCCGCCCTCGGCCTGCGCCACCGCCCGCTGCGGTACCTGGAGGACGAGCTGCCGGACGCCGTGGCGGGTGCGGAGATCGCCGAGGACCTCGACTCCCTGCAGGCCGCGGCCGACCGCGCCCTGCCGGGCCGGGGGTGAGGGCTCAGCGGACCGGGGAGGCGGTCATCCGGTGCTGCTGGTCGACCGGGTTCTCCGGATCGGTCGAGCTCGGCGCCACCGTCCGGCCCGGGCCGGACGGCCTCGGCGGTACGGAGGAGGCGGGGCCGCCGAACGGCACCGGATGGAAGCTCAGCGTGGGCGACGGGGCGGCGGAGGGCGTCACGTCCGGGCTCGCGGACGGACTCGCGGACGAGCTGGGGGTGCCGGCCGGGGCCGCCGCCGTCCCTGCCGTGGTTCCGCTCGGCTCCGGCCTGCTCGGGTGGCCAGTGCAGGCGCTCAGCGCCAGGAGCGCCGCGGCGGCGGCAAGGGCGGCGAGCGGTCGCTTCAACTGAGAACTCCTCATGCGGCTTGGACGGTAGCAGGCCCGATCCGGTTCCCGCCCGGACCTGCCGGTGCCCGGCCCGATCACGGATCGGGCCGGGCACCGGTGGCTCACCGGCTCAGCCGTCCAGCTCGTCGCGGTGGCCGACGCCCACGCCGAGGCGGCGCAGGTCGAAGGACCACAGGCCACGGCCGTGGGTGGCGGCGTAGAGCTTGCCGTCGGGGCCGGTGCGCAGCTGCATGACCGTGGTGGTCGGCAGCTTCTGGCCGAGCACCTTCCAGTCCTTGGCGCCGGGGGCGCGGTAGAACGCGGCCAGGTCGGTGCCGAGCGCGACGCCGCCGTTCGGCAGCAGGTTGAGCGAGTCGGCCGGCACATCCGGCAGGTTCGCCGAGATGTCGGTCCAGCTCGCGCCGCCGTCGTGGCTCTCGAAGACGTGGCCGACGCCGGCGCCCGGGCCCTCGGTCCAGCTGCGCGAGAAGCCGCTGAACGAGACGAGCACGTGCTGGGCGTCGGCCGGATCGACCGCGAAGGAGGAGACGTAGCGGTTGGGCAGGCTGCCCTCGACCGGCAGGTTCAGCTGGTGCCAGCCGCTGCCGTCGGCGTTGCCGACCGCGATGCCCCGGGAGAAGCCCACGTTGTTGCAGGGGCCGCACCAACCGGCGTACACGGTGCCGCCGGAGGCCGCGACGGCGGTGGCGACGTGGCCGGCACCGAGGTCGTAGGCGTTCTTCCACTCCGCGCCGCTGCGGATGGCGAAGCCCTTGCTCTGCGTCCAGACGTGCTGGCCGCCGGCCACCCAGGCGTTGGTGTCCTTGGCGTCCATGGCGATCGGCGCGATGAACCGGGCGGCGCTGGCGTCCTTGTCCGGCGGGGCCACCTCGAAGGAGGTCGCCTTGCTCGGGTCGGTGGACCAGGCGCCGTTGTTGGTGGCGCAGTTCTGGGTGACCCAGATGTCGGCGTAGACGTACTCGGCGGCGATGTTGCAGCCGTTGTTCGGGTCGACCAGGGTGTCACCGCCGTCGCCGCCGAAGTTGGAACCCATCACCTTGTCGCCGGCCCGCAGGATCGACTCGCCGTTGTCCTGCAAGCCGCCGCTGACCGCGACGCCCTTGCGGGCCGGGTCGGCGCCGACGCCCACCGAGTAGTACTGCAGGGTGTCGATGGTGCCGTCGTTCAGCGACTTCCAGTCCTTGGCGTGGCCGCCGGAGTCCACCGCGCCGTTCAGCGGGCGGCTGTAGATGCCGCCGTCGTTGCCGACGTAGACCGAGCTCTTGCCGTGGAAGCTGCCGATCGCCACCGCGTGCTGGTCGGAGTGGGTGGTCGGCGAGCAGTCACCGGTCTGCTTGGCCGGGTCGATGCTCCAGCAGGGGAAGCCGAAGTTCCAGTACGGGCCGGGGGTGATCCAGTTGGCGCCGCCGTTCTTGGTCTCGAAGACCTCCTCGAGACCGAGGTAGACGTGGTCGGCGTTGTTGGGGTCGACCTGCAGGAACTGGTTGTACCAGGCCTGGATGCCGGGCTGGTAGCCGTCGCCCTGCAGCGCCGAGCCGCTGCCCTTCAGCTTGTCCTTGTCCGCGATCAGCGTCCAAGGGCCGAACGGGGAGCCGGACTTGGAGACGTAGACGCCCTTGAGGCCGGTGTCCGGGTCGCTGGCCATGACGGCCGGGGACTGGTCGATCGCGTAGTAGCGCGAACCGTCCGTCGAGCGGGCGAAGGTCACGTTGCCGACGTCTGCGGCATCGGTCGGCAGGTCACCGAGGGAGGCGACGCGCTGCCAACTGCCGTCCGCCGCCTTGCTGTAGAAGCCGTTGTAGGTGTCGCCGCTGCGCCAGCCCACGGCCAGGACCACCTTGGACGGGTCCTTGGGGTCTATCGCCACGTCGTTGGCGATGTTCTTGTACGGCGCGCTCGGGTCGCCGGCCTTGGCACCGCCGGGCAGGTAGTCCGGGTTCGGCGCGAACTCGAGCGTCCACGGGCCGGAGAGGACGGTGGTGGAGTGGCTCCACACGCCACGGCTGGTGGCCGCCCAGACCCGGTCCCCGCCGAACCGCAGGGCGTGGATCGTGGTCGACTCCAGCTCGGCGCCGCCGACCCGCATCCGCGGCTCGAAGTCCCCGTGCTTGGGGTCGGCGAGCACGTACACGCCGGTGCCGACGTAAGAGGTGGCACCGGTGTTGGACTCACCGGTGGCGTACCAGAGGCGGCCCTTGCCGTCGAGGCTCAGCGCACCGGTGGAGAGCGAGGGCAGCTTGTCCGAGATGGCCTGCCACTGGCCGCCGCCGCTCCTGGAGCGGAACACACCGCCGTTGGCGCCACCGGCGTAGACGTAGCCGTCGTCGTCGGCCGCGATGCCGGTGATCCGACCGGTGGTGCGGCCCGCGCCGCCCGAGGAGTTGGAGTTCACGTCCCGGTAGCGCGGGTCGTCCTCGTTGTACGGCTTGTTGGTGACCTGGTTCCAGTCGCCGCCGGTGTGGGCCATCGACTGCAGCTGGGCCCAGGCCGCGCCGTAGGCACCGGGGGCGACGACACCGGGGGCGGTCCGCTCCTCGGTGAACTGGGCGGTGGACTCCATGGAGTTGAACGCCTCGTCGCCGCCGTCGTCGTCACCGCCGGCCTCGGCGCGCGGGGCGAGGTGGCCGGCCGTGGCGGCCTGGGCGGCGTGGTGGTGGGCGAGGTCGGCGAGGTGGCGGGCCTGCCACGGGCGCAGCCCCTGGCCGGGGGCGGCGAGTGCCTGGCTGGTGGTGAGGCCGAGCGTGGCCAGGGTGACGGCGCTGATCAGCAGCCGGCGGCGGTGCCTGATGGGCATGGGTGGTGTCCTCCCCGGTATCCGGACATGCGAAGTCGCACATCCTGTCCGAAACACGGGGAAGCCTTCCGGATCCGACACCTGGTGGTGAAGAGCATCCGGATAACGAATGTTCCAACTCTCATACAGTGACTATTCACTGTATGGAGTGCGGCATTCCGCTTGCGGCGCGTCAGCGAGCGGTAAGTCTGCTGTGACTGCCGCTTGCCAAGGTCTGTCGAGCAACAGAAGCACCACTGCTGACCACGGGAGACCGACGATGATGATCCGTAAGTTCCGCTCACTGCTGGCCACCACCGGGCTGCTCGCGGGAGTGCTCGCCGGCGGGATCGGCGCGGCGGCGCCTGCCTCGGCCAGCGCGAGCTGCCCGTCCGGCGCCGTGCTCTCCTGGACCTACCCCTTCTACGACAGTTCGGGCCGGCCGGCCTCCACCGGGCACATCTTCCAGTACCAGAACGGCGCCTGCGCCTACCTGGAGGCCCAGGGGGTGTACTCCGGGATGTACAAGTGGATGGACATCCAGATCAAGGATGTCTACTCCACCGGCCAGACCGGCTACGACGCGGGCCACTTCCTCTACTACGCGGGCCCGGTCTCGATCTACCCCGGCAACGGCAACTGCCTGGAGGTCTGGTTCGACATGCAGAACTCGGCCGGCACCTACGTGACCAAGACCACCGAGTTCACGAACTGCGACTGAGCCGCGAACCGATCCGGTCCGGTCCCCGCGCGGGGACCGGACCGGATCGGCTCAACGGCCCTGCAGGGCCTTGACGTTGTCGCCGAATGTCCAGCCCTTCGAGCCGTCCCAGTTGATCGACCAGGTCATGAGCCCCTTGAGCGCGCCGCCGAAGGCGCTCCACGACTGGCCGACCAGGCTCGGCGCCATGTACCCACCGCCCGCACCTGGTTGGGCCGGCAGGCCGGGCACCTGCTTGTCGTAGGGCACCTTGATCGTGGTGCCCTGGATGGTCAGACCGTTGTTGAGGCAGGTGGTCTGCACGGTGAACCCCTGGACGGTGCCCGCCTGGTAGGAGTCGCCGGAGCAGCCGTACATGCTGCCGTTGTAGTACTGCATGTTGAGCCACCACAGCCGGCCGTTGTCGGCGTACTTCTTGATGATCGGCAGGTAGGCACCCCAGATCGAGCCGTAGGTGACGCTGCCGCCGGTGACGTACGCGGTCTCGGGCGCCATCGTCAGGCCGAAGCCGGCCGGCATCTGGGCCAGCACGCCGTCGATGATCCGCTCCAGGTTGGCCTGGGAGGCGGAGAGCGTGCCGATGCTGCCGCTGCCGGACAGGCCGGTCTCTATGTCGATGTCGATCCCGTCGAAGTTGTACTTCTTCAGGATCGGCACCACGGTCGCCACGAACCTGTCGGCGACGGTGCTCGAGCTCAGGTCGATGCCCGCGGCGGCGCCGCCGATCGACATCAGCAGGGTCGCCCCGGCCGCCTTGGCCTGGCACATCTCGGCGGGGGTCGAGACCTTGACGCCCGAGTCCATGCCGTCCTGCCATAGCGCGGTGCCGTCCGAGAGGATCACCGGGAAGGCGGCGTTGATCACGTTGTAGCCGTGCGCGGCGATCCGGCTGTCCGTGATCGGTACCCAGCCCATCCCCGGGTGCACGCCGTTCGCGGCGCCGTCCCAGTTCTCCCAGTACCCCTGCAGCACCTTGCCGGCGGGCCTGGGCTTCGTGGGGCAGGTGTCACCACCGGGCGGCGTGCTCGTGGGGGGCGTGCTGGTGGGCGGCGTGCTCGTGGGCGGCACGGAGGTGGGCGGCGCACTGGTGGGCGGAGGCGAGGTCGGCGGGGCCGAGGTCGGCGAGGGCGAGGGGCTGCTGCCGCCCGGCCCGAGCAGTGACACGTCGTCGGCGTAGTAGGCCGGCTGTCCGTACCAGCCGTGCAGATAGACCGTCACCAAGGTGGTGCCCGCCCCGGTGCCGAAGGAGACGCTCAACTGCCCGTACGCCGCGTTGTTCGGCGTCCAGGTCGAGGTGGTACCGGTCAGGCCGGTGCCGGTGGCGCCCAGGTAGACGTAGCTGCCCTGGACGTAAGCACTCAGCGTGTACTGGGAGTTGGGCTGCACGCTGACGGTCTGGCTGCACTGGGCGTCGTCCTGCCCGATCGGCGTGCCCTGCAGCGCGCCGGCGCCGGAGTGCACCGGGCTGCCCACGGCCGAGCCGCCGGAGCAGCTCCAGCCCGAAAGTCCGCTCTCGAAGCCGGGGTTGGCCACCAGGTTGGTGGTGGCGGCCCCGGCGGAGACGGACCCGGCCACGGCGATCCCGGCGCCGACCACGGCGACCGCGCACGCTCCGGCGAGGGATCTCCTCAGCAGGCTCGGTTTGGGCACGGCGCGGCCCGGGGCGAGCGACCTCCGACTGGACATGTGGTGCTCCCTTCCCGCCGGGCGCCATGGACATGACCATCGCGTGGGGGCGTGCCGCCCGGCAACGGGTGAGGTGGGGACATGTGGGGGCTGTACCGGTCGGGATCGTAGGAGGGACGACCTGACGCGTCAATAGGTCTGGACCAATGACGAGGGTGTGCCCCACCCGGGCAAGGGTGCACCGACGGGCCGTCAGACCATCGGCAGCGGCTGCGGCGCGGCCGGTCCGGCGTAGCGGGCGGCGGGGCGGATGATCTTCGGATCGGCGGCCTGCTCCAGGACGTTCGCGCTCCAGCCGATCGCGCGCGCTGCGGCGAAGGTGGGGGTGAACATCTCCCTCGGCAGACCGCACAGGTGCATCACCACGCCGGCGTAGAACTCCACGTTGATGTGCAGCTCCCGCCCGGGCTTCAGTTCGGCCAGGATCTCCTCGACCCGGGCCTCCACCTGCACGGCGAGCTCCACCAGCTCGCCGCCGAACGACTCGGCGACCCCGCGCAGCATCCGCGAGCGCGGATCCTCCGTCCGGTACACGGCGTGCCCGAAGCCCATGATCCGCTCACCGGCCAGCACCCGCTGCCGAATCCAGCCGTCGATCCGGTCCGGGGTGCCGATCGCGTCCAGGGTGTCGAGCGCCCGGCTCGGCGCACCGCCGTGCAGCGGCCCCGACAGGGCGCCGAGCCCGCCGACCAGACACGCCACCAGATCGGCCCCGGTGGAGGCGATCACCCGGGCGGTGAAGGTCGAGGCGTTGAAGCCGTGGTCGACCGTGGAGATCAGGTACTGCTCGATCGCCCGGGCCTTGGCCGGCTCGGGCTCCTCCCCCGTCAGCATGTAGAGGTAGTTGGCCGCGTAGCCGAGGTCCGCCCGGGGCTCCACCGGCTGCTCACCCCGCTGCAGCCGGTGCAGGGCGGTCAGCACGGTGGGCACCAGCGCGGTGGCGAACAGCGCGTCCTCGAGGCGCTCCGCCGGCTCGGTGTCGTACAGCGGCCGCAGGCCGCGGCCGGCCGCCGCGACCGACAGCGCGGCGCCGAGGGCCGCGAGCGGACCGCCGTGCGCGGTGCTCGCCGCCAGCGCGGGCAGCACCTGGCGCAGCGCGGCGGGCAGCGGGCGCAGCGCGGCGGTCCGGGCCAGGAAGGCGGCGCGGCCCGCGGCGTCCGGCAACTCCCCGACCAGCATCAGGTGCCAGACGTCCTCCAGGGTGCGCTGCTCGGCGAGCTCGATCGCGGAGTACTGGCGGTAGTGGTAGAAGCCCTCCAGCCCCCGGACGTCACTCAGCCGGGTGTCGGTGACCACGACGCCCTTGAGGCCGCGGGGGACCTCGATCTCGATGGTGTTCGGCATGGCAGCAACCCCTTTTCCCGGCGTTCGCGTTGACGTTCGTACTCTCCGATCATTGATCCATGTTGTCAACGTTGATTGGAATCAATGTGCAATACTCTGGATCATCAGCACGACGCATCGGGAGGACGGGCGGAGCATGGCCGAACGGCTGACCACCCAGCAGGTCGCCGAGCGACTCGGCGTCAAGGTCGAGACGGTGTACGCCTACGCCAGCCGTGGCCAGCTGAGCAGCGAGCGCGCTCCCGGCGGCAAGGGCAGCACCTTCGACGCCCGCGAGGTGGCCGAGCTGGCCGCCCGGGGCCGCCGCACGGTGGTGCGCCCGCCCGCCGACGAACCGGTCACGCTGCGGACGGGGCTGACCCTGATCGAGCACGGCCGGCTCTACTACCGGGGCCGGGACGCCGTCGAGTTGGCCGCCCGGTACGGCTTCGAGGCCGCGATCGGCTGGCTCTGGGGGCACGGCGCCGACGCCCCGGTGGCGCTGCGGGTGCCCCCGGCCACGGCCGAGGCACTGGCCCGGACCGCCGCCGCACTGCCGGCCGGGATCCGGCTGCCGGACCGGCTCCGGATCTCCGCCGGCGTCGCCGCCGCGCTCGACCCGCTGCGCTTCGACCTGCGCGAGCAGACGGTGCTGGCCGCCGGGTCCGCCCTGATCGCCGGGATGGTGGAGGCGCTCCCGCCCACCGGCCCCCTCCCGGGTCCGGATGCCACGCTGGCGGCCCGGCTCTGGAGCCGGCTCGCCACGGCCGCGCCCGCGCCGGAGGCGCTGGCCTGCCTGGACCGCGCCCTGGTGCTGCTCATGGACCACGAGCTGGCGGTGTCCACGGTGGCGGCCCGGGTGGCGGCCTCCGCGCGGGCCAACCCGTACGCGGTGGTGTCGGCCGGGCTCGGCGCCACGGACAGCCCGCTGCACGGCGCGGCCAGCTCGCTGGCGTACCGGCTGCTCGGCGAGGTGCTGGCCGGCGGCGCCCTGCCGGTGGTCTCCGACCATCTGCGCACCGGCCGCCCGGTGCCCGGGCTCGGCCACCCGCTCTACCCGGAGGGCGACCCGAGGGCCGCCGCCCTGCTCGAAGCCGTGGCCCGGCTCGACGGCGGGGCGGCCGTGGTGCGGGCGGTCGCCGAGGTCGAGGCGGCGGCGGGCCCGGCCGGGCACCCGGCACTGCGGGCCAACGTCGACCTGGCGCTGGCCGCCCTGGCGCTCACCGCCGGGCTGTCGGCGGAGGCCGGCGAGGTGGTCTTCGCGGTGGCCCGCACCCCGGGCTGGCTGGCCCACGCGGTGGAGGAGTACCGCGAGGAGCCGCTGCGGCTGCGCGCCCGAGGCAGCTACACGGGGCCCCGGGCGCGGGGGACTACCGGGCCGTCATCAGCGCGGTGATCTCCTTGGCGAGCTGCGGGCCGAGCTCGCCCCAGCCCTCCTGGTAGCCGTACAGGTCGGCCAGGGTGCGGGCCTCGTAGTCGCCGTTCATGACCTCGACGTCCGCGGGCGTGATGAGGGACGGGTGGGCGACGCCCACGGCCGAGGAGACCTTCATCAGCTCCTTGCGCAGGGTGCGCAGGTAGACGGCGGCCCGGGTGGACTTCGAGGCCGGGTCCAGG
The DNA here is from genome assembly GCF_040296285.1 of Kitasatospora sp. NPDC002227. Lineage (NCBI taxonomy): Bacteria > Bacillati > Actinomycetota > Actinomycetes > Kitasatosporales > Streptomycetaceae > Kitasatospora > Kitasatospora sp. NPDC002227. Next base: position 239,094 of record NZ_JBEOWY010000001.1, read on the forward strand.
CCCCGGGCCAGCCACGGGTTCTGGGTGGCGATGCCGGTGGGGCACCTGTCGGTGTGGCACTTCTGCGCCTGGATGCAGCCGATCGAGAGCATCGCCTCCCGCGCCACGTTGATCATGTCGACCCCGAGTGCGAAAGCCACTGCGGCATTCTCGGGCAGGCCGAGCTTGCCGGAGCCGATGAACGTCAGCTCGTCGGTCAGCCCGAGCTCCGCGAAGGTGCCGTACACCCGGGAGAAGCCCATCCGGAACGGCAGCGAGACCGAGTCGGCGAACATCCGCGGCGCGGCGCCCGTGCCGCCCTCGCCGCCGTCGATGGTCACGAAGTCGACCCCGCGGTCCCGACGCGCCATCAGGGTGGCCAGCTCCTGCCAGAAGCCCAGCTCACCGACCGCGCTCTTCACCCCGACCGGCAGGCCGGTCTCGGTGGCGAGCAGCTCGACGAAGTCCAGCATCGAGTCCACGTCGCTGAACGCGGTGTGCCGCGACGGCGAGGCGCAGTCCTTGCCCACCGGGATGCCGCGGATCTCGGCGATCTCGGGGGTGACCTTGGCGCCCGGCAGCATGCCGCCCAGGCCCGGCTTGGCGCCCTGCGAGAGCTTGATCTCGATCGCCTTGACCGGCGCGCTCTCGACCACCTGCTTGAGCTTGCTCAGGTTGAAGCTGCCGTCCTCGTTGCGGCAGCCGAAGTACGCGGTGCCGAGCTGCAGCACGAGGTCGCCGCCGCCGCGGTGGTGCGGGGAGAGCCCGCCCTCACCGGTGTTGTGCATGGTGCCCGCGAGCGCCGCGCCCTTGTTGAGGGCGGTGATGGCCGCGCCGGAGAGCGAGCCGAAGCTCATCGCCGAGATGTTGACCACGCTGGCCGGGCGGAACGCCTTGGCCCGCCCGCGCGGGCCGCCGAGCACCTTGGCCGAGGGCAGCGGGGCCTGCGGGTCGTGCGTGTCGGGCAGGTTGTCGGCGAAGGTGCGCTGCTTGAGGTAGGCATGGCCCTGGACGTGCTCGACGTCCACCTCGGTGCCGAAGCCGAAGTAGTTGTTCTCCTCCTTCGCGGAGGCGTAGATCCAGCTGCGCTGGTCGCGGCTGAACGGGCGCTCCTCCTCGTTGGAGGTCACGATGTACTGCCGCAGCTCGGGCCCGATCGTCTCCAGCAGGTACCGGGCGTGCCCGACGACGGGGAAGTTCCGGAGCAGCGCGTGGCGCTTCTGCATGAGGTCACGGGCGGCCAGGGCCGCCACCGCCGTCGCGGCCACCACGCCGATCTTCCGGGCTTGCATGGACGTTCCTCCTAAAGCACGACACCCTGACCAAGCGATGTTAGGAGGACGTCCGAACACCCCTGCGGCCAGGGGTGCCGGTGCGACGGACGCGCGCCTGGCGTTCCGGCGGCCAGCAGGTGGCATTCAGCCCGCGTACACGTCGTTTCCACGTTGGATCAGCAGAGTTCGGCGTCATGCCTACCTCTCGCTCGCGTACTGGCGTCGCCTCAGCGTGCGCCGCGGCACTGAGCTTCTCAGGACTCGTCGCCACCGGCCTCGTCACCGCCCAGCCCGCGGCCGCCGCCGACCCGGCCGGCTACCAGAACGTCCGGATCAACGAGGTCACCTCCTCGAACAGCGACACCGTGGAGCTGTTCAACACCGGTACGGCCGCGGTGAGCATCAGCGGCTGGAAGATGTCCGACGACAGCTTCTCGCCGACCGCGTTCTCGCCGTCCTCCGCCACCATCCCGGCCGGCGGCTTCGTCACCTTCAACTCCCCCAAGGGCCTGGGCGACTCGGACAAGGTGGTGCTCTACACCGCCGGCGGCACCGTGGTCGACCGGGTCGAATGGGCCACCAACGCGGCCAAGCCGGCCATGGCCCGCTGCGGCGGCGACGGCACCGGCGCCTGGGTGACGCTGACCACCGCGACCACCTTCGGCGCCGCGAACGCCGGGGGCTGCCCGCCCGTGCCGGCCGCGAGCAAGGTCCGGATCAACGAGGTCACCTCGGACGGCCTGGACACCGTCGAGCTCTACAACGGCGGCACCACGGCGGTGAGCATCGGCACCTGGAAGTACGTCGACAACGACACCACCCACGCCCCGGTCCCGGTCTCGTCCTCCTCCCCGAGCGCGACCACCGTCCCGGCGGGCGGCTACGTCACCTTCAACTCGGCCCTGGGGCTGGGCGCCAACGACTCCCTCTTCCTGATCGACGGCAGCGGCACCACCATCGACTCGGTCACCTGGGCCTCCAATGCCGCCAGCCCCTCGGAGGAACGCTGCGCCAACGGCACCGGCTGGTTCCGGACGGCCGTGACCGCCTCCTTCGGCGGTGCCAACTCCTGTACCGGCAGCGGCGGGGGCGGCGGCCAGACCGGCCAGCTGCTCGGCGGCGGTGGCGCGCTCACCAGCGGCTGCACCCCCGAGGCGCCCTCCGGCACCGGCTCCACCCCGTCCGGCACCCTGGCCTGGCCGGGCGGCCTGGACGTCACGATCGCCGACAACGTCTGCGCCTTCACCACCTCCGCCGGCCCGGAGGGCCGTGACCTGAGCGGCCTGGCCTTCGACCCGGCCAACCCCTCGGTGCTGTGGGGCGCGAAGAACAAGAGCTGGCTCTACAAGCTGGTCAAGAGCGGCGGCAAGTGGGTGCCGGACGCGTCCTGGAGCGCCACCGGCAAGCAGATCAAGTTCGCGGGCGGCACCGGCCAGCCAGACTCCGAGGGCCTCACCGTCGGCGCCAACGGGCACGTCTACGTGACCTCCGAGCGCGACAACACCGACAACACCGTGCCCAAGGACACCATCATGGAGTTCGACCCGGCGGCCACCGGCTCGAGCCTCACCCCGGTCCACCAGTGGGACATGACCTCGCAGTTCCCGCAGCTGAACACCGGCAGCAAGGACGACGCCAACCTCGGCTTCGAGGGCGTCAGCTACGTCCCGGACTCCTGGCTGACCGCGAACGGCTGGGTCGACCCGCTGACCGGCGCCGCCTACAACCCGGCGAACTACCCGCTGCACGGCTCGGGCCTGTTCTTCGCCGGCCTGGAGTGGGACGGCACCCTGCACGTCTACGGCCTCAACTCCGACGGCTCCTTCACCACCTTCGGCACCGTCGCGACCGGCAAGGTCTCGGTGATGGACGTGATGTTCGACGCCGGCACCCAGCGCATCGTCGCCACCTGTGACAACACCTGTGGCGAGACCCACACCTTCATGAAGGTCGACGCGAGCGGCGTCATCGTCCCGGACGTGACCTACACCAACCCGGCCGTCATGCCGGTCGACAACCTGGAGGGCTTCGCCATCGCCCCCACCTCGACCTGCATCAGCGGCTCCCGCGAGGCCGTCTGGACGGACGACGGCATCTACGGCTTCGGCGCCGGCACCTCCTCCTCGGGCCACGCCCTCTACAGCGGCACCTTCCCCTGCTGACCCCGCCGCCCTGAACCACCCGGAGCTCCCGGCCGCCTCCCGTGGTCGGGAGCTCCGCCGTTCCGCCGGGTCGGCCCACCGTCAGTGCACGGTAAGTCCCGCGTAAGCCGCCTCTGCCAGGCTCGGCCCGAACCGCCAACGAACAGGAGATCGCACCATGCGCAGGCTCGCAGCCGCCGCTCTCGTCGCCGTGACCACGGGCGCCACGCTCGTCGGCACGACCGCACCGTCCTACGCCGCCGCTCCCACCGGCGCCGAGACCTGCCCCAGCGGCAGCATCTGCCTCTACTACAACTCGCCGCAGTACGGCTGGGGAGCCTTCGAGCACTGGAGCCCCGGCGGCTACGGCGACCTGAGCGAGTTCACCTTCGCCAACTGGGGCAACGGCTCCGGCTACGGCGTCAGCGTCGGCGGCCACGCGGCCTCGGTGGTCAACAACTCCGGCCACACCCTCACCTTCTACAACGGCAAGTGGGCCCACGGCACGGTGGTGTTCTACGCCGACCCCGGCTACGCGGGCGTGCTGCCCAGCGGCATCTACAACAACGAATGGTCGATGTACACCGACTGACGACCGGACAGACCGGATCCTCAGCCCACTGGCCCGGGACGACGATCCCGGGCCGCACCATCACGAAGATCATCCCGATCGACCACATTTCGGCCTGGCCACCCGGGCCGGGTTTGGCGGCGCCACCGGCCGAGTACGGGTACAGCGTTCACCCCCCCACCGAGGGAGGCCGCTTGAGCACCACGACACCCCGTCCGAAGAGACAGCAAAGGCCGACGAGGAACTCCGCTGGCCGGCCGACGGCCGCCGCATCAAGGCGATCGAGGCGATCAGCGTCACCGCGATGGCCCGCCGCCTGCCCAGCCCGGTGGTCCGCGCCTTCCGGCTCGGCTGGCGGATCGACCGCAGATCCGTCGCCCTCCTGCTCACCTGCCAGGTCGTCTCCGCCGTCCTCGGCGCCGCCGTGCTGCGCGCCACCGTCGCCGCCGAGCTCACCGTCTACGACCACGCCGGGTACCTGGTTCAGCCGGCGCCGGGCCAGCTCCGGGAACCAGCCCTTGATCAGCTTGCCCCAGTCCGCCTCGCTCGTGGGCGGCCCACCCGGGGCCATCCCGGACGCCTCCGCAGGCGCCAGATACTTCCTGATGGTCTCGCGGTCCACCCCCAACGAGGCCGCGAGCTGGTTCCAGAGTGTCCGCCGACCTCTCGGCCTGTCGGTCGAGGGACGGTGACGACTCCGAGACGGTCAGGACCCTCAACCCGGCTCGGGGATGCCCAAGGGGAACCTGAACGATTCGGACCGAACGATCACTAGCAGGTCAAACCACATGATCTGGGGTGTTCAAGGCTTTCGTCGCGGTCAAGTTCCGCTTGAGGACTCGTGACCGCGGCCCTGGCCAAATCCGTGACCATGAAGCCGCAGAAGTGGGGGAAATCGCTGACCGTTCACAGGCCGGCGCGCTCACCCTAATGGACACCGCGGTCCGACTCGTCTTACTGAACCCACAACCCGCCGGCCCCTTGCTCGCCGCTGCTGTCACCCCAGGCCCACCCGGCGCCCTACAGGGCGCCGTATTCGTTCTTGATGACGAAGAACGACCCACGGATCGTCCCGGCGAGCTTCGACTTCTGGCGGGCGAACTTGAACCGCTCGGCGAGCTCCTCCGGGACCTCCATCCCTTCCGAGAGCTTGAACCCGACCGCCCGCTTCCCGTCGTCGAGGGTGTACATCACGTTGATCGACAGCCCGCTCTCGTAGAAGACGTAGGCCATCTTGATGTTCTCGACCTGGAAGGCGGTGGCTTCGAGGGGCCGGGACGCGATGACGATCTCGCGCTCCTCCCGGAGGATCCGGTGCACCCAGTCGACGACCTCGCCGGCCTCCTCCGCGGGCTCCACCGTGAAGGTGTGGTCGTACTTGGTCTTAAAATAGCGGGCCTCATTGGCCCGCAACCCGGCGAGCCGCTCGGCCACCGGCGACGACTCCAGGCCGACGGTGGACACCTTGTCGAAGTCGACTACGTAGCTCACTCGGTCCTCCTGACCACGCTGACCGGCGGCGCATCCCCCGGCGATGTGTTCACGCTATGTGACGCCGGTCGGCGGGGCTTCTCGAATCCTGATCGATCAGCGCCGTCAGCCGACGGCGGCTCCCCGGACGAACCCGGCGAAGCGGTGGGCGAACTCCCGGCTGGTCCAGGCCCCAAAAAAGCTCACCTCCTGCGGGGTCGGCGGCGGGGAGCCGTCCACCACCCCGGTGTGGATGCAGTACATCAGGGTGTCGGGCTCGCCCTCCTCCACCTGCAGCACCAGGTCTCCGACGCCTCGCCGCTGAGGCCGTCGGCACGTTCTTCTGGTCCTGACCGCCGCCGGAGCCGGGACGGTCCGTGCGGCCACCCACGGTGCGGTGGGGCACGCAGCGGGAGCCGCCACGCCAGGCCTGATGGTGGCCACCTCGGTCACCGTCTTGTCCGAGGACAGCGCGAGCTCGACCGCGTCCCGCTTGAACTCGGCCGGGTACCGCTTGCTCCTGTTGCTCTGCTTGCTCACTGCCTGGGCTGCTTCCTCCGGGACCATCCGTCCCGGTATCAAGCTGTCCAGGTCAGCGGGGGTACCTCACCGCGGCTCTGTGTAAAAAGATCACCTCGACTGCTGGGTGGTCACGCAACCATGCGGCCAGCGACTCGGCGTCTCCGCCCGGCAGGACGTCGATCGGGCGGCGCGCCTCAGGTCGACCAGCAGCGTGGCATGCGAGTCGACCTTGCGCAGAGCAAAGTCGTCCACGCCCGGCCCGAATCTCCGTCCTCATGTCCCTCCTCCCACCACCGACCGGGCTCCGCCCGACTGCCGCCCCCAGGCGACGCCGATCACAAGGGCCGAACGGCCCCGTCACAGGCAGGAACGGCCCGCCGTACCGGACGGCCTGGTGGCCCGTCAGGCCCGGGGGCAGGGACCTGCGGCCCGCTGTCGCCGCCCGCCCTGACGGCCAGGGTGGTCCACGACAGCCGACAATGCGGCCGACGGCCCGGAGAGCAGGTGGCACCCATGCACAGTGACCTCGACGAATGCCCGCCCAGGCGCGCCTCGGCCCCTCGCCCGGGGCTGCTCACCTTCCTGGGCGGCGTGGGCACCGTCACCGGCAGCAAGTACCTGGTGGAGACCGACCACGCCCGGGTCATGGTGGACTGCGGCCTGTTCCAGGGCCCGGCCGAACTGCGCCGGCGCAACCGGCGCCCGCTGCCGCTCGACCCGCACGACGTCGACGCCGTCGTGCTCACCCACGCGCACCTCGACCACTGCGGCTACCTGCCGCGCCTGGTCCGCGACGGCTTCGCCGGGCCGGTGTACTGCACCCCCGACACAGCCCGGATCGCGGAGCTCGTGCTGCGCGACAGCGCCCACCTGCTCCGCGAGGAGGCCGCTCACGCCAACCTCCACGGCTGGTCCAAGCACCGCCCCGCCGAGCCGCTCTACGACGACCACGACGTCGACCAACTGCTGCGGCTGCTGCGCCCGATCGAGCTCGGCTCCCCCACCGAGATCGCCCCGGGCACGGTGCTCCGGCTGCACCACGCGGGCCACATCCTGGGCTCCTCCTGGGCCCACCTCACCCTGGAGGACGGCGCGACGATCGCCTTCAGCGGCGATCTCGGCCGCCCGGTGCACCCGCTGCTGACCCCGCCGGAGCCCTTCCACGGCGCGGACGTCCTGCTGGTGGAGTCCACCTACGGCAACCGGCACCACGACGACCAGGCCTCCCGGGTGCACTTCGCCGACGCGGTCAACCGCACCCTGGCGCGCGGTGGGCACGTCCTGATCCCGTCCTTCGCGGTCGACCGCACCGAGGTGGTACTGCACGAGCTCGCCGAACTCAAGCGCACCGGCAAGATCCCCGCCTCCGTGCCGGTCTTCGTGGACAGCCCGATGGCGCTGCGCACCCTGCGCATCTACCAGGACGCGATCGACCGCCGCTCCCCCTGCCTGCGGCCGGAGGTGACCGAGGACGGCAGCGGCGCACTCGACCCCGAGCCGTTCACGGCGGCCCGCTCGTCCGAGGAGTCGGCCGGCATCCAGCACAGCGCGGTGCCGAGCATCATCGTCTCCGCCTCCGGGATGGCCACCGGCGGCCGGGTGGTGCACCACCTGCAGCGGCTGCTGCCGGACCCGCGCAACACCGTCCTGATCGTCGGCTTCGCCGCCTACGGCACCCGGGCCCGCGACCTGGTGGACGGTGCCCGGGCACTGAAGATGTACGGCGGCTACGTCCCGGTCCGGGCCGAGGTGGTCGACGTCCCGGGCTTCTCCGCGCACGCGGACGCGGACGAGGTGCTCGGCTGGCTGCGCGACGCCCCGGCCCCCGGCACGGTCTACCTGGTCCACGGCGAACCGTCCGGATCGGAGCACCTGCGCCGGCGGATCGCCGAGGAGCTCGGCTGGAACGCCGTCGTCCCGGCGCCCGGCGAACGCGTCCTGATCCGCTGACCGACGACACCGAAGGAGGAGGAGAACCATGGAGCAGGAAGGACCGGCCATCGAACTGGCCGGGCTGAGCAAGCGCTACGGCCGCCGGACCGGAGTCGAGGGCCTCGATCTGACGGTGCGGCGGGGCGAGGTGTTCGGGTTCCTCGACCCCAACGGCGCGGGCGAGACCACCACCATCCGCTGCGTCGCGCATGCCGTCCTCCACCACACACAGGCCCCGGTCGCGGTCGTCCCGCACGATTGAACGTCCAGGGAGCTTGAAAGCAGCGGTGGCCTCGGCGTCATGCCTCATCGAGCCGGCCGGCAGGTCCAGTCGTCGCAGCCGTCCGGGGCGCGGTCGATCTCGGTGTGGGTGGCCAGCGCGGCCACGCTCCGGCCGGGCAGGAGTGCGGTGAGTTCGCGGGCCAGCAGGGTGCCGATCATTCCCTGGGTCTGCGCACCGAGGACGTCACGGTCCCGGCCCGCAACGCCGGTGGTCCCGCGGGCCGCACCGCGCCCCGAGAAGGGACCTCCGGCCCACCTCCGGGGCCCCACCGGCTCTCCCGGGCCAGGGCCGCCGAGCGGTTGGCTGTCAGCAGGAGCACACGACCTCAGGAGGAGTACCGATGGACCGCGTGATCTGGTTCGACCAGCTCGGCCGCGACGACGTCGCCCTGGTGGGCGGCAAGAACTCCTCGCTGGGGGAGCTGGTCCGGCACCTGGCACCGGCCGGTGTCCGGGTGCCCGACGGGTTCGCCACCACGGCCGACGCCTACCGCGAGTACCTCGGCACCGACGGCCTCCGGGAGACCGTCCGCGACCAGCTCGCCCGCCTGCACGCCGGTGCGCCACTGGCCGAGGTCGGTGCGGCCGTCCGCGCGGCGGTCCTGGCGGCGCCGCTGCCCGAGGCCCTGGCCGGTGCGCTCACCGAGGCGTACGCCGAGCTCGCCCGGCGGGCCGGCCAACCGGACCCGGACGTGGCCGTGCGCTCCAGCGCCACTGCCGAGGACCTGCCGGAGGCGAGCTTCGCCGGGCAGCAGGAGACCTTCCTCAACGTGCGGGGGCCCGAGGCGCTCCTCGAGGCCTGCCGGCGGTGCTTCGCCTCACTGTTCACCGACCGGGCGATCGACTACCGGGAGCGGCTCGGCTACGACCATCTGACGGTGGCGCTCTCCGTCGGCGTCCAGCTGATGGTCCGCTCGGACCTGGGCGGCGCCGGCGTGATGTTCACCCTGGACACCGAGACCGGCTTCCCCGAGGCGGTCGTGGTCAGCGCGGCCTGGGGCCTGGGCGAGACGGTGGTCAGCGGCCAGGTGGACCCGGACGAGTACCTGGTGTTCAAGCCGCTGCTCAAGGACCCGGCCCTGAACCCGGTGCTGAGCGCGCAGACCGGGCCCAAGCGCTGCAAGGCCGTCTACGCCGAGGAGGGCCTGACCCGGACCGTCGAGACCACGCCCGAGGAACGGGCGGCCCGGGTACTGACCGACCCCGAGGTGCGCAACCTCGCCGAGTGGGCGGTGGCCGTGGAGGCACACTACGGCTGCCCGATGGACATCGAGTGGGCCAAGGACGGCCGCACCGGCGAGCTGTTCCTGGTCCAGGCCCGCCCGGAGACCGTCCAGTCCCGTCGGCACGGCGGCGTGCTGCGGCGCTTCCGGCTGACCGGCTCCGCCGAGCCGCTGCTGCGGGGCATCGCGGTGGGCGAGGCGATCGGCGCCGGCCCGGTCTGCCTGCTCGACAGTCCGGTGGACCTCGACCGCTTCCCCGAGGGCGCCGTGCTGGTCACGGGCATCACCGACCCGGACTGGGAGCCGTTGATGAAGCGGGCCTCGGCCATCGTCACCGACCACGGCGGGCGCACCTCGCACGCCGCGATCGTCAGCCGGGAGCTGGGCGTCCCGGCCGTGGTCGGCACGGGTACCGGCACCACCGCGCTGGCCGACCGCCGGCCGGTGACGGTCAGCTGCGCCGAGGGCGCGGAGGGGAACGTGTACGCCGGGCGGGTGCCCTACGAGACGACCGACACCGACCTCTCGGCCCTGCCGAGGACCCGCACCCGAGTCATGCTCAACCTGGCCGACCCTGCCGCCGCCTTCCGCTGGTGGCAGCTCCCGGCCGACGGCGTCGGGCTGGCCCGGACCGAGTTCGTGGTGGCGCACCAGGTCCGGGTCCACCCGATGGCCCTGGTCCACCCGGAACGTCTCTCCGCCGACGAGCGCCGCCGGGTCGACGCCCTCACCGATGGGTTCGCCGACCGCACGGACTACTTCGTCGACCGTCTCGCCGCCGGGGTGGCCCGGATCGCGGCCTCCCGCTGGCCGGACCCGGTGATCGTCCGGTTGAGCGACTTCAAGACCAACGAGTACGCGGGGCTCGTGGGCGGCAGGCCGTTCGAGCCGGTCGAGGCCAACCCGATGATCGGCTGGCGGGGCGCGAGCCGCTACTACGACGAGCGCTACCGCGAGGGCTTCGCCCTCGAGTGCCGGGCGCTGCGGAAGGTCCGCGAGGAGCTGGGGCTGACCAACGTGGTCGCGATGATCCCGTTCTGCCGCACTCCCGAGGAGGGCGACCGGGTGCTCGCCGAGCTGGCCGCCAACGGCCTGCCACGCGGCGGCAACGGCCTGCAGGTCTACGTGATGGCCGAGATCCCCGCCAACATCGTCCTCGCCGAACAGTTCGCGGAGCGCTTCGACGGCTTCTCCATCGGCAGCAACGACCTCACCCAGCTCACCCTCGGCGTCGACCGCGACTCCGACCTGCTCACCCACCTCTTCGACGAGAGCAACCGGGCCGTCACCCGCTCCATCGAGCACCTGATCACCACCGCCCACGAGGCCGGCCGCCATGTCGGTCTCTGCGGCCAACGCCCCAGCAACGACCAGGCGTTCACCCGCTTCCTGGTCCGGGCCGGGATCGACTCCATCTCCGTCACCCCGGACAGCTTCGCCACCGTCAAGCAGCACGTGGCCGAGGCGGAGCGCGGCCTCTGACCCGACCCGGCACTGCGGCCCGCCACCGTCCCCGGTGGCGGGCCGCACGCGAAGCCGTTCCCGCTACCGGACCGGAGTGATCAGGCCGTAGTGGCCGTCGTACCGGTGGTACAGCACGTTCCCGCGCCCCGTGGCCGCGTCGGTGATGAACACGCTTGGCCAGCCGCCGAGTTCGAGCCCCTTTACCGCCTCGCCGACCGCGAGCACCAACACCTCAAGCGGCACCCACCGTCAGCCCGACCATCGGCGCCACCGCCGCCCAGGCATCCTGCCTGGGCAGGCTGTAGGACTTGTGGCGCACGATCCGCCGGTCCTCCGGCTGCCGGTCGAGCCGATGCGGGCGGTGCTCCTGCTCGGCCATGGCCCGGCGCGGTGGGGCAGCGAGCTGCCGGTGGCCCGAGCGGTGCCGACGGACCCGGTCGAGCCGGTCCGTCAGCCGGTCCTTGAGCAGGTCGATCGCCTCGGCCATCACCTTTCAGGCTGTCGCGCGGGCCGCTCCGGTCCCGAGGGCCGAAGGTCCTCGGTCCGCCGCCGGGGGACCCGGACCTTCCGTGTCCCGACCGGGGACCAACGGTGCTCTGTATCCCGGTCGGCCGCATTTCGGTGGTCATGCCCGGAACTCCTCCACCGCCCGGCGCACCTCGGCGACGACACGCGGCACCGCGTCGGCAAGGGGATCGGCCAGCAGGCGGTCGATGTCGACGGTGACCCGGTGGATCAGGCCCGGCTCACCGGGGTGGCCGTGCACGGCGTCGACCACGACCGCGAGGTCCGCCCCATCCCACGGCTCCACCGCCCGGGTCACGATGTTGCGGAACGGGTTGGCGCAGCGCGGGCCCAGCCCGGCCTGCGCGGCCCAGGGCACGTAGCGGCTCGGGCAGGCGGGAGCCGCCCAGGTTCCACCGGGCCGGGGGGCCGGTCAGCTTGGTGGCGCCCGTCGAGCGTCACGCGCAGGGCGGCAGAGTATGGCACCTGCCGCTCCCGAACGCGTTCTACGACAAGGTCAGAGCCCGCGGAGCCGTGCCTGGCTGCGAGAAGAGGTTGAAGAAGCAGGTCGCCTGGTAGAAGGAGCTTCGGGCTGAGGTAGCAGCCGAAGCGAGGCAACTCCGGGAGGACGTCGAGGCGCTGGTCCGGGCCCTGCACCAGTCCCAAGCGGAGGACCGACATCTCCGGCGCCGACTCAGAGAAGCCACAGTTCCGCCGCGGCTGCCCCGGAACCGACGCCGGGGCAGCCGCGGTCACGGCTCTGGACACCGACCGAGGCAACCCTGGTCAGCGGACCGGGGCATCGGTGCGGTAGTCGAGGCGGTTCGTCACATCGATGACACCGTCCACGCTCCGGCACAGCCGTTCCACCACCGGTACCAGGGCGCGGTGCTCGACCGTGCCGTTCAGGGTGACCCGGCCCTCGTTGACCCGAACGTCGACGCTGCCTGGGGCGAGCCCCAGGGTGCGGTCGAGGATCTCGTGCGTGAGCTCCTCCTTGATGGCCCGGTCGTGGCGGAGGAAGACGCGTAGCAGGTCGCTTCGGCTGACGATGCCGACCAGGCGTCCGGCCTCGTCGACGACGGGCAGGCGCTTGAGGTGCTCGCGCTGCATCAGGCGGGCGGCCTCGACCACGGTCCACTCGGGCCGGGCGCACACCGCCGGGCTGGTCATGAGGTATTCGGCGGTGGCGGCGCGGCTGCGGGTCTGCTCGTCGGGCGACAGCCGCGGGGTGAGCAGCAGTCCGGCGGGGTCCTCCTGGGCGGCCTCGTTGAGCAGCAGGTCGGCCTCGGAGACCAGACCGATCGGCCGCTCCTCGTGGTCCAGGACCGGCACGGAGGTGATGTCGTGTTCGGCGAGCAGGCGGGCGATCTCCTTGAAGCCGGTGTCGGGCCGGACGGACACGACGGCCCGGGTCATCAGCTCTCCCACGATGCGGTGTCGCATGATCGGCTCACTCCTTCTCTGGGGCCGGCGGCCCCGAGGGCCGCGCGGTCGGGTGCAGTGGATGCGGTGCGGTGCGGTGCGGTGTGGCGTCCGGCTCAGGTCCTGGACGGGCGGTGTCGTGGAGTCGGGTTATCAGTCCGTCGAGTGGCGGACCACGACGACGGGGCACGTCGCGTGCTGCACGCAGTGGCCGCTGACGGAGCCCAGCAGCGCGCCGACGAAGCCGCCATGGCCCCGGCTGCCGACGACCAGGAGGTCGGCACCCCGAGCCGCCTCCAGCAGGCGGGGTACGGCGCCGCCCTGCACCACCCGGGGCCGGATCTCGACCGGGCATGCCGCGCCGGCCGCCTGAACGACGGCGTCGTCCAGCACTTTGCGTGTGATGGCGGCAAGGTCCTCGTCGGCCTCGATCGGCACTGTCCAACCGGTGGCAACCGGGTGCTGCCAGACGGCGAGGGCCTCGATGACGGCGCCGCGGGTGCGCGCCTGTTCGATGGCCCAGCTCAGCGCGTCGATCGAGGACGGCGATCCGTCCACGCCGACGACGATCCGCCGCTGGGACTCGTTCTGCTCGGTCACGGTGATTCCCCTTCTCGTTGTGGTCGTCTCCACCATCGGTCGGCCGGCAGGTGGTGGCGAAGGGCCGAGGGGGTCGCCGTGCCGGGACTTTCAGCCCCGGTGCGAGACGGCTGCTGCGCCTGGGACCGACAGGCCGGGACCTGGCTCCCTGGACGCACCACAGCGCGCAGCCCGCCCGGTCACCGGCACGGCCGAGGACGACCGGGATCTGCGCCGAACACCTCGAGGCCGTGCCGCCGGGACCGTTGTTCCCCAACCAGTGACCAACGGCCCAGAGCCCGGGCAGCCGGCCCGGAGCAGGCTGTCATCCACACCCCGATCAGCAGAGCGCCGCTCGGACCGGCCGCTCGGGCATGAACACCACTTTTCGTACAGCAGAGTTGAGGAGCATTCCGATGGCAAAGGCCTACCTGGTGGGCAGCGGCATAGCCGCCCTGTCCGCTGCGGCGTTCCTGATCCGCGACGGCGGCTTCGCCGGGAGCGACATCCACCTCTTCGAGGAGCAGGAGGAGGTCGGCGGCAGCCTGGACGCGGGCGGCACCCCGGACGCGGGATACACGATGCGCGGCGGGCGGATGTTCGAGGCCCAGTTCCGCTGCACCTACGACCTGCTGTCCGGCATCCCGTCGCTGGACGACCCGTCGGTCTCCGCCACCCAGGACGTCTACGACTCCCACCAGGAATCCCCCTGGGACGACGCCACCCGCCTGGTGGGCGAGGGAGGAGCGATCCGCGACGGCCACGCCTTGGGCTTCTCCGAGCACCACCGCGTTCAGCTGGTCAAGTGCCTGGCCACACCGGAGCGGATGCTGGACGGCAAGCGGATCACCGACTGCTTCCGCGAGGACTTCTTCACCACCGACTTCTGGTACATGTGGTGCACCACATTCGCCTTCGAACCCTGGCACAGCGCGATCGAGTTCCGCCGCTACCTGCTGCGCTTCGTCCACCTGTTCCCCGAGTTCGAGACGATGTCCGGGATCTACCGCACCCGGTACAACCAGTACGACTCGATCGTCCGCCCGCTGACCGCCTGGCTGCTGGAGCGCGGCGTGCGGATCCACACCGGCCACCGGGTGACCGACCTGTCCTTCCGGACGGGAACGGGCACGAACGTCGAGCGCATCCACTTCGCGGGGCCGCACGCCGACCTTCCGGTCGCCCCGGACGACTTGGTCTTCGTCACCAACGGCTCGATGACCGCCGATTCCACCCTCGGCTCGCACACCGCCCCGCCGGAAGGCCCGCACACCTCGCGCAGCCCCTCCTCCTTCCTGCTCTGGCACCGCATCGCCCGCGGCCGCGAGGACTTCGGCCGCCCGGAGGTGTTCGATCGCAGCATCGCCGACTCCACCTGGGAGTCCTTCACCGTCACTGCCAAGGACCCGGCCTTCCTGGACTGGATGGAGAACTTCACCGGCCGTGCCACCGGCCGTGGTGGCCTGCTCACCCTCACCGACTCCCCCTGGCTGCTCACCGTCGTGGTCAACCGCCAGCCGGTCTACCAGCAGCAGCCCGAGGGCGTGTCCGTCTGGTGGGGCTACGGCCTCTTCCCCGACAAGCCCGGGACGTACGTCCAGAAGCCCATGCGGGAGTGCAGCGGGGAGGAGATCCTCCAGGAGGTCCTGCACCACCTGGCCGTGGACACCGCCACCGCGGAGCGCGTCGCCGAGGCATCCACCGTCATCCCCTGCCTGATGCCCTACATCACCAGCCAGTTCCTGGTCCGCAGCCACGGCGACCGCCCGCAGGTCGTACCGAAGGGCTCGACCAACCTCGCCTTCATCGGCCAGTTCGCCGAGGTACCCGACGACGTCGTCTTCACCGTCGAGTACTCCGTACGCACCGCCTGGACCGCAGTGACGCAGCTCCTCGGCCTCGACCGGCAGCCCCCGGCCGTCCACAAGGGGCACCACGACCCGCACGTCCTGGCCGAGGCCCTGCACACCATGCACCGCAAGTGACGGTGGGGGGACCGCAGCCGCCCGCCTACCGAAGCACACACCCGCGCATCACCAACTCGCCGTTCCGGCAGTAGAACCAGCAGAGGAGCCCGTCATGTCCGTCCACCACGCCCACACCCCCAGGATGCCCCGCCGCCTCACGGCCAGGTTCCACCGCACCGCACGGCCGGCCGACCGAGCCGCCGTCGTCGGCACGGTAACCACCACGGCCATGGCCCTGGCCGCCGCCCGGGTCAGCCTCGGCTTCGTGTTCCTGTGGGCCTTCCTCGACAAGACCTTCGGCCTCGGCTACGCCACCAAGGGCGCCGCCGCCTGGGTCAAGGGCGGCTCGCCCACCAAGGGCTTCCTCAGCCACGTCTCGGCCGGCCCGCTGCAGTCCGCCTTCCACCAGTGGGCCGGGCAGACCTGGGCCGACTGGCTGTTCATGCTCGGCCTGCTCGGCATCGGCCTCGCTCTCATCGGCGGGATCGGCCTGCGGATAGCCGCGGCGAGCGGGTCCCTCCTGCTGGCCATGATGTGGACCGCCGAGTGGCCGCCCGCCCGCCACCTGGCGGCCGGCGCCGCCAGCGGCTCCACCAACCCCGTCGTCGACTACCACCTCGTCTACGCCCTGCTGCTGATCGTGTTGGCCGCCACCGCCTCCGGCAACAGCTGGGGGCTGGGCCGCCGCTGGGCCGCCCTCCCGATCGTGCGCGACCACCCCTGGCTGCGCTGACCCCCACCACACCCGCAGTGGCCGACCGCGACACGATCGCGGCCGGCCACTGCGGTTCTGCATCGCACGGATCTCGTCCGCTGCCAGGTGGCCATGACCCCGGTTCGGCGACCCGGAGGCGCGCACGGATAAGCCCTCGGCATCAGCCGCATTCAGACGCGTCTCGAGCCAGGCCGGCGCCTCATCACCGGCACGCGGCGCGGGCACGACGAAGCTCCGCGGTCGGTGGCCGAGCTGTGGGGCTCGACGGTGCCGGGGAGCGGGTGTGACAGGCTCGATCAGACGGCGTGCAAGCCGTGGGCGGCGAACACCGCGCGGGCCGCGGCCACTTGGTCGCGGGTCGGCGCCGGTGTGTCGGCGAGGGTGAACTCCACGCCCAGCGAGCGCCATTTGGCGGCGCCGAGCTTGTGGAAGGGCAGCACGTCGACGCGGGCGACGTTGCCGAGGGAGGCGGCGAAGGAGGCGGCGAAGGAGGCGGCGCCCTCGAGGTTCTCGGGAAGGTCGGTGAGCCCGGGGACGAGGACGAAGCGGACCCAGACCTCCGTACCGAGGCCGGCGAGGCGCCGGGCGAAGTCCAGGGTGGTAGTGAGCCGCTGCCCGGTCAGGTGCCGGTGGAGCGCGCGGTCCCAGGACTTGATGTCGAGCAGGACGAGGTCGGTGTCGGCGAGCAGCTCGTCGGTGGCGCGGATGAACTCGGTGTACTTGGCGGCCTCCTGGACGATCTCGTCGGCGGTGGTGCGCCGACCGTCGCGCCGGTGGGTTTCGGGGGACTCTGCCATCCCGGTTCTCCTTGCACAGAGACGCGGTGCCGACGCCCGTGGTCGGGGAGGGCGTCGGCACCGCGTGCGGGTGAGCGCTGCTACAGCGCGTTGTGGCGCACGATCCGCAACTTGATGACGAAGTCGTCCACCAGCTCTTGGGCCTGCTCCTCGGTCAACTTGCCGGCGTCGAGGTCCCGTTGCAGGTAGATGTCGAGGAAGGTGGAGGTGCGGCCGAGCGACATCGCGGCGCCGTTCTGCTCCTTCACTGCAGCCAGGTAGGCGAAGTAGAGCCACTGGACCGCCTCGCGGGCCGTCGTGGCGGGGCCGGAGACATCGTGGCCGTAGCCTGCGGCCATCTGCTTCAACTCGCCGAGTGCCCTGATCTGCTCGGCGAGTTCCTCGCGCTCCCGGATGGTCTCCTCCAGCAGCGACGGATCGTGCGGCAGGTGGTCCAGTTCGGCCTTCTCGGCCCGCTTCGCCTCGATCAGCCGGTCCACGCCGTAGAGCGGCACCCGGCGGTAGTCGCCGATGATCCGGCCGCGCCCGTAGGCGTCGGGCAGGCCTGTGATGACGCCGGCCTTGCGGGCGGCGAGGATCTCGGGCGTGTAGGCGTCGAAGACGCCGCCGTTGTGGGTCTTGCGGTACTCGGTGAACACCTTCTCCAGTCCCGGGTCGACCGGGTAGCCGTAGGTCTTCAACGCGCCGGCGACCATCCGCCAGCCGCCGTAGGGCATGATCGCGCGCTTGAGCGGGGCGTCGGTCTGCAGGCCGACGATCAGTTCCCGTTCCCGGTCGATGTATCCGGGCACGTGCGCGGTGATGCCGGCGGGGATGTCGTACGCGACGTCGTACACGCCCTTCGCCCGTTCCTCGGGGAAGCGGTCGGTGATCTGCTGCCAGACCGAGCGAGTCCGCTCGGTGGGCCCGGCCAGGAAGGAGGCGTCTCCCTGGTAGGGGGTGTAGTTGTGCTGGATGAAGTCGCGCACGTCGATGGCTTCGCGCCAGCGGTCGCCCTGGAATCCGTGCCAGGCGGTCGCGGTCCCGTGCTGCTGTGTGGTCATGGTCGGGGTGCCCCTCTGCTCGGGTGGTGGTCAGGACCGGTCGCCGTAGTACGCCTGGCGCATCAGCTGCTGCATGTCGGCGAGCAGCGGCATCCGCGGGTTGGCCGGGGCGCACTGGTCCTCGTAGGCGTTCATCGCCTGCTGCGGCAGGGCTGTCAGGAAGGCCGTCTCGTCGATGCCGACCTCCTTGAAGGAGCGCGGGATGCCCACCCGGTCGCGCAGTTCCTCGACCGCGGTGGCCAGGGACTCGACGCCCTGCTCGGGGGTGCCGGCGGACAGGCCGAGCACCCGGGCGATGGCCTGGTAGCGCTCGGGGGCCGCGTAGCTGCGGTACTTGGGCCAGCTGGTCACCTTGGTCGGTGCCGTGCCGTTGTAGCGGATCACGTGGGGCAGCAGCAGGGCGTTGGTGCGGCCGTGGGCGACGTGGAAGGTGGCGCCCAGGGTGTGGGCCATGGCGTGCACGACGCCGAGGAAGGCGGAGCCGAAGGCCATGCCCGCGATCGTTCCGGCGTTGTGCATCTTCTCCCGGGCGACGGGGTTGTCCGGGCCGTCGGTGACGGCCTGCTCCAGGTTGTCGAAGATCAGCCGGACGCCCTGCAGGGCCAGGCCGTCGGTGAAGTCGTTGGCGTAGACCGAGACGTAGGTCTCGATGCAGTGGGTGAGGGCGTCGAAGCCGGTGTCGGCGGTGACGTCCTTGGGCAGGTGGGTGGTGAGCGCCGGGTCGACGATGGCCACGCTCGGGGTGAGCGCGTAGTCGGCCAGCGGGTACTTCTGCCCCGTCGCGGTGTCGGTGATCACCGCGAACGGAGTGACCTCGGCTCCGGTGCCGGAGGTGGTCGGGATGCAGACCAGCTTGGCCATCCCGCCCAGGTCGGGGAAGGTGAAGGCGCGCTTGCGGATGTCGAAGAACTTCTCCTTCAGGTCGGCGAAGTCGACCTCCGGGTGCTCGTACATCAGCCACATCACCTTGGCCGCGTCCATCGGCGAGCCGCCGCCGAGCGCGATGATGGTGTCCGGCCGGAAGCCGCGCATCAGCTCGGCGCCCCGCCGGACGGTGTCGATGCTCGGATTGGGCTCGACGAAGTCGACCACCCGGACCTCGACCGGATCGCGCCGGCGGTCCAGGACCGCCCGGATCCGTTCCAGGTGGCCGATCTCGACCATGGTCCGGTCGGTCACGATGACGATCCGGTGGGCGTTCGGCATGCTCGCCAGGTACTTGACGCTGTTGCGCTCGAAGTAGATCTTCGGCGGGACCTTGAACCACTGCATGTTCGTGTTGCGCCGCCCGCTCCGCTTGATGTTCAGCAGGTTCAGTGCCGAGACGTTCCCGGCCACGGAGTTGTGGCCGTAGGAGCCGCAGCCCAGCGTCAGCGAGGGGGTGAAGGCGTTGTAGACGTCGCCGATGCCGCCCTGCGAGCTGGGGGCGTTCCAGATGATCCGGCAGGCCTTGACGGCGTGGCCGAACTCCTCGACGAAGGCCGCGTCCTCGGTGTGCACCGCAGCCGAGTGCCCCAGCCCGTTGAACTCCACCATCGCCGCGGCCAGCTCGACGCCCGCGCGGCGCGAGGAGGCGGTCAGCACGGCCAGCACCGGGCAGAGCTTCTCCCGGGTCAGGGGCTCCGACGGCCCGACCCGCTCCGCGTCCGCCAGGATCACCGAGGTGTCGGCCGGCACCTCGAACCCGGCCGCCGCGGCGATCTCGTGGGCGCTGCGCCCCACCGCCTCGGTGTTCAGCCGCTCGCCGGAGCAGGAGGCGCCCCCGTCGGCTGCGGGGAACAGGTACCGCTCCAGCAGCGCCTTCTCCTCGGCGCTCGCGTGGTGCGCCTTCAGCGCGCGGAACTCGGCGACCGCGGCGTCGCGGATCTCCGTGTCCAGGATGACGGCCTGCTCGGAAGCGCAGATCATCCCGTTGTCGAAGGTCTTCGACAGCACGATGTCGTTGACGGCCCGCTTCAGGTCGGCGCTCTTCTCGACGTAGGCGGGGACGTTGCCGGCGCCGACACCGAGCGCGGGCTTGCCGCAGGAGTACGCGGCCCGGACCATCGCGTTGCCGCCCGTCGCCAGGATGGTGGCCACATCCGGGTGGTTCATCAGGGCCCGGGTGGCCGCCATCGACGGCCGCTCGATCCACTGGATGCAGAACTTCGGCGCTCCGGCCGCCACCGCGGCGTCCCGCACGATCCGGGCCGCCTCCGCCGAGCAGCGCTGCGCCGCAGGGTGGAAGGCGAACACGATCGGGTTTCGGGTCTTCAGTGCCAGCAGGCACTTGAAGATCGTGGTGGAGGTGGGGTTGGTGACCGGGGTGATGCCGGCAACCACGCCGACCGGCTCGGCGATCTCCACGATCCCGTCGATCTCGTCCCGGCGCACCACTCCGACGGTCTTCGTCCGGGCCATCACGTGGGTGACGTTCTCGCAGGCGAACACGTTCTTGACGGCCTTGTCCTCGAACAGGCCGCGCCCGGTTTCCTCCACCGCCAGCGCGGCGAGGCCGGTGTGCTGCGCCAGGGCGGCCAGGGACGCCTTCTTGACGATGTGGTCGACCTGTACCTGGGTGAAGTCGGCGTAGTCCCGAAGAGCCGTCAGCGCGTGGGCGACCAGGCTGTCCACGGCGGTGGTGCCGGCCGGGGCGGGGGCGGGAGGATTCGGTTCCTCGGCCTGCGGGCGGCGGGGCATGGCGGGACCACCTTTCGGTTCGTCATCCGGGGGGATCGTGCGCTGGCGGGCGTCGCCCGTGCTGGCACCCACAGCCTTCCCGAGCGGCACCGCGCGGGGAGGTGGCCGTTGGGGTACGCCTGCGGGCCGAAGGTCCCTCGTCCCACCGGCTGCCGGGGCCACCACCCCCGGGGTCGGACACGCCGGCGGCCGTGGCAGGACCTGGTGTCGGTCCTGCCACGGCCACGATGGCGTTGTCGGTCAGTCGTGCGGCACCACCGCGACCGGGCTGTGCGCGTGGTGCAGCACCGCGTGGGCCACGGCGCCCAGTCCGGGCACGGCCGGCCGGGTCTTCGAGGTCCGCCGGCCCACCACCGTCAACGAGGCGCTGCGGGAGGCTTCCACCAGTGCCCGCCCGGCCGGCCAGGCGGTCACCTCAGCCTTGACGGGCACCTCGGGGAACTTCTCCCGCCAGGGTGCCAGCGCATCCTCCAGCCGGGCCGGCGCCTCCGCTGCCAAGGCCTTCATGATCTCCGGCGGGTCTGCCGGAGCCGCCGTCACGTACCGTCCGGTGGACAGGCTCCGGCTCTCCAACACCCGCAGCTTCGCCCCCCGTACAGCGGCCTGCTCGAAGGCGAAGGCGAGTACCTCGCCAGAGAGCCGGGCGCTGTCCACCCCCACCACCACGCCCGACTGCACTCCGCCGTCGCCCTCCCAACCCTGCCGGACCAGGACCACCGGGCAGGCGGCGTGCGCCGCCGTGCGCAGCGCGACCGACCCGACCAGCAAGCCGGCGAGCCCGCCGAGCCCGCGCGAACCGAGCACCAGCAGTCCCTCCCGGTCCCCTGCGGCAGCCAACGCATTTACGGGGTGGCCGGGCACATGCTCGCAGGAGATCTCCAGGCCCGGCAGCAGGTCCGAGAGGAGGTTCCGCAGTTCGAGCACCGGCCGGGGCAACGACTGCGCCCGGTCCGTGGGCTCCGGCAGCAGCGCCGGCTCCGCTCCACCGGCGTGGATCATCCGCAGTGCACAGCCGCTCCGCTGGGCCTGGCGAGCCGCCCACTCGGCCGCCGCCGCGCTCTGCACCGAGCCGTCGACTCCCACCACCACAGCGTGAGACATGATCACGACCTCCTTCGTCCTGCGGTCGCGGACCGGTGCGCGCGACCTCGTGTCTGACGGACAGGCTCGCGGCCGGCGACGGCCGGCCACAGAGGCCGAGCAGCCCCCGACCGGTCCCGAAGGTCCCGTCACGCCCCGGGTGCGACTGCCACCGGGAAGTCGGCGTGGCACAGAACAGCGTGGGCCACCGGGCCGAGCAAGCCGACCCGATCCGCCGGGCGGCGGCCGATCACCAAGGTCCCGGCCCGCGGGAAGATCCCGGACTGAGCGTTCCCCCGAACAGCGGCAGGCCTTTGGCGTCCACCACCAGATGCCGCTTCCTTCCGTCGATCTTCTTCGCCGCGTCGTAGCCCCGCGAGTCGCGGCCGCCTTCACCCGCCCCACGCGAACCGGATGCGCACAGTTGCGGGGTCGGCCACCCTGCATGCCACCACACATCGATGAACTCCGCCGTTCGCCCGTCGGAGTGATCATCGAAGTAGGTAGCATCCGTAGCATTTTCTGGCCATCGGCGTCCTGATCTGCGCAGATCTCGATCTTGCGCATGCAACTCCCGACCGTTCGACCTCGAACCCGAGATGATCTACCGTCACATCCTCCCTACAGTCGGGCTGTCCTCTTCGCGGTCGATCTTGGTGAGGTTACGGGTGTCCGACGAACTCGGCTCTGCAGCAGCGGTGTTGGAGGGTCTGGGCGGGTGGGTGCCGCCACGGGCGGTGACCAATGGCGAGCTGCCCGCCGCCTGGGAGGTGGACGACGCCTGGGTGCGCCGGCGTACCGGCATCACCACCCGGCACTGGGTGGAGCCGGGCACCTCCACCGGAGAGGCGGCCGAGCACGCCGCGCGGCGGGCGTTGGCGTCGGTCGGCGGCGCCCGGGTGGACGCGGTCATCGTGACCTCCTCCACCCCGGACCGGCCGATGCCCGCCATGGCGCCGCAGCTCGCGGCCCGGCTGGGGCTGACAGGCACCGCGGCGTGGGACCTCTCAGCGGCATGTGCCGGCTTCGTCTACGGGCTGGCCACCGCCGCGGGCGTGATCCGCGCCGGTGTCGCGGAACGGGTCCTGCTGGTGGCGGCCGAGGTGTACTCCACGCTGATCGCCCCCGACGACCGCAGCGCGGGGGTGGTGTTCGCCGACGGCGCCGGAGCCGTGGTGCTGCGCCGCGGCTTCGCCGGGGAGCCGGGCAGTCTCCTGGGCTTCGACCTCGGCAGCGACGGGAGCGGCCACCGGCTGATCGAGGTACCCGGTGGCGGCGCGCTGGAACGAGCCAGGCCGGAAGCCTACGGCCCGGCCGACCGCTACTTCCGCATGGACGGCCGCGCGGTCTTCCAGCACGCCGTGACCCGGATGACCGAGTCCTCGCGCACGGTCCTGAAGAACGTCGGCTGGGCCCCGACGGACATCGACCGGCTGGTCGCGCACCAGGCCAACGCCCGCATCCTGAGCGCGGTGGGCGAGCGCCTGGACCTCCCCGCACAGCGGTGCGTGAACCATGTCGCGAAGGTCGGCAACACCGGCGCGGCCTCCATTCCGCTCGCTCTCGCCGACGCGGCCGCCCGCCAGGACCTGCGTCCGGGGCACCGGGTGCTGCTCACCGCCTTCGGGGCGGGACTCACCTGGGGCTCGGCCGCCCTGCTGTGGCCCGATCTCACCCCCGGCGCGCCAGTGTCCGGCACCTCGATCCTCCCCTCCCCCTGAACGACCGCACCGTCTCCGAAAGGGCACCCCGTGTCTCCTGTCCAGACCTCCCTGCGCTCCACTCTGACCGGCAAGTTCGACGTCCCGGAGTCCGAGATCGTCCCGGACGCCACCCTGGAGAGCCTGGGCCTGGACTCGCTCTCGCTCGCCGAACTCGCGCTCATCCTGCAGGAGGAGCTCGGCGTCGAGATCCAGGACGACGAGGCCGCCGCCAGGACCACCGTCGGCGAGCTCACCCAAACGCTCGCCACCAAGTACGCGGCGACGCCCGGCCCGACAGCCCGATGACGGCCGGCCACACCCCACCCCCGACGCGCGGCCGTACCGCGCGTGCCGAGTTCACGAGAAGGGACAGTCATGCCGGCTGAACGCATTCCGTCCGAGAGGGGATGGCACATCTCCGCGCTCCACCTCCCCGAGGACCTCGCGGCTGACGACCCGCTGGTGACCGAGACCCGGAACCTGCGAGCCCGCATCCTGTACGACCGCGGGCGCCGCCCGGACTTCCGCAGGCCGGAGGGCGACTACACGGACGACCAGGACCTCGACTTCGGCGCCTGGCACGTGTTCGCCAGGCGCCGCCCGCACGAGCGCCCGCTGGGATACGTGCGGCTCTCGACCCCGCAGACGAGCGCACTGTTCCAGAGCAGGGCCTACCTGGGATCGGAGCACTTCGAGGAGGTACTGCGGGAACACGGTCTGGGCCCCGCCGAAACGTTTGAGCACAGCCGCCTCGTCGTCGAACACCACGCCCGCAAACTTGGCCTGGGGGTCCACCTCAACGCGGTCGCCATCGCGGCCGCACGACACCTCGGCGCCAAGGCCATGATCGGAACCTCGGGCACCGCCGACGGCCAGGACCTGTTCCACGAGCGCTTCGGCTTCCGCCCTCTGCCGGGGACACGCCGGTACGTCGAGCAGTACACCGAGGACGTCGTGGCCATGCTGTACCGGGCAGTGGACCCGGCCGGTGAGTACCACGCCCTGGTCGAGCTCCTCGAGGAGGAGTTCCCCGCCTTCGTGACCTCCGTCGACCGCCTGCGCACCGCACCGGCGCCCACGGGACACACCCGAACGGCACCCGGCGCACCCGCTACACACCCCCACCCCGCACCCGCCGCCGGAGCCGACTGCTGGCAACCGGTGCTGTTCGACCTGGCGAACGAGCCCGACGCATCTGCCTTCGACACGCTCCTTGGATCCGGCCGGGTCCGCGAACTGCTCGACACCGTCGAGGAGCAGCTGACAGAGCTGGTGACCAGTCGCGACCCCTCGCTGCGCCGCGATGCCGGGGCTCTGTCGGACGCCGTCGCCGAGCAGTTGACGGGAAGCGGACTGCGGGAGTACGGGACGTGGGTCTGGTACCCGTGGTCGGGCCGGCTCGTGCACCTGCTGCCCCGCGAGGAGTTCCGCCTGGTGCGCACCGACCGCAACCGGGGCCGGATCGAACGGCCCCAGCAACGAGAGCTGCTGGGGCGCCGAGTCGGCGTCATCGGGCTGTCGGTCGGCAGCAGCGCCGCCCTGACCTTCGCCATGGAGGGCATCGCCGGGGCGTTCAAGCTGGCCGACTTCGACGCCCTCAGCCTCTCCAACCTCAACCGGCTGCGGGCCGGTGTCCACCACCTGGGGATCAACAAGTGCGTGATCGCCGCCCGGCAGATGGCGGAGATCGATCCCTGGCTGGACATCGAGATCTACCCCGGCGGCCTGACCGACGAGACGATGGAGGACTTCTTCACCGGCGGTTCCGGGCCGATCGACCTGCTGGTCGAGGAGTGCGACACCCCGTACGTGAAGTTCGCCGCCCGCGAGCGGGCCCGAGCCCTGGGCGTTCCGGTCGTCATGGACGCCAACGACCGGGGCATGCTGGACATCGAGCGTTTCGACCTGGAGCCCGACCGGCCTCTCCTGCACGGGCTGCTCGGACCGACCACCGCACGCGATCTCGCGGACCTCACCCACCAGGAGACGGTGGACACGATCCTCGCCATGGTCGGCCGGGAGACCATCAGCTCCGACATGGCCGCCGCCATCCCCAGGATCGGTACCACGCTGAGCAGTTGGCCCCAACTGGCCTCCGGCGTCGCGCTGGGTGGTGCGCTCACCGCGGAGGCGGCCCGCCGGATCCTGCTCGGCCTGCCCCGCCCGTCAGGGCGGTACTACGCCGACCTCGAGGTCCTCACCTCCGCCGACCGGAGCACTGTCGCATGACCACCACCACCGACCCGCGGGGCACGGCCGCCCACACCGGTGACGGTCTGCAGGTCCCGTTCGCGATCACCGGCACGGGCATCCACATCCCGCCCGGCGTGGTCACCAACGACGACCTCTCCCGTACCACCCAGCGCAGCGGCGACTGGATCACCGCCCGCACCGGCATTCACGAACGCCGCCGGCTCGCGCCGGAGCTGGCCACCTCCGACATGTGCGTGGCCGCTGCCCGCCCCGCCCTGGAAGCAGCCCGCGTCCCAGCGTCCGGCCTGGACGCCGTCGTCGTGGCCAGCTACACCCAGGACCAACCCATGCCCTCGACCTCACTGATCGTCAAGGACGCCCTCGGCGCGCACCGGGCCTTGGCCCTGGACGTGGCGCAGGCAGCCTGTGCGGCCGGGGTCCACGCCGTACTCCTGGCCGCACACCTCCTGCAGAACCCTTCCATCGCCACCATCCTGGTCATCGGCGCCGACTGCGCCTCCCGGCTCACGCGGCCCGGCGACCGCACCGCCGGAGTCTTCTTCGGCGACGCCGCCGCAGCCGTGGTCCTGGCCAAGAGCCGGACGCCGGGCGCCGGACTGCTCTCCTACGACATCGGCTCCGAGCTCTCGTACGCCGTGCAGATCCCCGCGGGCGGCTCCCGACTCCCCACCAGTGCAACGACACTCGCCGACGGCACCCACTACGTCAGCATGGACGGCCACGCCGTCTGGGACACCGCCACCACCCGGCTGCCCGAGAGCATCGCCAACGCCACCCGCCACGCCGGCCTCAGGCCGCTGGACATCGACCACTACTTCCTCCACCAGGCCAACCTCAACATCCTCGACGCAGCCCGAACCCGCCTCTGCATCCCCGCCGACCGCGTCCCCGTCACACTGGACCGCCTCGGCAACACCGGCGCAGCCGGCATCTTCACCGCCCTGCACCAGACCGCCTCCACCGGCCGGCTCCGCCCGGGCGACACCTACGTCATGTCCGCCATCGGCGCCGGATTCCACTGGGGCACCCTGTGCCTACGGCAGGCCTGATCCAGGGATTGTCGAGGGTCACAGCACAAGCCCTCGACACCGGGGCCAGGTCCTCGGCCCTCTCGCGAGCGGTCACGATCAGTAGTACCGAGCGGTGTGCCGCCAACGGCTCTCGCCGTTCCCGTTCGGCGCTCCTCGTCGCATCTCATCGTCATCGCCGCCGCATGTGCACCGGTGGTGAAATGATCTTCTTCGCAACCCCTATTTCCGCAGGTCGGAAGCGCATTCAATCGGACATGCGACCTGCAAGACTCCTCCGACCTGCGGAAACTGACCCGAAAGGTGGGCATCCCGGGGGCTGCCAGAGCGCGACGGCCTGGACCACAACGAACAGGACGGCTCGCTCACCATCCAGCCTCGACCTGCGCCCGGAGGTGCGCTTCGGCGGCGCTGCCCGAGCCCTGGTCGCGGCCGGCCCGGCGGCCGCTCTGGTGGTCGTCGGCCGCCGGGAGCGGCGGCACGAGGTCGGCCCGCGGCTGGGCCCCGTGGCCCACACCGTCCCGCACCACTCCGTCGCCCCGGTGGCGGTGGTCCCGCACAGCTGACCGCCGCACCGGCCCCGGGCCGGCCCCTGGCCTCCCCGCACCTCCCCGCACCTCCCCGCACCTCCGACGCCGGGGCGCCAACCACCCGGTACGGGACGGAGATCCGTTACGTCGGTCTACAGCTGATCGAAGGTCCAGGTGAGTACCACCTGCCCCGGCTCCGGGACGCCGCCGGTGCGGCGGTACGTCGCCAGTGCCGCCGCATTCTCCTGATCCGTGATCGTCCACAGGCCGTAGCAGCCCCGTTCACGTGACAGGTCCGCCAGCGCCGACACCAGAGCCCGGCCGACCCCACGCCCACGGAACGACTCGTCCACGCCCAGCTCGTACAGGAACATCTCCGTCCCCTTGTCCGGATGGGTCATCTCGACACCGGTGACCATCCCCGCCGGTACGTCGTCAACATAGGCGATCAGGAGGTGATGGCCTTCGTCCGCCAGGAACCGTTCAGTGGCCTCCCGCCCTGGGGCGGTGTCGAAGAGATGTCCAGCGGCGTCGGCCGCCTCGACCTGAGTGACACGACGGATCTCCATCCGAGGATCCTGGCACGTTCCGGCACCGGGAGGCTACGGCGCCAGGCCGTTTCCTGCGGATCATCCGGCTGCGGACATGGACGGCAGACGGGACCTGGGAGCGGGTGTTCACCGCGCTGCTCGCCCAGGCGGACGCGGAGGGCGGCCAGGAGCCCGGCCGGAGGCTGGGGAAGGCTCGGAGGCACTGCGGGACCGGATCGACCACGAGCTCGGTCGGACGGCGGTGGTGCCCCGCTCCGGCGGGCGGGTGCTCGTCCGGTGAGCGGCATAGCCTGAGGACGGGACTGTTCGACGTAGCGCGGAGGTGCCGAGGATGAACCGATTCGTCGTGGTGGGCGTGGACCCCTCGGGGGCCAGCCGGGCCGCCGTCGACTGGGCGGCGGACGAGGCCTCGCGCCGACGGGTGGGCCTGCGGCTGCTCCACGCCCGGTCCGGCGGCACGACCGACGACGAGGCCCAGCTGCTCGACCAGGAGTGGGCCCGGATCGCCGCACGCTGCCCGGAGGTGGCCGTCGAGGCCGAGCTGGCGGAGGAGGCCACCCCGCGCGAAGCACTGACCGGGCCGGCGGACGACGCTGAGCTGCTCGTGGTCGGCGCCCGGGGTTCCGGCGGGTTCCCCCAGCTCCTGGTGGGGTCGACCAGTCTCCACGTCGCCGCCCACGCGTCCTGCCCGGTGGTCGTGGTGCACCCGGTGCCGGTGCCCTCCGGCGGTGTGGTGGTGGGCCTGGAGGGCAAGGACGAAGAGGCTCCCCTGCTCGAGTACGCCTTCGAGGCGGCCCGGCGGGAGTCCCTCCCCGTCACGGCGGTCCACGCCTGGAGCTATCCGCTGCTGCTCGGCCCGGGACACGAGCTCCCGCCGGTCTACGAACAGGGGCACGTCGCGGCGGAGCACGAGCGACTGCTCACCGAGCTGCTGGCCGGCTGGCGCGAGCGCTTCCCGGAGGTGGCCGTCACCCCGTCGGTGGTGCGCTCCGGAGCGGCGAAGGAGCTGGTCGCGGCGACAGCCGCGCACCGGCTCGCCGTGGTCGGGCGCAGCGGCGAGCCGAGCGGGCCGCTCGGGCGCCTCGGCTCCACCAGCCAGGCCGTCGTGCAGCACGCCGGGTGCCCGGTGGCCGTCGTTCCGCTGTGACCCGGCCGTCCCCGCTCAGCCGACCGGCGACGCATCGGTGTCGTCGACGTCCCAGGAGAGACCGTCCGCAAGGCCGGTGACACCCTCGATGCGGGCGATCTGCAGGCAGAGCGCGGCCGCGTCGCTGCGGGTGCGCGTGCGCCCGGACACTGCGACCCGGCCGCGCTCGCAGCGGATCCGGAGCGAGTTCGGAACGACGCCGCTGCCGGGGGTGAGGGCGAGCGCGAGCGCGTCAGCGCGGATCGCCTCGTCGTCCTCGCGCAGCGCGTCGAGCAGGTCCTGCGCGGAGAGCAGGCCGATCAACCGGCCGTCCCCGTCCACGACGGGCAGGTGGTGCACCGCGTTCCCGCTCAGCAGCGTCACCGCCTCGGCACAGCTCATGTCAGCGGTGGCCGTGACGGCCGGGGCAGTCATGAGGTCCCGGGCGAGCAGGGCGCCCGCACGGTCCCCATCGGCATAGGCCGCGAGCAGGTCGGAGACGGCCACCACACCCGTCATCGTGCCGTCGGGCGACACCACGGGCACGACCCCGCGCTGTGAGGCGCTCAGCACGGCGACCAGGGTGGCGAAGTCGGTGCCGGGGGTGACGGCGACCCTGGGACCGCCCATGCAGTCGCGGACGCAGGCTCGGCCCGCCGGCCGTGCGGCGGCGGGGAAGGTGTCGGCCGCCGTGCCATCGAGGATGCTGTGCTTCACGGGGCTCACTGCTCCTCAGCAGCGGTCGGCCGCCGCAGCCGCCGAAGGTAGGGGTCGTAGGACGGCCGTGCCTCGAGCCGCACCCTGGCGTCCACGCAGAGCGCCCCGTCGGGCCGGACGATGACCGGGTTGAGATCGGCCTCCGCGAGCTCCGGGACGTCCTCGGCGAGCCGGGAGAGCCGCGCGAGGACGGACCGGACGGCGGCGAGGTCGACGGCTTGCCGCCCGCCCTGGCCCAGCAGCAGGGGTGCGCTCCGGAGTTGGGTCACCATGGTGGTCAGGTCGCGCTCGCTCAGCGGGGCGAGCCTGGCCGCCCGGTCGGCCAGCACGTCGGCGGCGGTGCCGCCCAGGCCGAGCACGACGAGCGGGCCGAACACCTGGTCCTGGACCACGCCCGCGAGCAGTTCCAGCCCCGGCGCGGCCATCGGCTGCACCACCGCTCCGGCCAGCTCCGCGCCGAACTTCTGCGTGAACTCGCGGTAGGCGGCGCGCACTTCGGCCTCGGTGGCGAGGCCGGTGCGGACCGCGCCCGCCGCGCTCTTGTGCACCTGTCCCGGCCAGTACGCCTTCAGGGCCACCTTGCCCTCGTGCCCGAGCCGGAACAGACCGGCAGCGGTGACCGCCGCCGTGTGCTCGTCGCGGGCCCACACCGAGGTGGTCAGCGGCAGACCGTAGCTCTCCAGCAGGTCCGCAGTGGACAGCGGGTCGAGCCAGCCGCCCTCGGGGTGGGCGGTGAGCCAGCCGTCCACCAGGCTCCGTGCCGTGCGTCGGTCGCAGCCCGGGGCGTCCACGGGCACAGGTGCCGGCTCGGCGAGCCAGCGGGCGCGGTCCCGGGCGTGTGCGAAGGCCTGGGCGGCTGCGACGGTGTCGGAGTAGACGGGCAGCGCACCGCCGTCGGCGCAGGTCAGGTACCGGACGGGCACCTGCTGGTCGAGCAGGACGGCGGCGATCGGGACACGACGCCGGGCCGGGCCCTCCAGCAGCGCGCGCACCGGGCCGTCGTGCCGGTTGGCGCTGAGCGCGGTCGGCACCAGACAGACCAGGATGGCGTCGACGGCCGCCTCCCGTTCCAGGGCCCGCAGCAGGTGGGTGAGCTCCTCCGGCCCCACCGCCGCCGTGGTGTCCACCGGGTTGCGGACGGAGGCGCCCGGCGGCAGCCACTCGGCGATCTCCTGCGAGAGCTCGGGGAGCACGAGCCCGGCCTCGGCACAGGCGTCGGCCGCCAGGATGCCGATGCCGCCGGCATTCGACACCACGGCGACGGCCCCGCGCGGGGCGGGCAGCGGCTGCGCGTGCAACAAGGCTGCGGCGGCCACGAGTTCGTCGATGCTGCGGGCCGCCGTGATGCCGGCCTGCCGGAACAGCGCCTCCCTGGTGACGGTGGGGGTGGCGGCCGCGGCCGTGTGTGAGGCGGCGCCGCGCCGGCCCGCGTCCGAGCGCCCCGCGTCCACAGTCAGCACCGGGATCGAGCGGGTCACCCGGCGGGCGGTGCGGGCGAAGGCGCGCGGACTGCCGAAGGACTCCAGGTGGAGCAGCGCGAGGTCGGTCCGGCCGTCGGCCTCCCACCACTGGAGCAGGTCGTTGCCGCTGACGTCGTACTTGTCACCGAGAGAGACGAAGCTGGACACCCCGACACCCAGCCAGGCCAGTCGCTCCAGCAACGCGATGCCCACTCCGCCGCTCTGCACCGCCACCCCGGCCGTCCCGGGCAGCGGGAAGGCCTCGCCGAACTCCGCATCCAGCCGCACGCCCGAGTCGGTCTGGGCGATCCCGAGGCTGTTCGGGCCGACCAGGCGCATGCTGTGCCGACGGCAGGCCCGCATCAGGCGCCGGGCGTCCTGCGGGCCCAGGCCGGAGGTGAGCACGACCAACGCCCTGACCCCGGTGGCTCCGCACTCCTCGGCCGTCTCGCCCACGGCCGCGGCCGGGACTGCCAGCACGGCGAGATCGGGCACCTCCGGCAGCAGCCCGACGGAGGGGTAGACGGGCTCACCGTCGATCTCCTCGGCGTACGGGTTGACGGCCCAGACCTTTCCGGTGAAGGCGCCCCGCCGGATCTTCCCGAGCACCGTCCTGCCGACCGAGCCCTCCCGCCGGGAGGCGCCGATCACCGCGACCGAGGCCGGGCGGAGCAAGGCCGCCATACTGGCCACGTCCGCCTGCCGGCCGCGCACGTCCACCGCCGTGCGGTACTGCTCGGCCGACTCGTCGAGCAGCACCCGAAGCCTGACCTCACCCTGTGTGAAGCTCCGGTGGACCGGTAGTCCGAGCGCCGCGAAGACGCCGTGGACGGCACGGTTGCCGAACAGGGTGTCGGCCTCGAAGGACCGGATTCCGGCGGCCCTGGCAGCATGGACCAGGTGTTCGACCAGCAGCGTGGCCACACCGCGGTGGTGCCAGCGGTCGGCCACCGCGAGGGCGAGCTCCGCGGTCTCCGGTGGTTCGTCCAGCAGCTCGCAGTCCGCCTCGCCGACCAGTTCCTCCCCCGCCCAGGCGCCGAGCGCGAGGAGACCCGGCCGGGGCGGTCCGCACAGCCAGTCGGCCGCCTGCGTCGGCGCGTTGCGGCTGATCCCGAAGAACCGCATCCGGAGGCTCTCCTCGGACATCCCGTCGGTGTACAGGCCGAGCACCGCTTGATGGTCCTGCGGGCCGAGCGGCCGGATCTCGATCGTGGTGCCGTCGGCGAGCAACGCCTCGGCGGTCTGCGGTGCGTGGGACGTGGCCATGGCACAACTCCTCCGCTGTCACCTGCTTCCCCTCCAGCCTCCGCTCCCCTGGCCGCACCCGAAAGGGCCGACCGGCCCCGCCCTCCCGCCGAACGGCGTCCACCACCCGGGGACGTACCTGGCCGGCTGCTACGACCGCGCGGTTGCGGGCCGTGACCGGGCAGGCGATGGTCTCGCTGGGGGATCCGTGCGGCGTCGGCTCCCGGTCGCCGCTGACCTGTCGGGAGCATTGGATGTCGCACCCCTCCCGGCGCCGTGCCATGTGCGCGGTGCCTCTCGCCTGCCTCGCCCTCACCGGCCTACCAGCCGGGGCAGCCCCGGCCGTCGCGAAGTCAGCGCCGCCGACCGCCGAAGCCCAGCCCCGATACGGACAGACACCCGGCTCGAACTCCTACTGGACCATGCCGGGCGACACCGCCCTCACCGAGGTCTCCTTCCGCACCACCGTGGTCACCACCCCCGGCGATGGTGACGTCTTCTGGTCGAACCAGTTCAACTTCGACGGGAACCTCTCCTACATCGGGCTCCAGGACAAGCAGCAGAACGACGGCCTCTTCAACTGGTCCGTCTGGGCCGACGCCGACCTCCAGTTCGCCGACGGCACCCAGGGCTCGCACTGCTGGAACAACACCGGCGAGGGCCAGCACCTCCAGTGCTCCAACAACACCGTCAACCAGGGCCGCCCCATCACCGGCCACACCTACGCCATCCAGGTCCGGATCAACCCCGCCACACACTGGGTGACAGCCACCGTCACCGACGAGACCGCCGGCAGCTCCTTCGTCCTCGGCTCGGCACTGCTCCCCAAGTCACAGCAGATCAGGCGTGATTGGAACAGCTGGGTGGAGTACTTCGACTGGAACAGATCCGCCTACACCTGCAACGACAACGCGTACTCCAAGAACCGCTGGGGCCCGATGACCGGCAACGACGGCGCTCTCACCGCCACCAACAGCGGCACCTCGACCAGCGGCACGTGCCAGGACATGATCAACCAGCAGAAGCAGCCCGACGGCACCGTGCTCACCGAACTCGGCATCGGCCAGTCCGCCCGCTGGCCACTCCGCTTCGCGAACGGCGCCTGCCTCGACCGCGGCGGCACCAACGGAGCCATCACCTACCGCTGCGCCACCAGCCCCAACGCCAACCAACTCTTCGTCTTCGCCCGCGACGGCAGCCTGCACACCGCCCAGGGCAACGAGTGCCTGGCCGCACCACCGACCGTCGGCGGCGAAGTGGTGCGCGCCGCCTGCGACGGCTCCGCCGCCCAGCGGTGGAGCTACGACAGCGCCCGCCATGCCGTGGTCAACCCCGCCGGCTGGGCACTCACCTCCAGCACCGCCGGGAGCAATGGCAACTCGGTGACCGCACAACCCGCCAACGGCCGCCCCGAACAGACCCTCACCCCGGTCGTGCGGACCGACTGATGCTCCTCGGTCGCGGGGCGGCCATCCGCCCGGGACAGGCAGCAAGCGTCCTCTGTCGGCAGTGTCCCAGCACAACCCGAGGTCAGCCCTCGCCCCCCGCATGCGAACCGGTCCCGCTGAGGTCGAGGATCTCGTCCACCGCGCGGCGCGGCGTCGGCGATCCAGGCGGCCCGTACCCCAACCGGACGATCATCTGGACGTGTCCGGGGCCCTCTGCGGTGTCGCGCAGCCGCCAGCGGGTCTCTGGCCACTCGACGGCCTGGTGCAGAACCGAGGCCCGGACGCCGTGGAGGGTGGCCAGCAGCCAGACCCGCTCGAGGGCCTGGCCGGCCCGCAGCCAGTCCACCGGGCGATCCCCGTGCGTACTTATCAGCGCCAGCTGGGGCAGCGCCTCGAAGCGCTGGGTCGGGCGGGCCGGGCTCGGTGGCCGGCCCGAGAAGCTGCGCATCGGCACCCGGGCGTCGTGGTCCAGCGGGCCGAGGGCTTCAGCGGGGATGCCGTCGGTCGCGGGGGCCTCAAGTCGGAGCCAGGCCCGGGTCTCGGCCTGCCGCACGACGTCGGCGGCGATGCGGCTCTCGGCCTCTGCCGTGAGGCTCATGACCCGTCGCGCCTCAGCCTCCTCCAACACCGCCAGCTGCGTGTTCTCCGCGGCGGCTGCCTGGATGAGCACCCCGAGCACGGCTTCCGGGACGTCCCGGTTGGCGAAGGGCTCGCGGCTGGAGTGGCGCTGCGCGATCGCCCCGTACAGCTCGGGGCTCTCCGCCGGTCCCGCCTCGGTGAAGTCGAGCGCGGCGAGCAGCTCCGGCTCCTCCGGCTCCGGGCAGAGCCGGACGTCGGCGCTCCACCCGAGGTGGCTGGCTGCCACCCGTAGGTTGTACAGCGCCGCGCCGACGGAGACGTGCAGGGCACGTCCGTCCGGATCGGCGACGGGCACCGCGCGGCTCTCGTCGGCATAGACCAGCAGGCCGCGCCGGTCCGTGGCCGGACGGAAGCGCCAAGGCTGGCTGTTGTGCAGCGACGGCGCGGCGCCCCCGGCGGCGGCCAGCAGGCGGAGGTCTGCCTCCGTCAGCGTACGGTCGGTCATGATGGCACTCCTTGTCCTGGCGATCCTGCCCGTCCAGGGACCCTGGCCTCGGGCTGTCGTCCGCACGGATCCCGGTCGCAGCACCGGCTCCCGCTGTGCTGTCCTCATCGTGCGCCGCGTCGGCGCCCCACGCCGAGGGCCCTCCGTCCCCTGCGCGGGGCGGTCCGGCCCCAGGCCGCAGGGCCGGTCGGGCCCCGCGCGGCAGTCACCCGCCCGGGTCGGCGACCAGCACCGCGACACCGGTGATCCGGTCGGCCGCAAGGTCCGCCAGCGCCTCCGGCGCGGCCGCTATCGGGTACCGGCGCACGTGCACGACCGGCCGGTGCGCGGCCGCTTCGGCGAGGTAGGCCAGGCCGTCGGCCCGGGTGTTGGCGGTGACACTGCGCAGGGTGCGCTCCTGGAACAGGTGCCGCTGGTAGTCGAGCACGGGGATGTCGGTGAGGTGGATGCCCGCGACGGCGAGGGTGCCCCCACGGTCGAGTGCGGCGAGCGCGACGGGGACGAGGTCACCCACGGGGGCGAACAGGACTGCTGCGTCGAGCGGTTCCGGCGGATGGTCGTACGCGCCCCGGGCAGAGGCGGCACCGAGGTCGAGCGCCAGCTGCCGGGCCTCCTCGGCTCGGGTGAGCACGTGCACGGTGGGCCCGCGAGCAAGCGCAAGTTGGGCGGTGAGGTGCGCGGAGGCGCCGAAGCCGTAGATCCCGAGGCGCCCGCCGGCCGGCAGCTGCGCCCGCTCCAGGGCCCGGTAGCCGATGATCCCGGCGCACAGCAGCGGGGCGAGTTCCTCGGCGGGCGGCCCCTCGGGCAG
Source organism: Kitasatospora sp. NPDC002227 (assembly GCF_040296285.1). Classification (NCBI taxonomy): domain Bacteria; kingdom Bacillati; phylum Actinomycetota; class Actinomycetes; order Kitasatosporales; family Streptomycetaceae; genus Kitasatospora; species Kitasatospora sp. NPDC002227. Next base: position 274,655 of record NZ_JBEOWY010000001.1, read on the forward strand.
GCGGTAGGCGAAGCGGGCGTCGGCGACGGTGTGCCCGGCGTAGCCACCGTGCCGGTCCCAGCCGGTGTAGCGGGAGTCCGGGCACAGGTTCTCCCGACCGGAACGGCAGTAGCGGCACTCGCCGCACGTCCCGGCGAGCCAGGCGACGCCGACCCGGTCGCCGCGAGCGAAGCCGTCTACCTCCGCACCGACCTCCCTGACCCGTCCGACCACCTCATGGCCGGGCGTGCAGTGCGGCACGTGCGGTGCGAGATCGCCCTCGGCCAGATGGAGATCGGTACAGCAGACGCCGCAGGCCTCCACTTCGATCAGCAGATCATGGCCTCCGACCTGCTCCAGCGGGCGGCTCACCCGGCGATGACCCCGGCCGGTGCGGGCGGCGAGTTGATCCGGGCGAAGAAGGCGGGGTGCCCGTTCCCGGTCGGGTACGGGGCGATCCGGTCCCGTACGAAGTCCAGCACCTCGCCCAGCTCCCCGGCGCGTCCGGCGAGGTGTCCCTCGCGCAGCCGGGCCCGCTGCCGCGCGGGCATCGGACGGGTCACCGGGCCGGCCGGCAGTTCGCTCAGGTACTGCGAAACCCACTCGGCCGCTGCCGCTAACTCGTCCCGCAGCACCTTCGGGGGAACCGCCGGGGGCGGCTGGTCCGGCGGCAGGAAGGTTTCGTCGGGCTGGCTCGAGCGGGGTTCGGTCAGGCGGTGGGACATGGGGACACGTGGGCCTTTCGTCGTCTCGGGGCCCCACCGGTCAGCCCGGCGAAGCCATGATCGTAACGAGCGGCCCTGTCGGGCGACACGCGGACGAGCGCAGGTCGAACGGGCGGTCCGAACCTTCCGCAGGGGATCAGATCAGCCGCGCCAGCCGCCCTGGGCGATGTCGCGGCGGCTGAAACCGTGGATCCCGATCGCGGCGAAGGCCAGGCCGACCCCGGCCAGCAGCGCGCAGTGGGTCCACTGGACGCCGTTGACCAGCGGCTCACCACCCAGGTACCAGTGGAACGGGGAGAAGTACTGGGTCCAGTGCAGGCCGTTGATCTGCGGGAGGAAGGAGTCGCACAGGTAGGCAACGACGGTCAGGTAGGCCCCGCCGACGATCGCGTAGGTGCGGCGCCCGGTCCAGGCACCGATGCCGAAAGCGATCGAGGCGAAGCAGCAGCCGAACAGGACGAGCTGGAGGACCATGGCGGCCAGGTTCGCCATGCCCAGGTCGGTGAACCCGGCCGGCACCCGGATGGCCAGTTCGACGAGCAGCAGAACCGCTCCGGCCAGCAGGATCGCGGCCAGTACCGCGAGCCACCGGGACACCGCCAGCTGTACCCGCCCGACCGGGTGGGCCAGCACCAGGTCGAGCGTCCCGGCCTCCTCGTCGCCCGCGATCGCTCTGGCGCCGGCCGAGACGGCGAAGACGGCCAGCAGGATCGGGACGAGCAGCCCGAAGACCGTCGATCCGAAGTAGCCCGCCACCGTGCCGTAGTCCTGGAGGTGGAACGCGTCGCGCAGGGCCTTGGGGAAGGAGTCGATCGCGGTGGCCAGACCCGAGTTCCCGCCCATGACCGGCCACATCGAGGAGTACATGGCCGCGACCGCGGTGATCGACAGCGCCCACCCCAGGAAAGCGCGCCGACTGTCCGTCAGGTACTTCCGCAGGACGGTGCTGTTCACGATGCCTGGCCCTTCGTTCCGGTCCCGTGAGGACCGGTCCCGTGAGGACCGGTCCCGTGAGGACCGGTCCCGTGAGGACCGGTCCCGTGGGGACCGTGCTCGTAGAAGGTGAAGAAGATCTCCTCCAGCTCCGGTTCCTCGGCCAGCAGACTGGTCGCCTCGAACCGGGCGGTGGCCTTGAGCAGGGGGTCGGGGCTGCCGGTGAGGATCGCCCGCAGCACGCTGCCGCCGTCGGCCGTCGCGGTCACGGCGACGTTCTGCAGCCCGGGCAGCCGGTCGAAGACTGAGATGTCGATCTTCGAGGCGAAGGCGATCTCGATCGTCCGGTGAGCCGACTGACGCAGCCTCTCGACGTCCGCGACGGTGACCAGTTCGCCTTCCCGGATGATGCCGACCCGCCGGCAGGTCTGCTGCACCTCGCTCAGCACGTGCGAGGACATGAAGACGGTCTGACCGTTGCCGCCCGCCTCCTGGACCATCTCGACGAACCGCTGCTGCAGAAACGGGTCCAGACCGCTGGTCGGCTCGTCCAGGACGAGCAGCTCCGGGGTGTGCATGAACGCCTGGACGACACCGATCTTCTGCCGGTTGCCCTTCGACAGGGTGCCGATCCGGCGGCTCAGGTCCAGGTCGAGGCGCTCGGCCAGTTCGGTGATCCGGGCGGCCGGGACGCCACCGCGCAGCTCGCCGAGGTAGGTCAGTGCCTCGTGTCCGGTCTGGCGGCCGTCGATCCGGAAGTCACCGGCCAGGTAGCCGATCCGTCCACGTGTCTTCGTGCTGTCGCGCGGGTCGGCACCCAGGATGCGCAGCGACCCGGAGGTGGGCCGGATCAGGTCGAGCAGGAGGCGGATCATGGTGGTCTTCCCGGCTCCGTTGGGGCCGAGGAAGCCGAACACCTGGCCGTGCGGCACGGCGAGGTCGAGGCCGGCCAGGGCGGTCTTGCCGGTGCGGGCGTTGCCGTACCGCTTGACCAGCCCGGTGGCTTCGATGGCGAAGTCGGTCATCGCCTCTCCCCTCTCTCCCGCTCAGGCACCGGGGACGACCGCCACGGGGCAGCCGGCGTGGTGCAGGACGGCGTGGGCCACCGGCCCGAGGGCGCCGGCCCGGTCCGCCGGGCGGCGGCCGAGAATCACCAGCCGGGCCTTCGCGGACGCCTCCACCAGTACCTGCCCCGGCCCGGCGCTCTCGATGTCCGCGACGACCTGCACCTCGGGGTGGGTGGCTCGCCAGGGCTCCAGGACCTGGGCGAGCAGCACGCCCTCACTGCCCCGGTCCTCGGGCGGCGGCACGACACCGGCGTACACGGCCCGAAGCGGCAGGCCGTACCGCAGGGCGGCGTCGAAGGCGAACCCGATCGCCGCCTCGGCGGGGCGCCGGGCATCCACTCCGATCACCACCTCCTCCCGCGGCTGCGGGCCCGGCGGCTCCGGCGGGACCACCACCGTGGGGCAGCCCGCCCGGGCGGCGATGTGCAGGACCGTGGCCCCGACCCGCAGCTCCGGGAAGCCGCCGCTCCCGCGCGCCCCCAGCACCAGCAGGTCGGCGTCCTCGGCGGCCGCGACCAGCGCCGAGGTGGCGACGTCGTGGACCTCCTCGGTACGTACCGCCAGCTGTGGGTGACGCACCGCCAGGACGTGCCGAACCTCGTGGAGCAGGTCGCCGCCTGCGGGCCGGGGTTGCGCGCACCAGCTGGCGAGCAGGTGCGGCATCAGGGGCAGGGCGTGCAGGACGCGCAGCGGGCGGTCGCGGAGCAGTGCCTCGTGAGCGGCCCACTCGGCGGCGGCCAGACTGGCCTCGGAGCCGTCGACCCCGATCGTGACGGGCAGGTGCATGGTGATCGTCTCCCTCTGGCCGGCTCCCGGCGGCGGTGGGTCAGCTGCCCGGGATCCAGTCCGTGATCTCGGGCAGGTCGGTGCCGTGCTCGCGGATCCAGTCGTGGTGGCGCAGCCGCTGGTCGGCCATCTGCTGGCGGACGGTGGCGGCACGGACGCCGAGGCCGGGGACGCGGTCGATGACGTCCATGACCAGGCGGTAGCGGTCGAGGTCGTTGCGGACCACCATGTCGAACGGCGTGGTGGTGGTGCCGGACTCCTTGTAGCCGCGCACGTGCAGGTGCGGGTGGACGGTGCGGCGGTAGGCGAGGCGGTGGATAAGCCACGGGTAGCCGTGGTAGGCGAAGATCACCGGCTTGTCGCGGGTGAAGAGCGCGTCGAACTCGGTGTCGGGCATGCCGTGCGGGTGCTCCTCGGCGGGCATCAGCCGGGCGATGTCGACGACGTTGACCACCCGCACCACGAGGTCGGGCAGGTGACGGCGCAGCAGTTCGGCGGCGGCGATCACCTCCTGGGTGGGGACGTCGCCGGCGCAGGCGAGCACCACGTCGGGCTCGAGGCCGCCGTGGTCGGTGCCGGCCCACTCCCAGATCCCGGCACCGCGGGCGCAGTGGGCGCGGGCCTGGTCGAGGGTCAGCCAGTCGAAGCAGGGCTGCTTCCCGGCGACGACGACGTTGACGTAGTCGCGGCTGCGCAGGACGTGGTCGGCGGTGGCCAGCAGGGTGTTGGTGTCCGGGGGGAAGTAGACCCGCACGGCCTCGGGACTCTTGTTGAGGACGTGGTCGACGAAGCCCGGGTCCTGGTGGGAGAAGCCGTTGTGGTCCTGGCGCCAGACGTGTGAGGTGAGCAGGTAGTTGAGCGAGGCGATCGGGGCGCGCCAGGGGATCTGCCGGGTGGTGCGCAGCCACTTGATGTGCTGGTTGACCATCGAGTCGACGATGTGGACGAACGCTTCGTAGCAGGAGAACAGGCCGTGGCGGCCGGTGAGCAGGTAGCCCTCCAGCCAGCCCTGGCAGGTGTGTTCGGAGAGGATCTCCATGACCCGGCCGTCGTGCGCGAGGTGTTCGTCGGTGGGCAGCGTGGCGGCCTGCCAGGCCTTGCCGGTGGCGGCGTAGACGGCCTGGAGCCGGTTGGAGGCGGTCTCGTCCGGTCCGACCAGGCGGAAGTCACGGTGCTCTGCGGTGTCGGCCATCACCTGTTCGAGCAGGTCGCCGAGCACGCGGGTGGGTTCGTGCAGGGTGGCACCCGGCTTGTCGACCGGTACGGCGTACCGCTCCAGCTCGGGCACCGGCAGCTCACGCAGCAGCAGGCCGCCGTTGGCGTGCGGGTTGGCGCCGAGCCGGCGGAGGCCCTGCGGGACGCAGGCCATGACCTGCTCGGTGGGCCTCCCGCGCTCGTCGAAGAGCTCCTCCGGCCGGTACGAGCGCAGCCAGGCCTCCAGCTGTGCGAGGTGCTCGGGGTCGTCGCGGACCTGGTCGAGCGGGACTTGGTGAGCGCGCCACGTGCCCTCGACGGGCAGGCCGTCGACCTCGGCGGGGCCGGTCCAGCCCTTGGGGGTCCGCAGGACGATCACCGGCCAGTGCGGGCGCCGGGTGGAGCCGTCGGTGCGGGCCTCGTACTGGATGGCGGCAATCCGGTCGAGGGCGGTGTCCATGGCCTCGGCCATGGCCCGGTGGACCTCCTGCGGATCGGCGCCGGTGACGTACAGCGGGAGGTGGCCGTAGCCGCGCAGCAGGGCGTCGAGTTCGGCCTCGGGCAGCCGGGAGAGCACGGTCGGGTTGGCGATCTTCCAGCCGTTCAGGTGCAGGATCGGCAGGACGGCCCCGTCGTGCACCGGGTCGAGGAACTTGTTGCCGTGCCAGGAGGCGGCCAGCGGGCCGGTCTCGGCCTCGCCGTCGCCGATCACGCAGGCGACCAGCAGATCCGGGTTGTCCAGCGCGGCGCCGTAGGCGTGCGAGAGCGCGTAGCCGAGCTCGCCGCCCTCGTGGATCGAGCCCGGGGTCTCGGGGGCGACGTGGCTGGGCACCCCGCCGGGGAAGGAGAACTGCCGGAACAGCTTCGCCATGCCCTCGGCGTCCCGGGTGACGGACGGGTAGGTGTCGGTGTAGCTGCCGTCCAGCCAGGAGCCGGCCAACACCGCCGGGCCACCGTGTCCCGGGCCCCAGACGCAGATGGCGTCCAGGTCGCGCCCGGAGATCACCCGGTTGAGGTGGGTGTGCACGAGGTTGAGGCCGGGCGAGGTGCCCCAGTGGCCGAGCAGGCGCGGCTTGATGTGCTCCGGTGCCAGCGGCTCGCGCAGCAGCGGGTTGGCCAGCAGGTAGATCTGTCCGGCGGCCAGGTAGTTGGCAGCGCGCCAGTGCGCGTCCAGCTCCCTGAGCTCGCGCTCGGACGGTGTGCCGGGGGCCGTGCTCGGGGTGCCGGACATAGCGGCGCTCTCCCTCGGGTTCGGTACGACGTCGGTGGTGGGCCACGCTCATCGTCGCCCGGCCAGCGCCCGTCGGCACAGGGCCGACCGGGGCACGACGCTTCGCCCCGGAGCGGGACCTACGGCCCCACCGAGGTGGGCTGCCCGCCCCTGCCACCGGGGCGCCGGACGCCGGAAGCTGGCGGAGCCTGCGGGACAGCGCAGGTGCGCCGCCCTGGCGCGTACCTCCTACGGTTGGACGGACCATGATCGACAGCGGGCGGGAATCGAAGGCCTACCTGGTCGGCGGCGGCATCGCCTCGCTCGCCGCCGCCGCCTTCCTGATCCGCGACGGCGGCTTCCCCGGCGAGAACATCACCATCCTTGAGCGGCTGCCGCTCCCCGGCGGCTCCCTCGACGGGAGCGGCTCGGCCGAGCAGGCGTACGTGACCCGGGGCGGGCGGATGCTGGAGGACGAGGCGTACACCTGCCTGTGGGACTTGCTGGAGACCGTCCCCACCCTGGACGACGAGAACGTCTCGGTCCGTGAGGAGACCACCGACTTCAACCGCCGCTGGCCCACCGACGCCAAGGCCCGGCTGATCGACCGCGACCACCGCATCCTGGACGCCTCACAGCTCGGCCTCGACAACCACGACCGGCTCGAACTGGCCCGGCTGCTCGTCCTGCCCGAGTCGGTGATCGGTGCCCGCCGGATCGACGAGTTCTTCTCCGAGCACTTCTTCGCCACCGATTTCTGGACGATGTGGCGCACCACCTTCGCCTTCCAGAACTGGCACAGCGCGATCGAGCTCAAGCGCTACTTCCTGCGCTTCCTCCAGGAGTTCCCGCGGATCCACACCCTGGCCGGCGTGCGCCGCACCCGCCTCAACCAGTACGACTCCATCGTCCGGCCGATCGTCGCGTGGCTGACCGACCGAGGTGTGCACTTCGAGCACGGAGTCACCGTCACCGACGTCGACTTCACCGAGCAGAGCGGCATCCGCCGTGCCCGGCGGCTGCACCTGGAGCGCTCGGGCGGCCCGGCCACCGTGGAACTCGCCGAGCTGGACCTGGCGTTCATCACCCTCGGCTCGATGACGGCCGACGCGGCGCTCGGCGGCGACGACACCGTCCCCGAGCTGATCCGCGACAAGCGCGACGGCAGCTGGACGCTCTGGGAGACGCTCTCCCGCAAGGCACCGGACTTCGGCCGCCCCGCCGTCTTCAACGGCAACATCGCCGAAGGAGCCTGGGAGTCGTTCACCCTCACCATGCACAGCCCCGCGCTGCTCAAGCGGATCGAGGAGTTCTCCGGCAACGTGCCCGGCACCGGGGCCCTGATGACGTTCAAGGATTCGCCCTGGCTGCTGTCGGTCGTCGTCCCGCGCCCGCCGCACTTCGCCGGCCAGCCCGACGGCGTGTTCACCCTGTGGGGCTACGGCCTGTTCCTCGACTCCCCCGGCGACCACACCGGCAAGGCGATGGCCGAGTGCACCGGGCGGGAGATCCTCACCGAACTGCTCGGCCAGTTCGGCTTCGAGGACATCGCCGACGAGGTGCACAGCACCACCACCGTCACCACCGTGATGATGCCGTACATCACCAGCCAGTTCGCCCGCCGGGACGACCGCGACCGGCCGCGGGTGATCCCGCACGGTGCACGGAACTTCGCCTTCCTCGGCCAGTACGTGGAGATCCCCGAGGACGTGGTGTTCACCGTCGAGTACTCGGTACGCGGCGCCATGCACGCCGTCCACCAGCTTCTCGGCCTCGACCTGCCAGTCCCGCCGGTCCACCACGCCCTGACCGACCCGGCCGCCGTCCTGAACGCACTGCGCACCGCCCTCGGCTGAGCGGCCTGCCAGGCCGCCCGATCTCACTGGCCCGGCACCGGATACCCGGTGCCCCCTTCCTTCGAGAGGAACCCTGATGTCCGAGTACCTGCTGGCCGGGATCGACGGCTCGCCCGCAAGCACCGCCGCTGCCCGCTGGGCCGCCGACGAGGCCGTCCGCCGTGGGCTCGCGCTGCGACTGGTGCACGCCCAGACCTGGCGGGACGACCTCCACGCCGACCCTTCCCAGCCCACCGACGTACGCGCCCTGACGACCCGGATGCTGTCCGACGCGAAGGAGGAGGTCCAGGGCATGCACCCGGGCCTGGAGATCCGTGCCGAGCTGATCGGCGGCGGCGAACCGGCCGAGGTGCTGGCCGAGGCCGCCGCCAAGGCGGAGCTGCTCGTCCTCGGCTCCCGCGGGATCGGCGGCTTCGAGGGGCTGGCGGTCGGCTCCGTCGGCCTCGCCGTCGCCGGGCGCTGCGAGGTGCCCGTCGTACTGGTCCGGGCCGACGAGCCCACCGGGGACGAGGTGGTCGTCGGCATCGACACCCGTGCGCCCGCCGCCGACGTGATCGACTTCGCCTTCCGCGAGGCCGCACGCCGCCGGGCGGTGCTCCGCGCCGTCCACGGCTGGACCCCGCCGCCGGCCTGGGGCTACGCCGGCTGGGTGCCTCCGCTGGCCGAGGAGCGGCAGTTCCGTGCTCTGGAGGACGAACTGCTCAGCGACACGCTCGCCGTCTCGCGGGAGAAGTACCCCGAGGTCGTCGTGGTCGAGGACAACCGGGTCGGCAGCGGCTCCTCCGCCCTGGTGGACGCCGGCGCCGACGCGGCCCTCCTGGTGGTCGGACGGCGCCGCCGCCCCCACCACCTCGGGATGCGGCTCGGCCCGGTCGCCCACGCCGTGCTCCACCATGCACCCGCACCGGTGGCGGTCGTCCCGCACGACTGAGCAGGCGTCACCTCCCGAAGGCGGCGGTACCCGGTCCACCGGGTACCGCCGCCTTCGGCCGCGGCTCCTGTCCTGCCTGGTATCCGTACGCCAGGACCGGCAGGGCGGACGGAGGCGCCGCGCCCTGCGCCTGTCGCGGGCGCCGGTAGCGCGCGCCCACACGCCGGTGCGGTACGCCGTTCGGACTCATACGATCGGTCAGCCTGCTTATGACGCCGGCATGTTCACCGTCCTCGGAGCCGCTTCGCGTCCGTCTCGGGCGCCCCGCGCGGTCCCGGACTCCCTGGGAGGTCTGCTCGTGCCTGGACTCCTCGACCCCCGACCCCACCGCCCCCGGCGCCGACGAGGCGTGCGTGCGCTGCTGGCCGCCGCGCTGACCGCCGCCGGGCTGGTACCGCTCCTCCTCGCACCGCCCGCCGAGGCGGCGGCCGCGTCGGGAGCCCCGGTCGTGGCCACCTCCGGAGACGGCACCACGACGGTGTTCGTCCGCGCCGGCAACAACACCCTGTACCGACGCGACCGTGACCCCGCCACCGGCGCGTGGGGCGACTGGACGAGCACCGGGGGTGTGACCAACGGCGACCCGGGGGTCGGCCGCCGCCTGGACGGCCGGCTGGAGGTCTTCGCCCATCGCAGCAGCGGCGACCTGTGGCACCAGACCTGGGGAAAGGGCGGCTGGGGCCCCTGGGGCGACCTGGGCACCCCGCCCGGCACCACTGTCGTGGGCACACCGGTCCTGGTGAGCGACGACAACACCGCCACCTCCGCCAACGCCGGCGGCCAGCTCCAGGGCAACACCGACGGCCGCCTGGAACTCTTCGTCCGCGGCGCGGACAATGCGATCTGGCACTGCGCCCAGCTGGCGCCCAACGGCCAGTTCTGGAGCGACTGGGAGAAGCTGGCCGGCGGCCCGTGGGCCGGCAACCCGGCGGCCGTCGTCACCGGCTCCGGCCGTATCGCCCTGGCCGCCCGTACCCAGGACGGACACCTGGAAGCGACCGCCCAGGCGATGCCCGGCACCCAGCAGACCCCGCTGCCCACCGGCAACTGGGCCACCTGGACCGACCTCGGCTCCGGCTGGACCAGCGACCCCGCCCTGGCCGCCAACACGTACAGCGCCCTCGCCTCGGCGACCGGCACCCAGAGCACCGGCACCCTGCTCCAGGTCTTCGCCAACCACGCCGACAACCACCCGTGGACCATGGCCCAGTCCGTGCCCGGCACCACCGCCGCCCCGGCCGGGACTTGGGACACCGGCCACTCCTACGACCTCGGCCTGGGCCTCGCCGGCCCGCCCCAGGTCGCCAAGAGCGACGACGGGCGCCTGTCGGTCTTCGGCCTCACCACCAACCACGTGGTCAACTTCCGCTCCCAGACCCAGACCCTCACCCCCGGCACCAACGCCACCGGCATCTGGAACGGCCCGCACACCCCGCTCGCCAACCTCAAGGCGCACTCCTTCGCCGTCACGCGCACCGCCACCGGCGCGTTCACCGTCCTCGCCGTCCAGACGAACAGCAGCAAACTCTTCGCCCGCGACCAGCTCGCCGCCGGCACCGACAAATCCCCGCCGGGCATCTGGCTCCCCTGGCACGACCTCGCCAAGATCGGCTCCGGGAGCTGCGCCGGGCCGGGCTCCCTGGCCTGCCTCGACATCACCAACACCGACCTGAACCTCGCCCTCGACCTCAAGACCCCGACGGACACGGCGACCCGGCTCACCCGCGCCACCCCCGACACCGCGTCCGCCACCCAGCGCTGGTCACTCAAACCCGTGACCGGCACCACCGACGGCACGTTCATGATCGCCAACAAGAACGGCGAGTGCGTGGCCGAGCAGACCGAGGTCATCGGCCCCTGGCACCTGCGCCTGGGCGACTGCGGCACCGACGGCTACCTCACCAAGTGGTACCTCGAACCGGTGACCACCACCGCCACCGAGAGGCCGATCCACTACCGCATCCACCAGGCCGGCAAGAGTGCCGGCCAGGACTACTGCCTCACCGCCCTCCAGAACGGCGAGACCAACCACGACGTCGCCCTGGTCGAGCGGGTCAACTGCGGTGACGGCAACGCCAACCACAAGCAGACCTGGAGCCTCGGCCGGCACAACGCCACCTCCCCGGGCGTGCTCGACCTCGCCCTCCAGCACGCCGCCGCCGCGTGCGCCACGGACAAGACCAACAACACTTGCACCTTCCAGGACACCACCCTCCCGGCGCCCTACAACGCGCCCGGCTGCGTGACCGGCGACATCCTGTACAACCAGAGCCCCGACAGCAACGCCACCTACTCCACCAGCTGGGCCCATCTGACCGGCTCGCAGTGGTCGGTCGCCGACGCCCTGACCATCAAGTTCTCGGACACCTTCTCCAACCAGTTCACCCTCAGCCACACCTGGATCGACCAGGACACCACCACCAGGACCGCCTCCATCACCGTGCCCCCCGGCAAGTTCGGCTGGCTGGAGTACGCCCCGCTGGCCCGCGAGACCATCGGCTACTGGAAGATCACCCTGGCCGGGTACAGCTACACCGTCCCCGGCCACAACCTCTCCTACGCCAAGGACAACACCGGCGGCCTGTCCGCCCTGATCATCACCCACACCGCCACCGAGCCCCCCACCAACGCCACCTGCAAGCAGTAGCCCCCGTCCCGGAACGGCACGAGCCGGGGACGGATCCTCCGTCCCCGGCTCGGCACCCCTGGCCCGGCCTGCCCCCACAGCCGGCCGGACCGTCTCCGTGCCCCCTACTGCACGGGAGTGATGAGGCCGTAGTGGCCGTCGTACCGGTGGTACAGCACATTGCCCCGGCCGGTGGCACGGTCGGTGAAGAACACGAACGCCAGACCGCTCAGGTCGAGGCTCGCGACCGCGTCGGTGACGTCGAGCTCGGGGACACCCCGGCCACCGGCCGTCGGCCCGGCCACGGCATAGCGGTGGCCGCCGGTCTCGCGGGCACGGTAGACCACGGCTTCGCGGCCGGTCTCGGCGTCCGTGAAGAGGTGGAAGTCGTAGTCCATCGCCTCCAGTTCGGACGCCGCCGCTTCGGCGCTCTGCCGGGCCAGGCTGTAGCTCTTGTGGCGGACGATCCGCCGGGCCTCGGCGCTGCGAACGAGCCGCTGCGGCCGGTGCTCGTCGCTGTGACGGCGCTCGCCGTGCCGACGGTCGCGGGCCCGGGCGAGGCGCGCGGTGAGCCGGTCCTGGAGCAGGTCGACGGCCTCCTGCATGGTCGCGGCGGCGACGTGCGCCCGTACCGGCCGACCGTTGAGATCAACCGTGGCCTGGGCCAGCGAGGGCTTGGCCACCGCGTGGTTGGCCTCCTGGGTGAGCTTCACCCTGGCCGCGAGGACGGGCTCGTCCAGCCGCTCGAGGACGGCCAGCAGCTTGCCCCTCGCGTACTCGGGCGCGGCCGAGGAGACCTCACCCCTGGTCTCCACCACGATCTCGGTGGCGGTCCGGTTCTGCAGACGGTTCATCGGAGTTCCCTTCCCAGTGGTCTCAGCCTGCCTCGGCCCGGTGCACCGGGCCGAGGGCCGAAGGTCCCGACGGCAGGGCCTTGGGGCCCGGGCCGCGCCGGACGGTCGTGCCGGTGGTGCCGAGGATCGTGCCGAGGGCGTCGTCGAGCGGGCCGATCGCGGCCAGGCCGCCCGTGTGCTCGGAGAAGGCTGCGGCCGCTTCCGCCTTGGGCCGCATCGAACCGGCCGGGAGTTGCAGAGCGCGAAGCTGCTCAGGGGTGGTCTCGGTGATCGCACCGGGGTGGGCGGAGCCGAACCGGGTGAACACGTGGGTGACGTCGGTGAGGATCAACAGCGCGTCGGCGTCCAGCTGTTCGGCGAGCAGGACGGCCGTGGAGTCCTTGTCGACGACCGCCTCCACCCCGCGCATCCGGCCGGTGTCGTGGTCTCGGGTGACCGGCACTCCCCCGCCCCCGGCGGCGATCACCACCGTGCCGGCGGCCAACAGGGCCCGGATGGCCGGCACTTCGAGGATCGCGGTGGGCCTGGGCGAGGGCACGACCCGGCGCAGGTGCGCCCCGTCCCGGGCGCAGGTCCAGCCGCGCTCGAGCTCCAGCATCCTGGCCCGGTGCTCGGTGAGCCGGGGGCCGACGAACTTGTCGGGGCGCTGGAACGCGGGGTCGTGCGGGTCGACCTCGGTGTGGGTGATCAGGGCGGTGACGGCCCGCCCAGGCAAGCGCTGCACGAGTTCACGCACCAGCAGGGTGCCGATCATGCCCTGGGTCTGGGCGCCGAGGACGTCCAGCGGGTAGGGCACGGTCAGGTCGGGGTCGGCGGCGCTCTCCTGGGCTAGCAGCCCGACCTGCGGGCCGTTTCCGTGTGTGATGACCAACTCGTGTCCAGCGAAGACGAGTTCGGCCAGCGAACGGGCAGCCTCGTGGACATGGTGCTGCTGGACGGCGGCGTCGGGCTGCTCACCCCGCCGGAGCAGGGCGTTCCCGCCGAGGGCGGCGACGATGCGCATGGTCAGTCCCTCCCCAGGGTTGCGACCAGGATCGCCTTGATGGTGTGCATCCGGTTCTCGGCCTGCTCGAAGACGAGGGAGGCCGGTGATTCGAAGACCTCGTCGGTGACTTCGAGGCCGTCCAGCCCGTACTGCCCGGCGAGTTCGGCGCCGAGGTCGGTACGGCGGTCATGGAGCGCGGGCAGGCAGTGCAGGAAGGCGGTGTCGGGGTTGCCGGTGGCCGCGAGGGTCCCGGCGCTCACCTGGTACGGGAGCAGCTGGGCGATCCGCTCCTTCCAGCGCTCGTGGTCCTCACCCATGGACACCCACACATCCGTGTAGAGGTAGTCCGCGCCGCGCACGGCCTCTTCGACCCGGTCGGTGAGGGTGAAGCGCGCGCCGCTCTCCACGCCGAGCAGCAGGCACTCGGAGACCAGGAGCGGGTCCGGCCACAGCTCGCGCGGGGCGGCGACGCGGACGTCCATGCCGAGCAGACTTCCCATCACCAGCAGGGAGTTGGCGGTGTTGTTGCGAGCGTCGCCGAGGTAGCAGAAGGAGATCTGCTCCAGCGGCTTCCCGCTGTGCTCGCGCATGGTGAAGACGTCGCACAGGCTCTGGGTGGGGTGGCACTCGTCGGTCAGGCCGTTGTAGACGGGCACCCCGGCGTGGGCGGCGAGTCCGGTCACGGTCTCCTGGGCGAAGCCCCGGTACTCGATGCCGTCGTACAGCCGGCCGAGCACCCGGGCGGTGTCGGCCACCGACTCCTTGTGGCCGAGGTGCGAGCTGTCGGGGCCGAGGTACGTGGTGGTGGCCCCCTGGTCGGCGGCGGCGACCTCGAAGGCGCAGCGGGTGCGGGTGGAGTTCTTCTCGAAGATCAGGGCGAGGCGCCGGCCGGTGAGCCGGGGCGTCTCCGTCCCGGCCTTGCGAGCGGCCTTCAACTCGGCGGCGAGGTCGAGCAGGTGGCGGATCTCGGCGGCGGTGAAGTCCAGCTCGCGCAGGTAGTGGCGGCCGTGCAGGTCGATAGTCATATCGCTCTCCTGGATGGTCAGTTGGCGGGGTCACGCTGGATCGGGCAGCTCATACAGCGCGGGCCGCCACGGCCCCGGCCGAGCTCGGAGCCCGCGATCGTGACGATCTCGATTCCTTGGCGGCGCAGGTGGGTGTTGGTGGTGGTGTTGCGCTCGTAGCCGACGACCACGCCGGGTTCGAGGGCGAGGAAGTTGGAGCCGTCGTCCCACTGCTCACGCTCGGCGGCGCGCAGGTCCTGTTCGGCGGAGAGGAAGCGGACCTTGTCGGTGCCGAGAGCCTCGGCCAGTGCGGCGCCGAGGTCGGGCTCGGGGGTGACGTCGAAGCCGGTCTCCCGCTCGGGAGCGGGCGTGAGCGACCAGCAGCGCAGCGAGTCGGCCAGGCCGGGGTAGAGCGCGAACGCGTCGCGGTCGATCATCGTCAGGACGGTGTCGAGGTGCATGAAGGCGCGGGTCTCGGGCAGCCGGACGGCGAGCACCCGGTGCGCCGCCCTGGTCGTGAAGAGCTGCTGGGTGAGCAGCTCGACGGCCTGCGCGGTGGTGCGCTCGCCCATGCCGACCATGACCACGCCCGGGGCGAGCACGTGCACGTCCCCGCCCTCCAGGCTCAGCCCGGGGGCCGTGGTGGTGCCGTCCAGCAGCGCCGGCGGGGCTTGCGCGAACAGCGGGTGGAAGCGGTAGATCGTGGCGGTGTGCAGCGTCTCGCGACGGCGGGCGGGCTTCGCCATCGGGTTGAGGCTGTAACGACCGCCGATCCAGCAGGAGTTGTCGCGGGGGAAGAGGTGGTTGGGCAGCGGCGGCAGGGCGAAGTCCTGCGCACCGAGGGTGTGCCAGGCCAGGCTGTGCGGGTCGCGCAGCGGCAGGTCCTCGCGCAGCACACCGCCGATCAGGTACTCGGCGAGCGTGCTGCCGTCGAGTTGCTCGCACAGCTCCCGGACCGGCTCGACCAGGGCGGCCCCGACGGTGGCGGGGGTGACGACCTGGCCGAGCAGCCAGGCCCGGGCGGGCGGCAGCGCCAGGGTCTCGGCGAGCAACTCCGCGTAGTGGTGGACGCGTACGCCGTGGTCGCGCAGCACCTGCGCGAAGGCGTCGTGCTCCTCGCGGGCCCGCTTGGCCCACAGGATGTCGTCGAAGAGCAGCTCGTCGACGTTGCGAGGGGTGAGCCGGGCGAGTTCCAGGCCCGGGCGGTGCAGGATCACCTGGCGCAGCCGCCCGGCTTCGGAGTCGACTCGGAGGGTGGACATGATCGGTGCTCCTCGGGGGTCAGTGCTGGTGGCGCGGGGTCAGCGCGCGCCGGAGGATGGTCGGCAGGCCCACCGGTCGGGGGGTCGCGGGCTGAGGCTGCGGGTGCGGGCGCTTGACCCAGACGTAGACCGGCACTCCGAGCAGGATGGCGAACAGGCCGTAGTAGACGGTCTGGTAGCCGCTGCCCTGGATCGACCAGTAAGTGAAGGCCAGGGCGAGGAGGGTGACGATGACGTCCCGGGCCAGGCGTCGGCGGTCGAGCCGCTCGCGGCCGTGCTGGACCAGCCAGTGCAGTTGGGCGGCGACCGCGGCCAGGTACGGGATGACGGCGGTGAGCACGCTCAGCAGCACGATCTCGGTGAAGACCCGGGTGAAGCGGGTGTAGCTGACCACGGTGAGCGCCGAGGCCAGAGCGGTCGACGCGAGGATGCCGAAGGCCGGTACCTCGGCTCGGCCGCGGACCTTGGTGAAGGCGGCCGGGAAGAGGCCGTCGCGGGCGGCGGCCATCGGCATCTCGGCGCAGATCATCGTCCAGCCGTTGAGAGCACCCAGCCCGGAGACGATCGCGGCCACCGCGACCAGGTCGCCGGCCCAGTGGCCGCCCGCGACCGCGTTCATCGCGTCGGTGAACGGTGCCGTGGAGGAGCCGAGTCGGGCGTGCGGGACGGTGCCGAAGACGGCCAGGGTACCCAGCAGGTAGAGCCCGGCACAGGCCAGCGTGCCGTACACGGTCGCCTTCGGCACGTTGCGCTGCGGGTCGCGGACCCGCCCCGCGGCCACCGAGGCGGTCTCCAGGCCTATGTAGCTGAACAGCGCGATCGCCCCCGCCGCCGAGACGGCGCCCAGCGCCGAACCCCCGCTCGCGTTGAAGGCACCGAAGTTGCCGGACTTCACGAACAGCAGTCCGACCGTGCCCATGAAGGCCAGCGGCAGGAACTTCAACACCGTGGTCACGACCTGGAACGCCCCGATGGCCCGGACGCCGCTCAGGTTGACGAGCGCCGGCAGCCACAGCCCCGCCAACGCGATCAACACCGAACCCCCGGTGTGGTGACCCTTGTTGACGAACACCTCGACGTATCCGACCCACGCGACCACGATGGCGGCGTTGCCCGCCCAGGCAGTGATCCAGTACGACCAGGCGGTCAGGAATCCGGCGAACTCACCGAATGCCTCCCGGGCGTAGACGTACGGGCCACCGCTGCCCGGCACCCGCTCCGACAGTCGCCCGAAGGTGACGGCCAGTGCGAGGGCGCCGATCGTCACGAGGCCGAGCGCCACCAGCGCGACGGGCCCGTACGGTGCGAGCGCCGACGGGAGCGCGAACACTCCGGTCCCGATGACGCTGCCGACCACCAGCGCGGTCGCCGTCGGCAGGCCGAAGTCGCGGCCCCTCCTCGACGGTCCGTCATCGGCTTCGCTCCGGTGGGGGCCTCCACTGTCGTGCACGGACATCACGCGCTCCTCTGCGATGTGCTCGGGGAGACGGACGGACCTCGGTACGGCCCGTCGCTCACGGTGAAGATCCTCCGGCCGCGGACCGGTGCTCTCCCAGGGACGGACGGCCCTGTTCCGGGCCGCCGGGAGTCCCGACCTGGGGCCCCGGTCGGCCCCTGTGCCCCTCGTTCCGCCGTCGGCAGAGTGCTTCCTGCGCAGGCAGTGAGCTGCCTCCCCGTCAGCCCCCTAACCCAGAGGACCCCCGATGTCCCACGCATTCCGCGCCCTTCCCGTCCGCCCCTGGCGGCGTCACCTGCGCCGGGCCCTCGGCGCCGAGCGAAACGACCTCGCCCGGCCGCTGGACCGTGCCCGCAGTCGCGCGTTGCTGGTCAGTGCACTCGCGGTCCTCGCGGCAGCCCTCCTCGGCGCCGCCTCCGCGTGGGCCGATCTCAGCTCGGCCGAGCGACACGCTTCCGCCGCAGCGCCCCACGTGCACCGCCTCGACGCCGTCCTGCTCACCCCGGCCCGACCCACGACCGGCAGCAGCTCCGCCGCGTTGACCAGCCGTTACCAGGCCGATGCGGCATGGACCTATCCCGTCGGACAGCGCAACGTCGGCACCGTGAAGCTGGCCTGGCAAGCCGGGACGGGCACCACCGTCGGTATCTGGGTCGGCGACGCCGGCAAGCTCGTCGCCGCGCCTCCCAACAGTGCCGGGATGGTCTCCGACGCGGTCTTCGGCGGTCTGTTCGTCCTCGGCGGCCTGTCCGCCCTTGCCGGTTGCGGTCTCGGTCTCCGCCTGAACCACCTGAACCGACGGGCCGACGCGGCCTGGCAGCGCGCCTGGGCCGGCCAGGAACCGGTGTGGACCGGACGCGCTGCCCGCAAGCCCGGCAACGGCGACTCCCCACTCGGCTGAGCCGAATAGGGCCGACCGGCCCTGGTGCGATCACCGCCGCACCAGGCAGACTGCCCTGGATTTCGTCCGCCCACCACGGCGGCGACCCGGAGCTACGGAGAAGTCATGGCGGACAGCACAGCGACCGAGGGCAGCACCCCGATCAAGGTGTTCCTGCTGGACGACCATGAGGTCGTCCGCCGCGGCGTGCACGACCTGCTGGACGCCGAACCCGACCTGACCGTGGTCGGCGAGGCCGCGACCGTCGAGCAGGCCCTCGCCCGCGTCCCCGCACTGCGCCCCGACGTCGCCATCCTTGACATGCGACTGCCCGACGGCGACGGCGTGACGGTCTGCCGCGAGCTTCGCTCCAAGCTGCCCGAACTCGCCTGCCTGATCCTCACCTCCTTCGACGACGAGGAGGCCCTGCTCGACGCCATCATGGCCGGCGCCGCCGGGTACGTCCTCAAGCAGATCAGCGGTACCGACCTGGTCTCCGCCGTCCGCACGGTGGCCGGCGGGCAGTCCCTGCTCGACCCTGGCGCCACCACCCGCCTGATGGCCCGCCTGCGCGGCGACGCGAACCCGCCCGCTCCCGACTTCCCGCAACTCACCGACCGGGAAAGGGAGATCCTCACCCTGATCGGCGAAGGGCTGACCAACCGCCAGATCGGCGAGCGCCTCTACCTCGCCGAGAAGACCGTCAAGAACCACATCTCCCGGCTGCTCGCCAAGCTCGGCGTCGAGCGCCGCGTCCAGGCCGCCGTCATCGCCACCCAGACCCTGGCCGCCCACGACCACACCACAGGCCGACTCGTCCGCTGAGACCCCGGCGCCGGCAGGCCGGACCCACCGGCCAACGGCTCTGCCCTGCCTGCCGGACCAGAGCGAGCATCGATGCCATGACACCTGACACCACGTCGCTGGATGAGTCCTCCAGGCGGTCACCGGCGCACTCGTCGCCTTCCAGGCCGACGAGGTCAGCGCGACCGACGGCAGCGGCTGGAGCGTCACCGTGCTCGGCAGGGCAGAGCAGACCGAAGACCTCCCAGCGGCTGAGCAGGACGGCCCGGACCCGCAGGGGCTCGGCCAGGTCACCGTCCGGATCCGCTCCGATCGGGTCACCGGCCGGCTTCTGCCCGCCACGCTCCGTCAGCCGGACTGACCGTCCCCCAGCCTCCGGTCAGCCGCCCAGCGGCGCCGACCACTCCAGCCGCGAGCCACCGTCCGGCGGGCACGACAGCTCCATTCCGCCGCCGAGGCTCTCCGCCCGCTCCGCCATGTTCTGCAGACCGCTGCGCCGCCCCTGCGCCGGAATGCCGACGCCGTCGTCCTGCACGACGAGCACCACCTGAGTGCCGGTCGCCCTGAGCGACACCTCCACCCGGCCGGCGCGGGCGTGCCGTGCGGCATTGCTCAGCGCCTCCGCCAACACCGCGACCACGTGATCGGCCGCCGCGACCGGGACATCGGTGTCCAGCAGGCCCTCCATGCTCAACCGGGGCGCGAACCCCAGCGCGGGCTGCGCCTCCTCGACCAGCCTGACCACGCGGGAGCGCAGCCCCTGGGCGGTCGACTCGTCCCGGGCCCGGAGGCCGAAGATGGTCGATCGGATGATCTTGATGGTCTCGTCCAGGTCACCGACCGCCCGCAGCACGCGGTCCGACGCACCGGGGTGCTCCACCAGCCGGGCAGCGCTCTGCAGCGTCATCCCGGTGGCGAACAGCCGCTGGATGGCCAGGTCGTGCAGATCCCGGGCGATCCGGTCGCGGTCCTCCAGCATCGCCAGCTGCTCAGCGTCGCGCCGCCGCTCGGCCAGCTCCAGCGCCAGCGCCGCCTGGTCGGCGAACCCCAGCAACGGACCGATCTCGCGCTCGGTGAACGGCAGCTCCCCGGCCCGCCGCGCCAGCAGCAGCACGCCCTCGATCTGACCGTCCACCCTCCCCAGCGGCACTGCCACCGCAGCCCCGAGGCCGTCGAACCGGCGCGACCCGCCCGACCACCGGGGATCACCAGCCAGATCCGCCACCGTCACCGGTTCGGCCTTCGCCACGGCCTCGCCCGACAACGTGCCGTCCACCGGAACGACCAGTCCCAGCCGCTCCGCCTGCTCCCCGCCGAGCGCCAACTCCACCCGCAGCGAGCCGGTGCCGGCCACCGGTACCGACACGTCAGCCAGCTCCGCCCCGGTGATCTCGCGGGCCCGCTGCGCGATCAGCTCCACCACCTCGGAGCGCGAACTCCCCGACAGCAGCCCGCGCGTGATCTCCCCACTGGCCCGCAGCCAGGCCTGCTGGCGCTGCGCCTCCTCGTACAGGCGAGCGTTGTCGATCGCCACCCCGGCGGCCACCGCCAGGGTCTCGATCACCGACTCGTCGTCGGCGTCGAACTCCTCGCCGCCCCGCTTGTCGGTCAGGTAGAGGTTGCCGAACACCTCCTCGCGCACCCGCACGGGCACACCGAGGAAGGTCCGCATCACCGGGTGGTGCGCCGGGCAGCCGTACGAGGCGGGGTGCTCCGACAGGCTCTCCAGCCGAAGCACCTCGGGGTGGCGGATCAGCTCGCCCAGCAACCCCCGGCCGGTCGGGTACGGGCCGATCTCGGCGATCTCCTCGGGTGACAGACCGACCGTCAGGAACTCCGAGAGCGTCTCGCCGTCCGGGCTGATCACACCCAGCGCCGCGTACTCGGAGTCCACCAGCGCCGCCGCGGCTTCCACGATCCGCCGCAGCACCTGGGTCAGGTCCAGCTCCCGCCCCACCGACAGGACGGCCTCCAGCAGACTGTGGACCCTGTCCCGGGTGCCGCGCGCGGCGTCGATCCGCGCCTGCAGCTCCTCCAACAGCTCGTCCAACCGCAGCTGCGGCAGACGCGACCGAACCTCGCCCTCGCCCACCGGAGCCCTCCTCGTCACAACGCCACTGACGGGCCGATTCTCGCAGACGGCCACCCGACCGCCACCAGCCCCGAGCCGCAGCCGTCCAGTCTGTCTCCGCACCCATGCGGGTGTCATGAACGCGGGAGATCCGTGGAGCGACTGCCACGGCCCGGGTACGGAAAGCTGACGTTGCGCCAGAAGGCTCCCGGCGCGGCACGCTACTGGACATCTACGCAGGTCAGAGCATGATTTCAGATCGTCGCCCACCTGGGTGGTGCTCGCGTGATGGCGCAACTGGCGGCCGAACCTTCTCACTTCTCTCGACGCTCCCAGGTCTGTAGGATCTGCTCATCGGATCGGTCGACGTACTAGTTCTTGAGATACCGCGCCTCGTTCGCTCGCAGCCCCGCCAGCCGCTCGGCCACCGGAGAGGACTCCAGACCGACGGTGGACACCTTCTCGAGCAGCTCGAGCGTGCCGATGCCGGTGATCAGCGGGCTGTCCAGCGGACAGGCCGGCGCCGGGCTGAGGTTCGGGCGGCCCTGGAACTCGACCGGCGCGATGAGCTCGCCGTCGAGGACGCCACCTGCCAGGCCGCCCGGGCCAGCAGCAGGCAGAGCGGGGTGTAGAGCAGCAGGTTGAGCCAGTAGAACGTGTCACCCGGATCCGCCCAGGCGCCGGTCACCCAGACCAGCCCCGCCGCGCCGCGCGCGAGCAGCCCGCCGGCCACCGCCCGGCTCCCCCACCGG
The DNA here is from genome assembly GCF_040296285.1 of Kitasatospora sp. NPDC002227. Taxonomy (NCBI): domain Bacteria; kingdom Bacillati; phylum Actinomycetota; class Actinomycetes; order Kitasatosporales; family Streptomycetaceae; genus Kitasatospora; species Kitasatospora sp. NPDC002227. Next base: position 296,030 of record NZ_JBEOWY010000001.1, read on the forward strand.
GGCAGCGCGGCGGGCAGCCGCCGGGCCAGGCCGGGCAGTCGGCCACCGCGGGCCAGCACCAGGGCCGCGCCCGAGAGGAGCATCCCCGCGAGCGGGACCAGGCTCTGCGGGGTGAACGGCACCTGGGTGTTCAGCACCAGCTGCGAGAGCCGCTCGGTGCCCTCCACCGGCCAGGTCCGTCCGGTGGCCCAGTACAGGTGGATCAGACCGTCCACCGCCAGCACCGCGCCGACCGCGGTGGCCTTGCGGCCGATGTTCGCCGAGTTCATGCCGTCACCTCAGGGAGTGTCAGGACGTTTGGACACCCCCAGGAGCACCCCGGTGCCCGATCCGTTCCTGTGACGAGGAACACTGCGTCCGGCCCGGATCCGGTGGGAACCTTTCGCCGCCCCGGGCCCTCCACCCACGGACCCTTGTCACCGATCGACGGAGAGAGCCCCATGCAGGAGCCACCACCCGGCCTCGCCGAGCTGGTCCGGGCCGCCCAGGGCGGTGACCAGCTCGCGGTCGGCCGGCTGCTGGACCTGGTCACCCCGTACGTCCGCCGCCTGTGCGGCCCGATCGCGCTGGACGACGGCGCGGACGCGACCCAGGAGGCGCTCATCGTGGTCTTCCGCAAGCTGCGTCAACTCCAGGAGCCCGAGGCGCTGTTCGGCTGGGTCCGGGCCATCGCGGTGCGTGAGGCGGTGCGCTGCGCCACCCGCGCCGCGCGGGCCCGGCCGGCCGAGCTCGGCGAGCTGCCGGCGCCGGGCGACCCCCAACTCGCCGCGGACATCCGCGACGTGCTCCACCGGCTCTCCCCCGAGCACCGCGCCGTGCTGGTGCTGCGCGACTTGGAGGGGCTGGACGAACGACAGACCGCGCGACTGCTCGCGGTCGCCCCCGGGACGGTCAAGTCCCGGCTCTCGCGGGCCCGACTCAGCTTCCGGAAGGCATGGCAGCAGTGACCGAGAACCCGAGGCCCGAGTGGCCAGTCGCCGACTTCGACCCCGTCCGCCGGCTGCACGTGATCGCCGCCACCGCCACCGGCGCCGCCCGGATCGGCGAGACCGTCCTGGACGCGCCCTTCGAGCGGGTCTGGGCCCTGGCCCAGGACCTGGAGCGCACCATGCCGCTCTGGATCCCCGACGTCCGCACCGTCCAGCTCGGCGCCCCGGAGCCGGACGGCACCCTCCGGGCCCGGATCCACGGGCACACCCGGCTGCGCGCGACTTTCGGGATCGACCTCGCACCCGGCTGGTGCCTGATGCAGAGCCGCCTCGTGCTCGGCGGCATGGCAGCCCGCCCCGAGACCGACCGGACCACCCGGTTCGCCTTCCTCGGCGGCCTGCGCTTTCGCGGCGCGCGCCTGCTGGCCCCCGCCCTGCGCCCCTTCACGGGTGACCCGCTGGCCCGGTTCGCGGCCCTCCTCCACGAGGAGTCGCCCTGAGCCGCCGTCACGCTCGGTGGACCTTGACAGGCCGCGCGGCCGCGGCGCCTACTGGACATGAGGAACGGGCAGTTCTTCAACTTCGCCATTCCCCCGCGGGGAGCCTGGGGTGGCCGCCCCCGTCCGCGCCCTCGCAGTCCATCCGGCGCACGGCGCCTTCCTGTACTGCGGCACCGAGGTCGGGCTGTTCGCCAGCGAGGACGGCGGCGCCACCTGGTCGCCGACCAACCAGGGCCCGGCCAACTGCTCGGTGGACGACCTGTTCTTCATGACGAGAGCCGCCACGGACGTCCTGATCCGCGTCACCCACGGCCGCCGGGATGTTCCGCATCGCGGCCTGAACGGCACAACCGCCGTTCTCCGCACGGCCGGTGGCCCGGCGTGCGGAGAACGGCGGTGCGGCTTGGCTCAGTAGCGGGTGGTGACGGTGACGCCGCTGAAGCCGGTCTGGGCGTAGAGGCTCAGGTAGCGGTAGCCGGCCGTCGTGTTCGTGACGGTGACGGACTGGGTGGTGCCGGGGCTGGTCGAGGAGGCCGTGTAGGCGCTGGGCGTGGCCCAGTTGGCCGGGTTGTAGTACAGGTACGCCGTCCCGGTGCCGCCGGTGGTGGCGGCGGTGAGGGTGGTCGTCCCGGCGGGCAGGTAGATGTAGAGGTAGTCCAGGTTGCCCACCGTCGCGGTCTGGTTGGCGCGGTAGCAGTTCTGGCCCATCGCCCGGGTGTCGGCCGCGGTGCAGGGCACGGCACTGCCGGAGGAGGCCACGGTGACCTGCTTGCTCGCGGTCGCCGTGCGGCCGCTGGTGTCGGTCACGGTCAGCGTGACGGTGTAACTGCCGGGCCCGGCGTAGGTCTTGCTCGGGCTCGCCGCCGAGGAGCCCGTCCCGTCACCGAAGGTCCAGGCCCAGCCGGTGATGCTGCCGCTGCCCGCCTCGGTGGACCGGTCGGTGAGCTGCACCGTCAGCCCCGACACCGCCGTGTCGAAGGCCGCCGTCGGCCCGCCGGCCGAACTGCAGGCGCCCGCCGCGCAGTTCGTCAGCCAGCTGTTGAAGTCCGCGTCGTAGGAGGTGCCGAGCGAGTTGTACACGGCGTAGCCGCCCGGGTAGTCGCCGCTGCGGAAGTGCGAGAGCATCGCGGCGATGTCCGCCGGGTGCCGCTCGACCATGTACCGGACGGCCAGGTAGCCCCAGTAGTAGATCCGGCTCACGTCGCTGTTCTCGTAGGTGTTCTGGAAGATCGTGCTGAGCGCGTAGGTGTGGTTCCCCGCCTGGGCGACGGCCTGGGTGTCGGTGACACCCCGGTAGCTGTACGAGACGTACTCGGCCACGCCCTCGATCCACCAGACGTCGGGGACGGCGATCTGCTGCGAGAAGGTGCCCTTGGTGTCGTACCGGCCGTCCAGGGCGTGGGTGTACTCGTGGTTGAGGTTCCAGATCCGGGCGGTGAACCCGTCGTCGCCGGAGTCCCGGTAGGTGATCGAGATCGGCTGGTTGCCCGGGGTGGCCGGGTCACCGATCAGGGTGATGCCGCCGTTGTTGGTGTCCACGTCGTAGATCGCCCCGGCGTAGGTCACGTAGTCCGTGCGGCTCGCGAAGGTGACCAGCTGCAGCGAGGCTTCGTACTGCCCGGGGATCGGGCCGCTGTCCTTGACCAGGTTGTGGAAGAACGGGTCCTGCTGCTGGAGGCTGTTGCAGACGGCGTCCAGGTCGGCACCGGTCAGGTCCTGCGCGAGGATGCTGTGGCTGCCGTCGCAGGTGCGGGTGGCGGTGAGCACCGCCGCCGTGAGCTGGTGGGCCAGGTTGCACACCCCGTAGTAGGAGCACTGGGCCTGGTCGTAGTAGTTCGCCAGGTTGGCCACCCCCACCCAGAGCGGGGCGCTCACGCCGGTCATCGCCGAGGCGTTCAGCAGGCCCTTGGCGAGCGGCCGCACGGTGGCCTGGAAGGACGTGTGCTCGAGGAACCGGGCGGTCTCCAGGCCGGCGTTGGAGTCCAGGAAGGAGTTGGTGGTGCCCAGCAGGTCGCGGTGGTTCAGCGCGAAGCCGTCGAGCGTGTTGACGATGCTCGGGTCCGCGGTCACGGCCGTCACGAAGTCCGGGTTCTGGTGGCCCCGGAACAGCGGGGTGAACACGTCGTTGACGAAGTTCACCATGTACCAGGAGCCGTTGTACGTCGCCGGGTTGTAGGCGTTCAGCACCTGCTTGTAGGTGCCGAGGTAGCGGCCCTGCAGGTTGGCGCTGTCGGTGAGCACCATGGTCTCACCGGCGACCTGCCCGTTCGCGTCGCTCACGTCGCCCAGGTGCGGGCTCGCCACGAACGCGTCCAGTCCGGCCGCCACCGCGTTGGTCAGGGTGGCGTCGTAGCTGCCGACGTCGGCGGAGTCGTAGAACTGCACGTAGTACCCGGCGCGCAGGAAGAGCACCAGCTGCAGCACACTCTTGGAGTTGTCCCCGGTGTACCCGGCCGCGAGGCCCTGGTAGGCGTTCGCGACGGTCAGCATCTGGCTCTCGCGGAACACCCCGCTCGCGTTCGGACCGGTCACGCCGAACAGGGTGTTGACGCAGTCGGTGGTGGCGGCCTCCAGGAAGGAGACCAGAGCCGAGCCGGTGCGGCTGCTGAAGTCGGCCGGGGTGCAGGAGGCCGCCGCCAGAGCCTCGGCCGGCCGGGCCGGTGCGGCCACCGACGGTCGGTGCGGCGGGAGTTGGGCGGGTGCGAGCCGGTGGTCCTGGGCCGGTGCCGGGCTGTCGGTGCCGCCGGCGCGGGCACCGGCGGGCGGGAGCGGCCGGGCCACGGCCGCCGGCCGGTCGCCGTGTGAGCCGGGCTGCGCCGTGGGGGTGGCGAGCGCCGGGGTGGCGAACATGGTGACCAGGGCCGTGCTCAGCACAGCGAGGGCCGCCGGGATTCTGGGCGCGCGGAAGCGCTGACGCATCATCACTCCTAGGAGGGCGTCGTCGAGTTGCGCCACGGTGGGGGACGTTCAGGCGCGTCTTGCACCGTCTCACGCGACCGGCGGTCCTTCAATACGATGTGACATGCCATGTGACGGCGCAAAGCCATATCATCCGCACCCCGCGCAGCCCTGGTGCGACCGCGGCGCGGTCGCACCAGGGCCCGGCGTCAGTCCCCGTCGGCGTCCGCGGCCGCCGAGCCGGCGGGGGCGGGCTTGAGGCCGAGGACGCTCTCGGCGGTGGTCCAGTCGGTGGCGATGGCGTGCTGGGCGGCGGCAAGGGTGACCTGCCCCTTGCAGATGGCGGTGTGCAGGTGGGTCTCCACCGAGTCCTTGGGGTTGTTGGGCCCCTTGCCGGGCACGTGACCGGGGGACGGCGGCTGGGCCCAGAGGTTGCGCGCGTCGTTCGGGTCGCCGCCGAGTTGAAGGCTGATCAGGTGGTCGTACTCGGCGTCGCCCATCGGCCCGGTGTAGCCGTAGGACTTGGCATTCTCGGCCTTCTCCTTGCCGGTGATGCTCGCCGGCGGCCGGATGCCCGAGGTGTAGCCGCCGGTCTTGCAGATCGTCTGCGCGAGGTTCGCCTGGCTGACCGCCGGGCTGAGCGCGCCCGGGGTGCAGGCCACGTCGGGCAGCGGCTCCCCGGCCGGGGTGTGGCGGTAGTGGCAGCTGCCCGGTGCGGGCTGCGGCTGCACCTGGTAGGTCGCCTTCGGCCCCGGCCCGACGGGGATGTCACCCGCGGGCGCCGACGGCACCACCGTCGAACTGCTCGCCCGGTCGGCCGACTTGGACCCACCACCCGACGGCGTACAGGCCACCGCCATCACCACGACCACCGCCGCCACCGAGGCCCGCACCAACGTCCGCACAACACCCTCCCGCTTCTCCGGGCGCGGCAGTGCGCCCACGCCCCGCCGGACCCTATCGGACGACGTGATCACCCGGACGCCCCAGCTGCCGCTCCGTCATTTCCGACATCACCCGACACAACCGATTCGACACGGAGCGCGATGATCCTGGCCACCCCGGCCCGGCGCTCTCCCGGCACCCCCAACCCCGGGCTTCGGCAACACCCGCACCGTCCTCGGCGACATCCTCGGCGCCGCCCCCGCCATGAGCCTGGCGGCCCGGCGCCTGTCGGCCCGGCGTCTGTCGGCCCGGTGGCGGGTCGCGACCGAGACCGCACCCGCCTCCGCGCCGTCCAGCTGCCCGTACGCTGCCGCCCGACCCGGCCGGCCCGCCGACCGCCCTCAGTCCGCGAGCAGTGCCTCGAGCGCCAGAGCGCCCAACTCGCCCTCCCACCGTGCTGGTTCGGGCGCGACCGCGAAGCGGAAGCGCTGCGAGGCCAGCAGCGAGATCAGCCACCACGCACCCGCCTCGGCCTCGAGGTCGGGGCGGATGCTGCCGTCCCGCTGCCCCTGGGCCAGCAAGTCGGCCAGCGTGGCCGCGATCGCCTGGTTGGCCCGCCGCGCGGCCTCCAGCACCACCGGCTCCGCGGCGATCGTCATCGCGTCCGCGAAGAGCACGCCGAGGGTGCCGCGCGCGTGGACCTGGGTCAGGTGCTCGGGCGCGAGGAATCCGGCCAGCCAGCTGCCGACGTCCGGACTTTGGCCGGCCTGCTCCCGCAGGGCCTGGCCGAGCCGCTCCGCGGCGTGGTCGAGGACGGCGGCGAAGACCGCGGCCTTCGAGCCGAAGTTCTGGAAGACCACCGGCTCGCTCACCCCGACCCGGCGGGCCACCTCCGACATCTTGCCGCGCTGGTAGCCGACTTCGGAGAAGACCTCGGTGGCGGCCGCGAGGATCAGCGCCTGGCGGTCGGCTGGCTTGAGCCGGGCGCGCGGGTGTTTGGCGGCGGGATCGGAGTCTGACACCCCCACATCCTAACCACCCCTTGCCAGACTTCTTAGTCGCGACTAAGTTCAGAACTACTTAGTCGTCACTAAGAAAGGGTTCGACGTGGAACTCGCACGCTTCCTGCACGGCAGCTCGGACGCCCGTACCGGCGGACAGACCCTCACCCACGGCCGCGCCTACGAGGCCTTCGGCACCGTCTTCTTCGGCGGCCGGCGCGGGCCCGTCTTCCGCCGCCTCGCCGCCCTCAGCGGCGCCCGCCCCGGCGACCGCGCGCTCGACGTCGGCTGCGGCACCGGCTACCTCACCCGGTGCGTCGCCCACGCCGTCGGCCCCACCGGCACCGTCCTGGGTGTCGACCCCTCCCCCGACGTCCTGGCCCACGCCCGCCGCCGCGCCGCCCGCCACCCCCACTGCACCTTCACCGACGGCATCGCCGAGGAGCTCCCCGGCCCGGACGACGCCTACGACGTCGTGGTCAGCAGCCTGATGGTCCACCACCTGCCCGAAGGCGTCCGTGCCCGCGCCGCCGCCGAGATGTTCCGCGTCCTACGGCCCGGCGGCCGTCTCCTGCTCGCCGACTTCCGCCCGCCCGCAGGCCCGCTGGCCCGCCACCTGGTCGGCGCCGTCGCCGGCCCGGTGATGCAGCACAACCCCGTCCACCAGCTCCACCCGCTCGTCCGCGAGGCCGGCTTCACCTCCCTGACCAGCGGCGACCTCCACCCGTGGATCCACTACGTGCACGCCACCAAACCCGAGTGACCGCCGCCGTCCCGGGCGGCCGGGACACCCGCTCGACAAGAACTACGGGAACGTCTGGACCAGCATCACCCGCGAGTTCCTCCGGACGCACGGGATCGGCTTCGACGCCGAACTCGAGATCGAGATCGGCGCGGCCCGTCTCACCTCACCACTGCGCCGCACCTTCGGCGAGACCGGCCACGGCGAGCCGCTGGCCTACATCGCCAGCCGCGCTCAGTTCGCGCTGGCGCTCAACCAGGGGAACTTCGCGGCGCGGTACGGCGTCGAACGCGGACACCCCGTCCGGCTCCGCGCGCTCTGAGGGCCTCCACCGTGCGCACCCGGGGCTACCTGTTCGCGCTGCTGACCGCGGCCTTCTTCGGGGCGGGCGCGGTACTGGCCAACCGGGTGACCGCCGACATCCACCCCCTGCTCACCACCGAGCTCAACCTGGCGATCGGCGCCGCACTGCTGGCCTGCTGGCTGGCGGTGCGGCGCCGGCCGCTGGTGCCCCGCGGCCTGACCGCCGGGGACTGGGCGCGGCTCGGTCTCGTCTCCGTCCTCGGCACCGGTCTCTCGCTGGCCCTGGTCATCACCGGGCTCAGCATGACCAGCCCCGTCAACGGCGGCTTCCTGATCCAACTCCAGGGGCCCGCCGCGGTGCTGGCCTCGGTCCTGCTGGCCGGCGACCGGCTGCGCCGGTGGCAGACCCTGGGCCTCGCCACCACCCTCCTCGGCGGCCTGCTGATCCTCCTGCACAGCCCCGGCCAGGGCTTCACCACCGTCCGCACCGGGGACGTCCTGGTCCTCGCCGGCGCCCTGCTGGCCGGGGCCGCCTACCTGCCCGCCAAAACCCTGACGGCCCGCATCCCCGCCGTCGAACTCAGCCACTGGCGCCTGCTCCCCGCCGCCCTGGCCCTGCTCCCCGTCCTGCTGCTCGCCCCCGGCCCGCTGCGCTGGCACCCCGGGCCGGGCACCCTGCTGCTCCAACTCCTCCTCGCGGTCACCAACTTCTGCCTGGCCTACCTGACCCTTCACCTGGCGCTGCCCCGTCTGCGGGCCTGGGAGACCGCCGGCGTCCTCCAGATGGAGCCGGTCTTCACCCTGCTCATCAGCCTGCTCGCGCTCGGCCTGACCCCCACCCCGCTCCAGCTCCTGGGCGGCGCCCTGATGATCACCGGCGGCCTGGCCGCCAACCGCCCCGACCGCCGGGCCGCCCCCGCTCACGGCGGCGGCGGGCTGTCCCAGCTGTAGCGGTCGGGCATGCCGTGCCGCCCACCGTCGTTCTGGTTCTTGATCTGCGCAGCGGCCGTGTACGACTTCCCGTCCTTGAACACCACCTTGCAGCGCAGGTGCGCCGTGTCACCGCGCGTCGTCCCGTGCACGTGCGGCGTGCAGTCCACCGAGGCGACCGCCCGGTGGTCCACCTTGGTCAGGTGATTCTTCATCGCGTTCTGCAGATCCACATAGGCATCCGTGTTGGGCCCGCACCCGGCCACCCCACCTACCACGACGGCCGCCAACAGCACGACCCTCACAGCACACCGCCAACGAAGACGGGCCACCCTCATCGGCAGAACTCCTGATCGGTTCGACGAAGAAGCCCCGAGCGTAGCGCCTGAGAGCGGCCCGGTTACGTGGTGAAGGTCAACGGCACGGCCTCGCTGGTCGTCTCCGGCGATGTCACCCGCCGACAGCACCCGCTTCGCGGGCGACATCCTCAACGCGGTGGGCAGCAGCCCCGTCACCGAGGCCTCCCCCTGGCCTCCGGAAAGCCTGAGGTCATACCGTCTCTCCTATGAGCATGGAGAGCACAGCCTGGATGCAGCTGCACAGCGTGATGAACGCGCAGCAGGAGCGTCGACCCTTCGCCCGCGCGACACTGCGGCGCATCGCCGCCTTCGCCCGACCGCACCGCCGCCGCATCTGGCAGTTCGTGGCACTCAGCGTAGGGACGGCGCTGCTCGCTGTCGCGACGCCGGTGCTCGCGGGGCGGGTCGTCGACGCCATCGTGTCCCACGGCGACCGCGGCACCGTCGTACGCCTGGCCGTGCTGATCGCCCTCATCGCACTCGCCGAGGCGGCGTTCGGGATACTGGGCCGCTGGCTGTCGTCGACGCTCGGCGAAGGGCTCATCCTGGATCTGCGGTCGGCCGTGTTCGACCACGTCCAGCGGATGCCGGTCGCGTTCTTCACGCGTACCCGTACAGGAGCTCTGGTCAGCCGCCTCAACAACGACGTGATCGGAGCGCAGCGCGCCTTCAGTAACACCCTCTCCGGGGTCGTCAGCAACCTGGTGACGCTGATGCTCACCCTCGCGGTGATGCTCACCCTGTCCTGGCAGATCACGCTGCTCGCGCTGGTGCTCCTGCCGGTGTTCGTGATCCCCGCACGCCGGATGGGCAGCCGGATGGCGAAGCTCCAGCGCGAGGCCGCCAACCTCAACGCCTCGATGGGCACCCGGATGACCGAGCGGTTCTCGGCGCCGGGCGCCACCCTGGTCAAGCTGTTCGGGCGGCCCGAGGACGAGTCGGCCGAGTTCACGGCGCGGGCCCGGCGGGTGCGGGACATCGGGGTGCGCACCGCGATGGCACAGTCCGCGTTCATCACCGCTCTGACGCTGGTCTCCGCCCTGGCGCTCGCGCTCGTCTACGGGCTCGGCGGCTGGTTCGCCCTGAGCGGCACCCTGCAGCCGGGCGCCGTGGTGTCCCTGGCGCTGCTGCTGACCCGCCTGTACGCGCCGCTCACCTCGCTCGCGGGGGCGCGCGTCGAGGTCATGAGCGCCCTGGTCAGCTTCGAGCGGGTCTTCGAGGTGCTCGACCTCAAGCCGCTGATCGAGGAGAAGCCGGACGCCCGCGCCGTACCGGAGGGGCCGGCGGCGGTGGAGTTCGAGGACGTCCGCTTCGGCTACCCGTCCGCCGACAAGGTCTCCCTCGCCTCGCTGGAGGAGGTCGCGGCACTGGACACCCGCGGTGGCGCGGAGGTCCTGCACGGCATCAGCTTCCGCGCCGAACCCGGCCAGACCGTCGCCCTGGTCGGCTCGTCCGGCGCCGGCAAGTCGACCATCGCCCAGCTGCTGCCGCGGCTGTACGACACCGACTCGGGTGTCGTCCGGATCGGCGGCGTGGACGTGCGCGACGTGAGCGCCAGCTCGATGCGGGCGACGCTCGGCATGGTCACCCAGGACGGCCACCTCTTCCACGACTCCGTCCGCGAGAACCTGCTGCTCGCCCGGCCCGGGGCCACCGAGGACGAGCTGTGGGACGTGCTGCGCCGATCCCGCCTCGAGGAGCTCGTGCACTCCCTGCCCGACGGTCTCGACACCGTGGTCGGTGAGCGCGGCTACCGGCTCTCCGGCGGCGAGCGCCAGCGCATGACCATCGCCCGGCTGCTGCTGGCCAGGCAGCGCGTGGTCATCCTCGACGAAGCCACGGCCCACCTGGACAACACCTCGGAAGCGGCCGTCCAGGAGGCCCTCGCGGAGGCCCTGGAGGGCAGGACCGCCGTCGTCATCGCCCACCGGCTGTCGACCGTCCGGGCCGCCGACCTGATCCTCGTCGTCTAAGCCGGACAGATCGTGGAGCGCGGCACGCACGACGAACTCCTCGCCGCGGACGGACGCTACGCCGAACTGCACAGAACGCAGTTCGAGAAGCACCTGCCCGCGACCACCATGTAGTTAAGGCTGCAGGGCGCTCGGCCCCCGGACGGGCGAGGCCGGCCTGGTAGGCCGGCTGGGCCAGGAAACGGCTGATCAGGGCCCGGGGCGCGGCCGGGGAAGCAGCGAGTCGCCGGCCGCGACCACCCGGAGTGCTACTCGCTGCTCCGCCTCCGCTTGGGTACGTGGGCGCGGTAAGGGCTGACACTCGGGTCGCCGTCGATCCAGAAGCGCCAGGGAGTGGCCGCACCGGCCCCGGAGACGCCGGTCCTCGGCCCGGTACGGATCAGCGACGGGTCGGCGGGAGTGCCGGTCAGGACGCTGAACGGCAGGCGGTCACCGCAGGCATCGGCGCCGTTGAAGTCCAGGCCGACACCGAGGGCCTTGGTCAACCTGGCCGGCCCCTGGGCGAGTTGTCGGTCCCGGCCGGCCGTGGGGCGGCGCCTGCGGGCGAGTTCGACGCCGTCCAGCACCTCGCCCGCGCGCAGCAGCACCGCCGAGGAGTGCCCGTCCTGGTCGGTGACGAGGTTCATGCAGAAGTGCATGCCGTAGGTGAAGTACACGTAGACGTGGCCGGGCGGGCCGAACATGACCTCGTTGCGCGGGGTCCGCCCCCGGTAGGCGTGCGAGCCCGGGTCGTCCGCGCCGTTGTACGCCTCGACCTCGGTGAGCCGCAGGGAGACGGTGCCCTCCGGGAGCGTGCAGACCAGGACACGACCCAGGAGGTCGGGGGCGACGTCCACGACATGGCGGTCGAAGAACTCCCGACCGAGCGGCTGGTTCGCGTGTCCGAGCACGCGGCTGAGTGTACCGACGCCACGACGCTCCGCCCGCCCCCGGGCACACCTGCGGACGGGTCGGCCCTCCCTGGCCGGGGTTTCGCTCCAGGGGTGCGTGACTGTACAACTGCCCCTGGAACCGAGGGGACGGGGGCGGACATGAGTGGACAGCGAGCGGGTCGGGCACAGCTCGTCAGAGAGTGGTTTCTGGGGGCGGCCCTGACCGAGCCGAGGACGCTGGCCGACGCGCTCGGCCTCGGCGAGGACGCTCCGGAGCTGCAGCGTCTGCGGCAGGCGGAGCATACGCAGCTCGTCCGGATCGAGCGGCTGCACGCAGCGGCACAGCACGCCTTCGAGCAGCGCACGCGCGCCGCCGTGTGCCGGGCCCTGGAGCAGGCGGTGCGCGTCGGTCTGCGGGAGACCGCGGCCGCCCGGAGCTTCGACGCCGCCCGCCTCGAGGACGAGGCCGATGCAGCCGCACAGCGGCTCGGAGCGGACGCCGCGCTCGCGGGCTCACGCGGGCTCAACACGGGCCTGGCTTTCGGAGTCCTGCTCAGCCCGGTCGTCCTGGTGCTGGCACTGGCAATGGGCCAGGCAGTGCCGCCGCTCCTCCACAGCACGATCGGCTGCCCCGAGGAAGTCAGCCTGTTGTACGCGCTGGTCTGTTTCGCGGGCGGGGCGATGGGCGCCGTCTTCAGCGTCATCATCCGGCTTCGCGACGCCTACCAGCTGATACGGCGCGGGCCGCTCCGCAGTGTCACTCCCGACATCCCTTCCGACCCCGGGCAACTGGCACAGGCCATGCGCCAGGAGGGCTGGTACCGGGTGGTGGTCGGTTGGCTCCTGGCCAGCTCCCTCTTCCTCCTCATCAACGGTGGCATCCTCACACTGCTCACCCCTCCCGCGGCGCCGGACGGCCTCTGCGGCGCCGCACCGCTGACCCCGGCCGGACACCAGGCGGTGATCAAGGCCTGGTTCTTCTGGGGCAGCGTCGGCTTCCTCGCCGGGCTGAACGAACGCTGGGCGTACGGCCTGCTGCGACGTGGGAACGAGCAGCAGCCGGCAGGTCCGGGCACCGGGTGAGGTCACTGGCCGTACAAGTGGCCCTCACCGGCTCCGCGTTACGGACGGAAGCGGTGCAGGAAGGTCTCGGCCAGGAAGCGGGCCAGCTCGGTGAGCCGCTCCGGAGCGTAGCCTGCGGGGTCCCGCAGGAGCAGCCGGCCGCCGTCCTCGAGAGTGCTGAGCACGACGTGGGCCAGCAGGTCGACGTCGACACGCCCGGCGTCGGGCCGGTCCCCGAGGAGCTCGCGGACGGCCTCGGCGAAGCGGGCCCGGAGGTCGGCCTCGGCCGCCTCCTTGTACTTGCGGACCGGCGCGGGCGAGGTGTCGACGGGCAGCAGGATGGCGCGCCAGCGTGCGGGGTGCGCGAGCACGGCGTCGTAGAAGCCCCGGGCGACGGCGGTGAAGGTGTCGGCGGGGTCGGCGTCGGCCAGGTCGGCGGGGATGACGTCGGCGAGCTGGGCCAGGGCGCGCTCCCCCTCGCGTTCGAGCAGCTCGCGCAGGAGGTGGTCGGAGTCGGTGAACTGGCCGTAGACCACCGGGCGGGTCACGCCGGCGAGGCGGGCGACGGCGTCGACGGACACCGCGGCGACGCCACTGGTGTTGATGATCTCCAGTGCGGCGTCGAGCAGTTGCTCGCGGCGCTCGGCCGGTGGCAGCCGCGGAGCGTAGGGCCGCTTGGGGGTGGTCTGCGCTCTGGCCATGCCCCGGATCGTACCTTGCGAAGCTACACGGCTGAAGCTACGGTGCTGAAGCTACACCTCCGTAGCAAAGGCCGGAGACCCAGCACACCGACGCAGACCGGAGCCTGACGCACATGCACGACCAGACCACGACCCTCTTCCCCCAGGAGATCCTGGACCAGTGGGCCGCCACGGGCCTCGACCTGTCGGCCGTCTTCTCCCTGGGCGCGCTCTGCGACCGCATGGGGATCCGCCTCCAGGAGGCCTCCGCCTCCCGCGTGGTCGGCACGCTCCCCGTCGAGGGCAACACCCAGCCCTACGGCCTCCTCCACGGCGGGGCCTCGGCCGTCCTCGCCGAGAGCCTCGGCTCCACGGCCGCGGCACTGCACGGCGGCCCCACCAAGTACCCCGTCGGCGTCGACCTGAACTGCACCCACCACCGCAGCGTCCGTTCCGGCCTTCTCACCGGCGTCGCCACCGCCGCACACCTCGGCCGCACCACGGCGACCTACGAGATCGTCATCACCGACGAGCTGGCCCGCCGGGTGTGCACCGCCCGCCTCACCTGCCTCCTGCGCGAGGCCGGCTGACCCCCCGCCGGGGGCCGCCCCGCAGGGTGGCCCCCGGCGGCCGGACCGACCCTAGACGGCCGGCGGAACGACCGGCTGCGACTGGGTGGAGCAGTGGATGCCGCCACCGCCGCTCGCGATGTTGTCGATGTTGATCTGCACGACGGCACGGCCGGGGTAGGCGCTCTGGAGGATCGTGTAGGCCACGCCGTCGGCGTAGGTGTCGCCGAACTGGGGCGCGAAGACGGCGTCGTTGGCCGTGTAGTAGTTGGTGTAGCTGGACAGGAAGTCCTTGCCGGTACCGCGGATCTGACGGCGGTCCGGGCCGGGGAGTTCGGTGATGGCGAGCGGGCGGCCCTGGGCGTCGGTCGCGCTCTGCAGGATGCTCTTGGTCTCGTTGTAGACCGCGACCCACTGGGCGCTGGTGCCCGGGCCCGGCTTGTCTAGCATCACCTTGCCGGGCGCGATGAACCGGGCCAGGCAGTCTATGTGGCAGTCGGTGATGTCCTGGCCGGCCAGGCCCGGCACCCAGATCACCTTGTCCACACCGAGCGAGGACTTCAGGTCCTGCTCGACCTGGGCCTGGGTCTTCCCCGGGTTGCGGTTGGCGTTCACCAGCGAGCTGACCGTGGCCAGCATGGTGCCTTCACCGTCCACCTCGAGCGAGCCGCCCTCGCCGACGAACGGCGCCTGGACCCGGTCGACGCCGTACTGCGAGAGCAGCGTGGCGGCCGCGGCGGCGTCGTTGGCGAACGGCTGGTAGTACGAGGTGCCGGTCTTGCCCCAGCCGTTGAAGTTGGTGTCCAGGCCGGCGATCGCACCGGGGCCGGTGAGGAAGGTCGGGCCGAAGTCCCGGATCCACAGATCGTCGTTGGCCGTCTCGACCACCGTGATCGAGTAGTACGCACCGCCACCCAAGGTGTACCGGGCGTCGGCGGCCTGCTCGGGGCGGGCCAGCACGACCACCGGCTCGTACCGGGAGATCTGGTACGCGACCTGGGCGATGTCGTTGCGGACACCGCCCAGGGCGTTGCCCCAGACCGACGAGAGCGCGGGCCAGGCCATGAACGTCCGCACATGGCGGCCGTCCTCGGCGGGCATCCGCAGTTGCACGCCGCTCGGGCTGGTGGCGGCACGGGCCACGGCCGGCAGGAGCCCGCCGAGAGCCACGGCGGGGACGGCCGCGGCACCGAACTTGAGCAGGCTGCGCCTGGAGGGCTGGGTCACGTTCATGGAGCTCTCCCTTAGAGGGGGTTGGGGAGGTGTGGCGTGCCGCACATACTTGCCTTAACTGAAAATTCAGTCAAGGCGCGTCCCCGAACACCCTTCAGCTGCTCCGCCCGCCCCTGGCCGGGTTCAGCTCCGCTCCGCCGCGAAGTGGCACGCCGAGGGGTGCAGCGCCTCCCCCGTCATCCCCTCGGGGGTCGCGAGCAGGGGTTCCTCCTCGCCGCAGCGCGTCTGCGCCTTCCAGCAGCGCGTTCGGAAGCGGCAGCCGGACGGCGGGTTGGCGGGAGAGGGCAGGTCGCCGGAGAGGATGATCCGCCGCCGGCCCTCCCGTCCGACCGGGTCCGGGACGGGGACGGCGGACAGCAGGGCCTGGGTGTAGGGGTGGGTCGGGTGCTCGTAGATCTGTTCCTCGGTGCCGATCTCGACCATCTTGCCGAGGTACATCACGGCGACCCGGTCGCAGATGTGCCGCACGATCGAGAGATCGTGTGCGATGAAGACATAACTGAGGTTGAACTCGCTCTGCAGCTGGTCCAGCAGGTTGATCACCTGGGCCTGGACCGAGACGTCCAGCGCGGACACCGGCTCGTCGCAGATGATGATCTCCGGCTTGAGCGCCAACCCCCGGGCGATTCCGATGCGTTGGCGCTGCCCGCCGGAGAACTGGTGCGGATAGCGGTTGATGTACTCGGGATTGAGGCCGACCACCTCCAGCAGGTCCTGAACTTCCTTGCGACGGCTTCCCTTCGGCGCCACCTCCGGATGGATCTCGAACGGTTCGCCGATGATGTCGCCGACCGTCATCCGGGGGTTGAGCGAGGTGTAAGGGTCCTGGAAGACCAACTGGATGTTCCGGCGTACCGCTCTGAGCGCCTTGCCGCTCATGCTGGTGATGTCCTGGCCCTTGTAGCGCACCTGGCCGGCGGTCGCCCGCTCCAGGTTCATCAGCACCTTGGCGACGGTGGACTTCCCGCAGCCCGACTCTCCGACGATGCCGAGCGTCTCGCCCTTGTGCAGTTCGAAGGAGATTCCGTCGACCGCCTGCACCGCGCCGATCCGGCGCTTGAAGACGATGCCCTGAGTCAGCGGGAAGTGCTTGACCAGGCCGTCGACCGTCAGGATTGGCTCAGCCACGGTGGGTCTCCTTCCAGAAGTGGCAGGCACTGTGCCGCCCGGGCAGGTCGTTGCCGCCCTCGTCCGACACCGGCTGCAGCAGGGGGAGTTCGCCCCGGCATCGGTCGGTGGCCTGCTCGCAGCGCGGGTTGAACGCGCAGCCGGCCGGGATCTGCAGCAGGCTCGGCGGCAGCCCCTTGATGGCGTACAGGTCCTGGCCGCGCTGGTCGAGCCGCGGGATCGAGCGGAGCAGACCCTTGGTGTACGGGTGCGCGGGCCGGGCGTACAGCTCGTACACCGGGGCGGTCTCGACGATCCGTCCGGCGTACATCACCGCGATCTTGTCCGCGACGTCCGCGACCACGCCGAGGTCGTGGGTGATCAGGATCAGACCCATCCGGTACTCGGCCTGCAACTCGGCCAGCAGGTCCATCACCTGGGCCTGGACGGTGACGTCGAGCGCCGTGGTGGGCTCGTCCGCGATGATCAGATCCGGCCCGAGGGCGAGCGCCATGGCGATCATGATGCGCTGGCGCATACCGCCGGAGAACTGGTGCGGGTAGTCGCCCACGCGCTGCCTGGCCGCCGGGATCCGGACCCGGTCCATCAGCTCGACCGCCTTCGTGAGGGAGTCCCGCTTCGACATCCCCTCGTGCACGCGGAAGACCTCGCCGAGCTGCCAACCCACCGAGAAGACCGGGTTGAGCGCGGAGAGCGCGTCCTGGAAGATCATGGCGATCTTCCGGCCCCGGACGGACCGGCGCTGCTCCTCCGGCATGGTGAGCAGGTCCTCGCCCCGGTAGCGCACCTGGCCGCCGGTGATCCGCCCCGGCGGGGTGTCCAGGATGCCCATGATGGCCTGCGCGGTGACCGACTTCCCCGAGCCGGACTCGCCGAGCACCGCCAGCGTCTCACCCGCGTCGACGCTGTAGCTGACCCCGTTGACGGCCTTGGCGATGCCGTCGCGGGTCTTGAACTCCACCTGAAGGCCGTCGACTTCGAGCAGCGGCGGCTCAGCCCCACCCGAGGAGCCACCCAAGGAGCCACCCAAGGAGCCACCCGAGGAGCGCAGCTCGACCACCGGACCGTTCTGTACCAGATCGCTCATCGCCCGCCCTCTTCCGCCGTCGCTGCCACATCCGTCAACTCCATGCCGGTCACCGGAGCTTGGGGTCGAGGGCGTCGCGCACCCCGTCGCCGACGAAGATGAAGCCGAGCGTGGTCAGCACCACCGCGAGCGAGGGGAGCATCCACATGTAGTCGTCCACGCCGATGAACCCGCGCCCAGCCGCGAGCATGTTGCCCCACTCCGGCACCTGGGGGCTCACGCCGACGCCGAGGAAGGACAGCGAGGCCTCCGCGACGACCGCCGTTCCGACGTTGAAGGTGCCATAGATGATCACCGGGGCGATCGAGTTCGGCAGGATGTGCCGGACGATCACCCGCAGGTGCCCGGCCCCGAGCGCCCGCGCCGCGTGCACGTAGTCCATCTCCCGGGCGGAGAGCACCGAACTGCGCAGCAGACGCGCGACGGTGGCCCAGCCGAAGACCGCGAGCGAGAGCACCACCGGCCAGATGCCGCGGCCGGTCACGGTGATGATGATGATCGCGCCGATCAGCAGCGGGAAGGCGAAGAAGATGTCCGCACCCCGCATCACCACGGTGTCGTAGAACCGGCCGAAGTACCCGGCCACCGCGCCGAGCGCGATGCCGATGATCAGGGTCAGCAGGATGGACACCAGGCCGACGATCACCGCGATCCGAGTCCCGTAGACGACCCGGGAGAGCTGGTCGCGCCCCAGCGCGTCGGTGCCGAACAGGTGCGCACCGCTGGGGGGTTCGATGGTGTGCATGAGGTCCTGCCGGAGCGGGTCGTACGGTGCTATCCAGGGCGCGAAGGCCGCCGTCACCAGCAGGGCGGCCACCAGGACCAGCCCGAGCAGCGCCAGCCGGTTGGCGGCGAAGCGGTGCCAGA
Source organism: Kitasatospora sp. NPDC002227 (assembly GCF_040296285.1). Classification (NCBI taxonomy): domain Bacteria; kingdom Bacillati; phylum Actinomycetota; class Actinomycetes; order Kitasatosporales; family Streptomycetaceae; genus Kitasatospora; species Kitasatospora sp. NPDC002227. The sequence goes on from NZ_JBEOWY010000001.1 coordinate 314,048, forward strand.
CCTCCTGCCACTCCCGGACCACCCGGATCGCGGGCTCACCATCGGTACTTCCCTGCTGGGGCTGGGCAGTCGTCGTCTCGTCAGTCATGTCTGCGCCCCTCAGCTCAGCCGGATTCGGGGGTCGAGCATCGCGTACATCAGGTCGACCACCAGGTTGAGCACCACGAAGATGCCGACACCCCAGGTGGCCACCCCGACCACGATCGGATTGTTCTGCTGCTGGATCGCGGTGGACATCGCCATCCCGACGCCGTCCCAGTTGAAGATGGTCTCGGTGATGATGGCGCCGCCCAACAGGCCGCCGAACGAGATGCCGATGTAAGTGACCACCGGGATCACCGAGTTGCGCAGTACGTGCTTGAGCAGCACCTGCCGGCGCGGCACACCCTTGGCGATGGCGGTCTTCACGTAGTCGGCCCGCAGGACCTCCAGCATCGTGCCGCGCATCAACCGGGCCACCAGCGCCGCGTCGATGATGGCCAGCGTGATCGCGGGCAGGATCACCTGCGCCGGATCACTCGCGTCACCGATCACCGGCACCCATTTGAGCTGTACGGCAAAGAGGTTGAGCAGCAGCATGCCGATCACGAAGGTCGGGAAGCCGACCAGGACGGTGGTGACGAGCGTGACGGCGGTGTCCCAGAGCGAGTACCGCCGCAGGGCCGCGAGCGCACCGACCCCGGCGCCGATCAGGACATCGAAGACGATCGCCGCGACGGCCAGTTTGGAGGTGTTGACCAGTTTCGGGCCGAGGATCTCGGAGACCGGGCGGCGCTGGATGTAGTCCTCGCCCATGTCGCCCTGGACGAGATGCCCGATGTACGTGACGTACTGCACGGCCAGCGGCTTGTCGAGCCCGTAGTGCTCGCGCAACTCCTTGACCACGGCGGGGTCGCGGGCGCGCTCGCTGCCGGCCAGCGAGCCGACCGGGTCGCCCGGGATGACGAACAGACAGGCGAAGAGGATCAACGTCGCACCGAGCAGCACGACGATCATCTGGCCGAGCCTTCGCAGCAGGTACCTTCCCATGGGTGTGCCCTCTCTGTGGGTCACGGCTCAGTGGCGTCGCCCGCGAAACACCCAGCGGGCGACGCCAGTTGCGAAGGCCGGCTACTTCAGCGAGGCCGTCGCCAGGGTCGGGTTCTCGCTGAAGTCGTAGGTCAGGTTGGCCCACTTCTCGTTGTTGGCGACGCGCTGCTGGCTGCGGTTCCAGAGCGGGATGAGCGCCAGGTCGTCACCGATCGCGATCTTCTCGGCCTGCTGGTAGAGCTTGGTGCGCGCGGCCAGGTCCTTGGTGCCGGTGGCCTGGTGGAGCAGCGCGTCGAAGGCCGGGTTGCTGTAGCGGCCGCGGTTGTCACCCTGGACCTTGTGGGTGGTCTGGTCCTCGTCGATCGAGCTGGTGGCCAGCAGCGGGTTCAGGAAGTTGCCGGGGGTCGGGTAGTCGGCGCCCCAGGCGGCCCGGTAGATCCCGGTGGCGTCCGGGGTCTTCTCCTTGTCCAGCAGCTGCTTGAACGGGATGCCGTCGATGTGGACGTCCAGACCGAGCACGTCCCCCAGCTGCGCCGCCACGGCCTGCACCCAGGGATCGTGCCCGCCACCGGTGTTGTAGCCGAAGTAGAGCTTGGTGCCCGGGGTCAGCCCGGCCTGCGCGGCGAGCTGCTTGGCCTTGTCCTTGTCCTGCTTGACGCAGCTGGCGCAGACCCCCTTCTGGTAGGCGTCGACGAAGGCGGGCGGCACCAGCGAGTCGGCCGAGGTGCGGAAGCCCTTGAAGACACCCTTCGCGATGGCGTCGCGGTCGATCGCGTAGGAGATCGCCTCGCGCGCCTCCTTGCTCTTCGTCGGGCCGTTGAAGTCCATCGGCAGCAGGTAGTTCATGCCGTTGGCGTCCCACTCGTACCAGTCGCCCTTGGCCTTGTACGTCGCCTTGGCCGCCGTCAGCTGCTCGGTGGGCATCCGGGCCCAGTCGAACTGGCCCGCCTGGAAGCCCTGGTACTCCAACTGGTCGGCGTTGGCCGCGTTGAGGATGGAGATCTCGATCCGGTCCAGGTGGGCCTTGGTCAGACCGTAGCTGTCGTTGCGGACCAGCGTGATCTTGCTGTTGTGCTGCCAGGGGCCCTCCATCTTGAAGGGGCCGTTGCCGATCGGCTGGTCGTTGTACGCCTTGTTTGAGGCCGCGCCCGCCACCTGCGGCACCGGGCTGAACACGGTGTGGAACGTCCGGACGTCGAACTCGCAGTCGGGGATGGCCATCTTGACCACCAGCGTGGTGGCGTCGGGCGCCGAGAGACCCCGGAAGGTGACGGCGGTGCCCGAGTTGAGCTCCTTGAAGCCGTCGATCTCACCCAGGTGGTAGGCCACGTCGGAGGCCGCGTCCTTGGCCGCCGCACGCGTCCAGCCCCGGACGAAGGCCGCCGCGTCCACCGGCTCGCCGTTGCTGAAGGTGGTGCCGCCCTTGATCTTGAACGTCCACTGCGAGCAGTCGTCGTTCGGCGTGCGGCTCTCCGCCAACGCGTTGGAGATCTTGCCGTCGGCGGACACACTGGTGAGCCCGGTGAACAGGTTCTGGGTGACGAGGGTGCCCTCGGACTCCTGGGTGTTGTACGGGTCGATGGCCGTGGGCTCGACGATGCCCAGCCGGAACGTTCCGCCGTTCTTGGCCACGGTGGACCCGGGGTGCTTGTCGGCACTGCCGCTGCTGCAGGCGGACACGGCCAGGGCGGTGGCCGCTGCCACCGCCGTCCACTGCAGGGCCTTGGTGAGCTTCATTCAGCTGCCTCTCGATTCAGGGCGTGGGAACGAAGTGGGAACCCCGCAGTCCGGCGTTCCGGGCACACAGGGATGGCAACGTCAGGGCACACCCGCAGAGTTGGCGTTGTGGCCACTGGCACGCGCAGAGCCACTATCGATCCGCCGACCCCTCCCGTGGAATCGCCCGGTTCATCTCTTTTCAGTCACGCGCATCGGCCAACCGGGACAATGCTTGGCAAATTCCGGCATTCCGGCCGCGGAATCCGATAATCCATTTCCCCGATATCGGCTGATCATTTTCGCGGAGCCGGTAATCGCCCGGTGAAACCTGCAGCTGGACGTGGTTCCCCGATCGTTACCCGGAGAATTGTCGCTGCTCATGCAAATACGCCCGCCAGCGGCGGGGGGACGGGTATTGTCCTCCGACCAGCCGGGCGCGTCGCGGTCGTCCAACCGCTCACGCAGCCCCGCCAACACCCCTGCCAGCGGCCGGGACACGTGCATCCGGGAGACCCCGACCCGCCGCGCGATCTCGGACTGTGTCAGCCCGTCCCAGAACCGCAGCTTCAGGATGACCTGCTCCCGGTGCGGCAGCTCCACCGACAACGGACGCACCGCCGCACGGAACTCCGCCAGCTCGATCCCCGGATCACACCCGCCCAGCCGGTCGAGCAGCGCACCGCCCGCCTCGCCACCGTCGTGCTCGTGCAACGCGTCCAACGAGGTCGACCGGTACACCTGGACGGCGACCAGGCATGTCGTCCATGTCCTCGACCCGGTGCCGGAACCGCCCCCCGATGAACCGCACCAACGGCATGTTCAACTCGATGATCGTGCCCCGGACGCAGCAGTACGCGGCGCTCTCCCGCGCCAGCCCGCCCAGCCGGGCGAACAGCGCGTCGCTCAGCCCGCGCGCCTCCAGCTTGCCCATTCCCCGCAGCTCGGCCTCCGTGGGTCGGGGCGGCAGATCAGGCGGCAGATCGGACAGCAGCACATCGGTGGATCCGGTCCGGTGACCGATTGTGGTGGACACGGTTGCGTCTCCTGGGCATAGGGGCCCGCTCCGGCTACGACCCCCACCCCGATCCGACCGTTCGACTCCGATTCATGCCGGTATATCCGGATTCACCGAGGTCCACCGAACCGGCCGAGATCAGCGGTGCTCGGGGTTCTCGAAGTCGAAGCGGCAGCCAGCGTCCCACTCCGAGCGCTGGTTGCCGTACGCCGGGACACCGCCCGCGTCCTTGAGCATCTTCGCCAGGTGCATCAGGTTCCAGGTCATGAACGTGGTGTTCCGGTTGGTGAAGTCGTTCTCCGGCCCGCCCGAACCCGGGTCCAGGTACGACGGCCCCGGCCCGGCCTCGCCGACCCACCCGGCGTCGGCCTGCGGCGGGATGACGTACCCCAGGTGCTGCAGGCTGTAGAGCACGTTCATCGCACAGTGCTTCGCACCGTCCTCGTTCCCGGTGATCAGACAGCCGCCCACCCGCCCGTAGTAGGCGTACTGCCCGTGCTCGTTGAGGATCGACGAGCACGCGTACAACCGCTCGATCACCCGCTTCATCACGGAGGAGTTGTCCCCCAGCCAGACCGGCCCGGCGAGCAGCAGGATGTCGGCGGCCATCACCCGGGAGTACAGGACGGGCCACTCATCGGTCTCCCAGCCGTGCTCGGTCATGTCCGGCCAGACTCCGGTGGCGATGTCGACGTCCACCGCACGGACCAGCTCGACGCTGACGCCCTGGCGCTCCATGATGCCGCGGCTGATGTCGATCAGGCCCTGGGTGTGGCTGCGCTCGGGGGAGCGCTTGAGCGTGCAGTTGATCACCATCGCGCTCAGCCCCTCGAAGCGCGGCACACTCCGCTCGTCCGTCACTGCGCATACCTCCGGTCTCGGTCGACAGCGCCAGTGGAGCAGAGCACCGCCCGCGTCTCCAGTACCCTCACCCGTCCGGTGGCGGGTCGCGCTCCGCCGCCGGGAACACCGCGGGCCCCGCCACCGTTGGGGCCCTTCGGTGACTCCCACCTGCCGCTTCCTCCGAAGGGACTCCTCCGTGAGCCTGTACGACATCCCGCTGCGCACCCTCGCCGGCGAGCCCGCCTCGCTCGCCGACCACAAGGGCAAGGCGCTGCTGATCGTCAACGTCGCGTCGAAGTGCGGGCTGACCCCGCAGTACGCGGGCCTGGAGCGGCTGCAGCAGCGCTACGCCGAGCGCGGTTTCACGGTGCTGGGCTTCCCGTGCAACCAGTTCCTGGGCCAGGAGCCGGGCTCGGCGGAGGAGATCGCGACCTTCTGCTCCACCACCTACGGCGTCTCCTTCCCGCTGTTCGAGAAGATCGACGTCAACGGCGACGACCGCCACCCGCTCTACGCCAAGCTCACCGAGACCCCCGACGCCGAGGGCGCGGCCGGTGACATCCAGTGGAACTTCGAGAAGTTCCTGCTCACCGCCGACGGCACCGTCGCCGCCCGCTTCCGCCCCGGCACCGAGCCGGAGGCCGCCGAGCTGATCGCCGCCCTCGAGGCCCACCTCCCCGCCTGAGCCCGGACCCGTGCCCGGACGCGGATCCGCCCCGCGCCCGGGCACGGCATGAGCTCGAAGATGTCAGCCACAACCGTACAAGCTACGCCGTGACGGCCAGCTCCTGGCGGGTGCGGTGGAGGAAGTCCGCGACGTGGGGTTCGCGGCGCCAAGGGGTGAGGGCGGCGGTGAACTCGCGGACGTAGTCGAGGGCCCGGGCGGAGTGGACGGGGGCGAGGACGTCGACCGCCCGGTGGCCCAGCCGCAGGCCCTGGTCGAGGTCGCGGCTCTGGAGGTGGGCGGTTCCGACGATGGCCAGGCGGATGCCCACCGAGCGGGTGAAGGCGCCGGTCGGCATGGCCGCGGCCCGGGCGTTCCAGGCCAGGGCGGCCTTGGGGTTCTCCAGGTCGCGGAAGATCTCGGCGGCGTCCGCCGAGAGCCTGGCGTGGTGGTAGAAGTCGATCCAGGCAGGCTCGTCGGCGCTCTCGCGGGCCCGGTCGAGGAGCTGCTCGGAGGCGGCCAGCGCCGCCGAGGCGGCCCTGGCGTTCCGGTCGCGGGCGTGCGCCCGGGCCTCGATCAGCTTGGTGAAGGCCAGTACCCGCGGGGCGGCCTGGCCCTTGGCCCGCTCGAAGGCGCCCTGGGCCATGTCGATGGCCTCGCCTGCGAAGCCCCGCAGCAGGGTCTGCATCGCCATCGTGGTGAGGACGTAGCAGCCGAGCTGGACGTCGCGGCCGGCCCGGGCCAGCCGCAGGGCCTGGATGAAGTGCCGTTGGGCGGCATCGTGTCGGCCGACGTCGAAGGCGGTCCAGCCGGCCAGGCGGGACAGCTCGGCGGTCACCGAGAACAGCTCGCGGCCCACCTCGTCGCTGAACGAACCGTTCAGCAGCGGCACCGCCCGCTCCCGCAGGCAGGAGGTCACCGAGTTGGCCTTCCAGCTCCCGCCGCCGTACTTGGAGTCCCACCGGCGGGCGTCGTCGGCCGCCTCCCGCAGCTCGGCGAGGTCGGCGGCGCCGACCCGGCCGCGGCCCCGGTGGGTGGCGCTGTCGTCCGTGGGGGTGACCAGCCAGCGGGTGACCGGGGTGGCGAACGCGGAGACCGCGAAGCCCGTACCGGTGAGGAAGTCGCGGCGGTTCACCGTGCTCCAGAACGACGTGGCGACGCGCACGGCGTCGGCCGGGTCCCGTGGGAAGTCCAGCCCCGCCGCCGCCACCGGGTGCTGCGCATCCGCCATCCCGATCTCCGCCAACTGCACGGGCCGGCCGAGCCGTTCACCGATGGCCTGGGCCAGCAGCCCGGGCACCGGCCAGTCGGGGACCATCCCGCGCCGGCACCAGTTCGCGACCGAGGTGTGCGTGTAGGTCGTGGCCAGCCCGGCCTCGCGGGCGAGTTGGTTCACCCGCAGGGCCAGCGACTTGCGGCTGGCGCCCTCGCACTTCTCGATCATCCGGGCCAGCGCCTCGTTCGGCGGTTTGGGCCGGCGGGCGGTCGGCGCCACAGCGTCCCCCTCGATCGGTCCGCGGCTGCGCGCCGGGGAGTCGTACCTGACTGGGCATGAGCATTCGTGCACCCGGCACCGGGGCCGGACCACCGAGGGTATTCCCTCGCCGCTCGCCCCGGGCCGCCACCGCGAGTTGTGAGCCCCCCTGCAAGCCCTCCCCCGACCTGGCCGGACGGGCTTGGCTGATGGCCCGGGCCTGCGCCGGGCCGGGCCACCGGTCCGGCGCAGGCGCCCCACCCTCGGAAGGACACGATCGTGAAGCTCACCGTGATCGGCTGCGGCTATCTCGGCGCGACCCACGCCGCCGCGATGGCCGAGCTCGGCCACCAAGTCCTCGGTATGGACCCCGACCCCGACAAGGTCGACGCCCTGAACAAGGGCCGGGCCCCGTTCCTCGAGCACGGTCTGGACGAGCTGCTGGCCAAGCACACCGCCACGGGGAGTCTGCGCTTCACCACCGACCACGCTCAGGCCGCCGCCTTCGCCGACCTGCACTTCCTGGGCGTCGGCACCCCGCAGCAGGGCGGCAGCGGCGCCTACGACCTCAGCCAGCTCCACACCGCCGTCCGCCGGCTGGCCCCGCGGCTGCGGGACGGCGCGCTCGTCGTCGGCAAGTCCACCGTCCCGGTCGGCACCGCCGAGCGGCTCCGGCAGACCCTCGCCGAGCACGCCCCGCCCGGGGTGGGGATCCGCTTCGCCTGGTCGCCGGAGTTCCTGCGCGAGGGCTCGGCCCTCGCGGACACCCTGCGGCCGGACCGGATCGTGCTCGGGGTGGCGGACGGCGACACCAGCAGCGAGGCCGTCCTCCGGAGCGTGTACGCGGAGCCCCTGCGCCGCGGGGTGCCGTTGATCGTCACCGGCCTGGCCACCGCCGAGCTGATCAAGGGCGCCGCGAACGCCTTCCTCGCCACCAAGATCTCCTTCATCAACGCGATGGCGGAGCTCTGCGAGCGCACCGGCGCCGACGTCCGGCAGGTCGCCCTCGCCCTGGGCCATGACCACCGGATCGGCGGTCAGGGCATGCGCCCGGGCCTCGGGTTCGGCGGCGGCTGCCTGCCCAAGGACCTGGCCGGGTTCGCCCACCGCGCGGAGGAGCTCGGCGCCGACGTCGGGTTGCTGCGCCAGGTCGAGGCGGTCAACCGGCGCCGGCGCGAGCATGTGGTCGGGCTCGCCCACGAGCTGCTCGGCGGCGCCCCGGCCGGCCGGCGGATCGCCGTCTGGGGCGCCGCGTTCAAGCCGGGCACCGACGACATCCGCGACTCCCCCGCGCTGAGCGTGGCCGACGCCCTCGCCCGGGCCGGCGCCGAGGTCACCGTCCACGACCCCGCCGCGCTGGAGAACGCCCGCAGGGCCTACCCCCGGCTCGGCTATGCCGACGATCCGGCGGCGGCGGTCACCGGTGCCGACCTGCTGCTGCACCTGACCGACTGGCCCCGGTACGCGGAGGCCGACCCGGCCGCGCTGCTGCGGCAGGCCTCCGTCCCGCAGCTCGTCGACGCCCGCGGCACCCTCGACGCCGAGCGCTGGCGCGCGGCCGGCTGGACCTTCCGCGCACTCGGCCGCCCCTGATCCCCGCGGTCGAAGGGGCCGCGCTCAGAGCCGGGCCGGCCGCCGGGCCGCCGCGCGGGCCTGCCAGCGGCCGTCCACCCGGTCGATCCGGATCGGGTGGGCGAAGCAGGCGCTGACCAGCTCGGTGGTGATCACCTCTTCCGCCGGCCCGGCCGCCACGCACTCGCCCTCACGCAGCAGCAGCGCGTGCGTGGTGGACTCGGGCAGCTCCTCCAGGTGGTGGGTCACCAGGACGGTGGCCAACTCGGGGTACCGGTGGCGCAGTTCGTCCAGGCTGCCGAGCAGCACCTCACGGGCCGTCAGGTCCAGGCCGGTGGCGGGCTCGTCCAGGAGCAGCAGCCGGGGCCGGGGCATCAGGGCGCGGGCGATCAGGGCCCGCCCGCGCTCGCCCTGCGAGAGGGTGTCCCAGGTGTGGTCGGCTAGCGGGGACATGCCGAGCGTGTCCAGCAACTGCTCGGCGTGGTCCGCCTGTTCGGGGGTGGGCCGCCAGCGCGGCGAGAGCTCGACGGTGTTGGTCAGCCCGGTGAGCACCACCTGCCGGACGGGCAGCGGCGAGCGCAGCGGGTGGCGGGGGTTGACGTGCCCGAGGTGGGCGCGCAGCGCGCGGATGTCCACCTGGCCCAACCGCCGCCCCAGTACGTGGACTTCGCCCCTGGTCGGGTGGTTGACCGCGCCGAGCAGGCTGAGCAGGGTGCTCTTGCCGGCGCCGTTGGCGCCGAGCAGCGCCCAGTGCTGTCCGGCCTCGACGCTGAGCGAGATGCCCCGCAGCAGGTGGCGCCCGTCCCGGACGAAGTCCACCTCGCTCGCCCGCAGCAGCGGCCCGCCCGTCAGCGGCTCGGCACCCGGTGCTTCGGAAGGCTTCATGGCTCCCGATGCTACGTCAGCCGGTCTCACCACCTACAGTCGCCCCATGAGCACCTCGCGCCCCGTCGACGAACTCCGGCACCTGCTCCGTACCCAGCCTCCGATGAACCGCCCGCTGCCCGGTTTCGACCCGGCCGCCGCGCCGGCCGACCCGGGCACGCTGCACGTCGAGTGGCTGCTCGGGGCGATGCGCGACGAGCGGGTGGCCGACGCCCAGGTGGTCACGGTCTCCACCGCCGACCGGGACGGGCACCCGGACGCCCGGATCCTGGTGCTGCGCGACATCGACGCCGAGCGCGGCGCCTGGTCGTTCCACGCCGACGCCCGCAGCCCGAAGGGCCGGCAGCTGGCCGACCGCCCGTGGGCGGCGCTCACCTCCTACTGGCCCGCTCTCGGCCGCCAGGTCCGCCTGCGCGGCCCGGTCGAGGCGACCGACCTCGCCCGGCTGCCCGCCGCCGAGCGGGCGCTCAGCCCCGCCGGGGAGCGCGCGCTGTGGGTCGGGCGCCAGAGCGAGCCGCTGACCGGCCTCGACGCGTGCGAGGCGGCCTGGGCGGCGGCCGCCGAACCGGCGCAGGCCCTCCAGGCCCACACCCGCTACACCGTGCTCCCCGAGCAGGTCGAGTTCTGGCAGGGCGCCCCAACCCGCCGCCACCTCCGGCTCGCCTACCACCGCCGCCCGGACGGCGCCTGGGACCGCACCCTCCTGTGGCCCTAGCCGACGTCCACACCTCGCCCGGCCAACGCCTACGCCTCGCCGGCCGACGGCTACGCCTCGCCCGGGTGCCAGGCCGGCCACTCCCACGGCCGGTCGGCCCAGACCACCTGCGCGGGGTCGTGCGGGTCGACCTCGGGGTAGAGCTGCTTGATCCTCGGCTCCAGCTCCTCCGGCGCCAGCGGCTCCCACCCGGCGTCCCGGAAGTGCACCAGCCGGTACCTGCTGTCCGTACGGAACTCGGCGATCTCAACCGCGGGCGCACCCGCGCCGCCACCGCCACTGCCTGCTGACATGGTCTCCATGCCCTCAGCATGTGCCGCCCACCTGGCGCCCGCACTCCGCACCGGCCACACGGGCCTGTCCGCAGGGCGTTCCGCACCCACCCGGTGGCTCGTTGAGCACGACGGCCCACCGAGCGTGCGGGCCGGAGTGTGCGGGAGGACGAGCGTGGAAGAGCAGTGGCAGGCCCCGTGGACGTACGGGTGGGAGCAGCAGCCGCCCCCGCCGCCGACCCCCTGGGAGCCGCCGGTGACCCCGCTGGTCCCACCGGCCGTGCGGCGGCGGCGACGGCTGATCTGGTCCTCGGCGGCGGCGCTCGGCGGCGCGGTGGTGCTCGGCTCGCTGCTGGCCACCTGCGGCGGCCCGTCCGCCGACGGCGCGCCCGCCCCGCCTCCGCCGGAGCCGTCCGCCAGCACCCCGGAGCCGACCCCGTCGCCCTCGGCCTTCAGCCCCTCGGCCACCGCCGTGGTCACCCCGAGCACCTCGACCACCCAGGCCGCCGGCCCGGAGGCATCGGAGAGCCGCTCGCCGCGACCCCGGACCAGCCGCACCGGCCAGTCCCGCCCCTCGGCGACCCGCCACCCGGCGGCCGGCCCGGCCTCCGCCACCGGATCGAGCGAGCTGATGCCCTCGATCCAGGTCTGCGCCGAGGCGGAGCGGCTCGGCCAGTGGACCCCGGGATCCGACCAGGCGAAGCTCTGCCACTCGCTCTACGGCGGGTGACCGTCAGATCGCGACGGTCTTGGTGAGCTTCTCGAAGTAGAGGTCCGGCTGCCGCGGCACGCCGAACCGCTCGTCCCCGTACGGGAACGGCGAGCGGATGCCGGTGCGGCGGTAGCCGCGGCGCTCGTACCAGGCGATCAGGTCCTCGCGCTGGCCGATCACGGTCATCTCGACCTCCTCGGCACCCCACAGCTCCCCGGCCGTGCGCTCGGCGTGCTCGAGCACGGCCCGGCCGAGGCCGCCGCCCTGCCGCTCGGGGCGGACGGAGAACATGCCGAAGTAGGCGGCGGCGCCGCGGCTCTCGAGGAGGCAGCAGGCGAGCAGCTCGCCGTCCGCTTCGGCGAGCAGCACCACGGTGCCGGGGCGGTCGATCGACTCGGCGACGGCCTCGGCGTCCGTCCGCTGCCCGTCGAGCAGGTCGGCCTCGGTGGTCCAGCCGGCCCGGCTGGCGTCGCCGCGGTAGGCGGACTCGACCAGCGCCACCAGGGCGGGGACGTCCCCGTGCCCGGCCGTGCGGAAGGTCAGCTCAGAGGTCTCCGGCGCCATGCGGTCTTTCTCCCGTCTCGACTGGTCCATACCCCTGCATCGTGCCACAGCGCCCCGCCGGGCCTGCGGGGCGTCCGGCGCCATGTCGTGCGGCCACACATCGAGCGTTCATCTGATGTTGGGTCAGCACCGTGGCACAGCTGTCGAGTCCATGACTAGCCTCCTCTCTCGCAGCAACTCAGCACCCGGACACCATCAGGACCAAGGAGCGCTCATGCCCAGCACCGCACCTTCGTTCCACCAGGCCCCCGCACGCCGCAGCGTGCTCGGCCGGGCCGCCGCCGTGCTCGCCACCGGCGCCCTGCTGCTCGGCGGCGCCGCCGCCCCGGCGCTCGCCACCCCGGCCTCGCCCGGTGCCGCCGTGAAGTACCACTTCGACCAGGACCACGCCGGCTCCACCGTCGCGGCGCACGAGGGCAGAGGCGGCGCCCCGGCCCTCCAGCCGCTGGTCACCCAGACCCGCGGCCAGGACGTCTCCAGCTGGCAGGGCAGCGTGAACTGGAGCGCCCAGGCCTCGGCCGGCTCCCGGTTCGCCTACGTCAAGGCCACCGAGGGCACCGGGTACACCAACCCCTCCTTCGCCCAGCAGTACAACGGCAGCTACAACGCCGGCCTGATCCGCGGCGCGTACCACTTCGCGCTCCCGAACAACTCCAGCGGCGCCACCCAGGCCAACTACTTCGTCGGCCACGGCGGCGGCTGGTCGGCCGACGGCAAGACCCTGCCGCCCGCGCTCGACATCGAGTACAACCCCTACGGCGCGACCTGCTACGGCCTGAGCCAGAGCAGCATGGTCAGCTGGATCCGCGACTTCAGCAACACCGTCCACAGCCGCACCGGCCGCTACCCGGTCATCTACACCACCACCGACTGGTGGACCACCTGCACCGGCAACAACGGCGGCTTCGGCACCACCAACCCGCTCTGGATCGCCCGCTACTCCTCCAGCGTCGGCACCCTCCCGAACGGCTGGAGCTACCAGACCATCTGGCAGTACGCCGACTCCGGCACCCTCGCCGGCGACCAGAACTACTTCAACGGCGCCTACGACCGCGTCCAGGCCCTCGCCAACGGCTGACACCTGTCCGGATGGCGGCCCGCCGCTCCGCAGCGGCGGGCCGCCACGCGACAATGGCGCCATGAAGTGGATCTACACACTGGCCGGGGCCGTGCTGCTGCTCGTCACCGTTGCGAGCATCCTGCGCACCCTGGTCGTGCCCCGCGGGCTCTACTCCGCTCTGGTGTACCGGTGGTGGAGCTCCCTGCGGGTGGTGCTGCGCCGCTTCGCTCCGGCCTCCGGCGGGTACCAGGCGCAGGACAAGGCGCAGACCTGGCTGGCGCCGCTGATCCTGGTCGGCATGCTGAGCACCTGGCTGGTGGCCATGCTGCTCGCGTACACCCTGCTGCTGTTCGGCACCACGGCCGACCTCGGCTGGGGGGTGGCCTTCCGCGAGGCGGGCTCCAGCCTGTTCACCCTGGGCTTCGCCAGCGGCGACCGGCTGCACCTGTCGGCGCTGGACTTCCTGGCCGCCGCGAGCGGCCCGCTGATCACCGCACTGCTGATCGCCTACCTGCCGACCCTCTACGGCGCCTACAACCGCCGTGAGCTCGAGGTGACCCTGCTGCAGTCCCGCGCCGGGGAGCCCGCCTGGGGGCCGGAGCTGCTGGCCCGCCAGCAGCTGGTGGACACCGAGACGGCGCTGCCCCAGCTCTACCGGGACTGGGAGCGGCTGGCCGCCGACATCGGCGAGGGCCACTCCAACTACCCGGTGCTGCTCTCCTTCCGCTCCCCCCGGCCCAACCGCAGCTGGGTGGTGGGGCTGCTCGCGGTGCTGGACGCCGCCGCGATGCAGCTCTCACTCTGCCCGCGCAGCGCCCCGCCGGAGGCCCGGCTGGTGCTCCGGGCCGGCTTCACGGCGCTGCGCGACATCGCCCGCACCCTGCGGATCGACTTCGACGCGGACCCGGAGCCGGACCAGCCGATCCGGCTGACCTTCGACGAGTTCGACGCCGCCGTCGCGCTGGTCGGCGCGAGCGGCATCAAGCGCGAGCGGCCGGTGGACGAGGCCTGGCTGCACTTCAAGGGCTGGCGGGTGAACTACGAGGCGCTGGCGTACGAGCTGGCCCGCCGCACCGACGCCGTCCCCTCGCTCTGGTCGGGCCCCCGGGACTTCCCGGCCACCCCGATCCCGCCCAGCCGCCCGGCCGACCGGCGGCCCAAGCTCACCTGAGGGTCAGCCCTCGCGGGCGGCGACCGGCTCCTCGGTCCGCCCGCCCGCGGCCTCGGGGTGCTCGGCGCGGTGCTTGGCCGCCCGCCGCTTCATGATCCACGCCGACAGCGCGCCACCGAGGGCGGCCACGATCAGCCCGATCCAGGAGAAGCTCTTCAGCCACTGCTCGGCCACCTTGCCGACCTGGTAGACGAGCAGCGTGGTGCCGCCGGCCCAGCAGACGCCGCCCAGCACGTTGGCGATCAGGAACTTCCAGTACGGCATCCGCAGCGCGCCGGCCAGCGGCCCGGCGAAGATGCGCAGCAGGGCGATGAAGCGGCCGAAGAAGACGGCCCACATGCCCCACTTCTGGAAGGACCGCTCGGCGCTGTCCAGGTGGTCCGGCCCGAAGTGCTTGGGGAACTTCCGGCCGAGCTTCTCGAACAGCGGCTTGCCGCCCTTGCGGCCGATCGAGTAGCCGATCGAGTCACCGACGATCGCGCCCACGATCGCGCACAGCGCCACCGTCCAGGGATTCACCGAGCCGGTGGTGGCGGCCATCACAGCGGCGGTGACCAGCGCGATCTCGCCGGGCAGCGGGATGCCGAGGCTCTCCACCCCGATGATCAGTCCGACCAGCAGGTAGACCACGGTGGGCGGGACACTCTCGATCCACACGTCGATGTGCAAGGCGGCTTACCTCCGGGCGGTGCTGGCAGGTCAAAGACAGGTAAAGAGCTCTGGCGCGCAGCTTAACCCGCCCGGGTAACGGCCGGCCTCACCCGGAGGTTCCTACCCGCCTTCCGGCTGCGCGGCCCGCTCCGCGAACTCCGACCACCCGGTCCGGATGAGACGCAGGTAGTGGTCCAGGTAGGGCGGGGACTTCAGCGTGGCGGTCTCCGCGAACGGGACCCACCGGACGGCCTGCCCCTCGTCGCCGAGCCGGATCGCGTCGGGCGGTCCGTCGTAGACGGCGTGCAGGACGCGGGTGATCGGCGAGACGAGCTCGTGCCTCGGACCGGGGACGGGGCCCAGGCCGCTGATCCGGATGCCGGCCTCCTCGAAGACCTCCCGGACAGCGGTCTCGCCCGGGGTCTCGGCCCGCTCCCGCCAACCCCCGATCGGGGTCCAGTACCCCGGCCAGGCGATGCCGTCCTTCTCGTCCCGGTGGTGCATCAGCAGGCGCCCGTCCGGCGTGGTCACGAAGGCGATGACGCCTTCGAAGTCGTCGTGCTCGGGCACGGGCCGTTCGAGGTGGAGCGGCGTGCCGCCGCGCTGGGCGCGCAGCACCTGGAGGTCCAGCCGGTACTGCTCGGGGGTGAGGTGACGGCGCCAGTCGTAGGCGGACTCGAAGCGCCACTCGGTGTGCTCGGCGGGGTCCAGGACGATGCGGGCCTGCTGCTCCGGGGTGAGCACGCCGCCGTCGAAGATGAAGCCGACGGAGGGAACGGGGCGGACGTGGTCGGCCTGCTGGTGGATCACGGCGATCAGGGGCCGGCGGGCGATGAGCTCCGGGTGCAGCTCGGCGAGGTCGACCCCGATCTCCTCGCGGGCCTCGCGCAGCGCCGTCCCGAACGGGGTCTCGCCGGTCTCGACGTTTCCACCCGGCCAGTCCCACCGCTGCGTGTCGACCGCGTGGCGGAGCCCCAGCGTCCGGCCCTGCGGGTCGCGGATCAGGAAGTGCGCGTACGCCATCGGGCGGGCGACGGTCTGCACGTACCGGCCGACGGGCGTCCAGCCGGCGGCGAGGCGGTGGGTGAGCCGGCCGATGACCTCCCGGTAGCCGTCGCTGGTGGGCGGCAGCTCGTCGGGCGTGAACCAGCCCCAGTCGTCGTGCTCGGACAACGCCACCTCGGTCGTGGCGGGCACGGTGGTGGTGAACACGAACTGGCGGGTCGCCCGCCCCTTGGTGTTCACGAAGTCCAGGGCTCGCACGTACTCGACGTCCACGCCGCGGATGCCGGTCTCCTCGGCCAGTTCCCGCAGGGCTCCGGCCAGCGGGTTCTCGCCGTCGTTCAGCCCGCCCGCCGGGTAGTCCCAGAGTCCCGGGAGAGCGTCGTCCGGGCGGCGGCGCATCAGCAGCACGCGCCCGGCCGGGTCGCGGACGACGGTCCCGGCGGCGAGCTTGTCGAGGCCCTCGTCGAGCGCCTGGCGGGCCAGCAGGTCGAAGTCGATCACGTGGTGGTCTCCTCGGTGGCGAGGGCAGGACGGTCGCGGACGGAGCGCAGGTGCTCCTCGAAGAACCAGCGGGGGTCGCCGCCCATGCGGGCGAGCAGGACCAGCGCGGTCAGCGCCACGTCGCACGCCTCGGACCGCACGTCGTCCCAGGTGTGCGAGTGCCCCTTGCGCGGGTTGGCGCCCAGAGCGCCGATGACGGCCTGCGCGACCTCGCCCGCTTCTTCCTGGAGCTTCAACGCCTGCACGGTCCATCGCTGCTCGTCAGGCTGGTCGAAGTGTGAATCCAGCCTCTGGGCAAGGGTGTTGACGATTTCCCAGGTCTCGTTCATGGAAGAGGATCCTGCCCCTGTTCGAGTCGGTCGATCAAGCGGACGGCGATTCCCGGCGGGTCTCGGCGGGTCTCGGACTTTTCGATTTGGGCACAGGATCCTGCACGCGCTGCACGGCCTCCTCGACGGCCGGACCACCCTGCTGGTCACCCACAACCTGGCCCAGCGGACCGCCACCGCGTGACACCCCGCCTCGGGAGCGGGCACCCGCCCCCGTCCACCGACGCGCCCACCCGGGAGGCGGTCGCCCCGCAGGCTCGGGGTCGCCGAGTATCCCGTGGACGGTCCGCCCGGTTGGGGTGGATGATCCGGTCATGCCGACTGAAGAAGAGCTCAGTGCCATGGAGGTGCGCATCGCGGCCGCCTCCCCGGGTGCGTGGATTCCCGTGCTGGAGACTCGCGGTGCGACCGGCGGGGCGAGCTGCATCCAGATCGCCCCGGACACTGCCGTGCAGGACGACGAGATCTATCTCAGTCGGTTCACCGACGGGGAGCAGGTCCAGGTCGGTCCGGACGTGCAACTGGATGCCGATCTCGACTTCATCGCATCCGCGCGACAGGACATGCCCCGCCTGATCGCTGAGGTGAGGCGATTGCGCGCCATGCTGCAAGGGGACAGTGACCCGCGGCATGCCGCTCTCGTGGCGCTCAGCGAGCTCGGGCGGAGCCACGACTACCGCGACCGGGCGAATGCCGGTCACGGCTTGGCAGCCTTCGCCGACATGCAGGAGGCCCTCGGGCCACTGCTGGAGCTCGTGCTCGACCCCGATGACACCTTCGTCACCCGGGTGACCGCGGAAGCCGTGCTTCGGCGGAAGGACAGGATCGGGCTGGCGACAGTCGCCTCCGCGATGGCGGTCGCCGGCCCGAATCACCGCGATTGGATCCACACGGCGATCACCGACGTGTTCGGCATCTTCTCCAAGGACCGGGACAACGCCATGCAGCTGTGCGAGGAGATGCTGCGGGATGCCGACGACCGCGTGGCCCTGGGGGCCCGTCAGCTGCACGAGATCCTGGCCGAGATCGACCCCGTTCTTCGCCCCGCGTGACTCCTCCGTCCGGCGTGGGCGGCAGCACATCGCTGAGGATCAGCACGTCGGAGCCGTCCTCGCCGCGCAGGATCGCCCTTCCGGTTCAGCCGGCCGGGGGAGGCTTCCGATACCCGGTTGCACCATGACGTCGGGACGCCGACGCCCCCCGATGGCGCGACGCATCCGACCTCGGACAGGCGATCAGGCCCGGCATCCGCACAGGCCGGCATCACTGGCCGTCGTCCACGCCCCCGGCAAACTCCAGGACGGTGACCGACGGGCGGCGGGCGGCCAGCGGCGGCACCGCCAGGGCCAGTGGCAGCAGCGCGCCGACGAGCCCGCGGCCGCCGACCGGCCGGACGTCCCGCACGGCCGCCACCGAAGGGCTCGCGGTGCGCAGCTTGTCCCGTTCGGCGGCGTCCATCGCCCACGGCATCGCGGGTGCCCGGTAGTGGTGGCTCTGCAGGTGCCCCTCGGTGGTGAGCCGGCCGAACCAGCGCGGCACGGCGTCCAGGACGAGCGAGCCGCCCGGGAACTGTTCGGCGCAGCCGGCGATCAGGGCCCTGACCTGGGCCGGCCGGAGGTACATCAGCAGACCCTGTGCGCTGACCAGGACTTCACGGCCGCGGTCCACCTCCTCGGCCCAGCCCGGCTCGGTGACGTCCGCGGCCAGGTACCGCTGGCGCGGGCCGGGCGGCAGCAGTTCCTCGCGCAGCGCCACCATCTCGGGCAGGTCCACGGTCAGCCACTGCGCCCGGCCGTTGTCCACCCGCCAGTACTGGGTCTCCAGGCCCTCCCCGAGACAGACCACGGTGCCGCGCGGCTCCCGGGCCAGGAAGTCCGTCACCTCGCGGTCGAAGCAGGCCACCCGCAGTGCCTGCAGCTGGGCCTGGGTCTCGCTCGCGCCGAACCGCTCCTCGAACGGGAAGTCGATCCGGTCCACCAGCTCGACCGCCTTCGGGTCCGCCAGCAGGGTGTCCGGCCGGCGGGCCTCCAGCGCCCGGTGGTAGAGCGTCCACAGGGCCGTCTCCGGGATCTCCCCGAGCCGCGCCGCAACCCTCTCCTGCCCCATCAGCCTCTCCTCACCCGTCGGCACCAGCCGCCATTCTCACACCCCGTCAGGTCCCGCGATCACCCGACGCTGAACGCCCCGGCGGGCGGGGGCGGCGAGTCCTCGGCGGCGGCATCCGTCACCGGCTCGACCTTCCGGATCAGCTTGGCCAGCTCGGCCCCCTCGCACAGCCGCGCGGGGAAGGGGTCCGCCGCCAGGCGGCGGCCCAGCGGCTCGACCGGGAGCGGCCGGCCGGAGCCGATCAGCAGCACGTTGCCGTACCGGCGCCCGCGCAGCACCGAGGGCTCGGCGACCAGGCACACCTCGGGGAAGACGGCGGCCACCGTGGCCGCCTGCGCCTTGGCGAAGGCCAGCGGCGGTCCGTCGGCGAGGTTGGCCGCGTAGCAGCCGCCGGGCTTCAGCGCCGCCGCGGCGAGCCGCACGAACTCCACCGACAGCAGGTGCGCCGGGGTCCGCGAGCCGTGGAAGACGTCCGCGACCACCACGTCCGCCGCACCGGCGGGCGCGGCCGCCAGCGCCGCCCGGGCGTCGCCGACCTCGACCTCGATCCCCTCCGGCCAGGGCAGCACCTCGCGGACCAGCTCCACCAGCGGCCCGTCCACCTCCACCACCCGCTGCCGCGAACCGGGCCGGGCGTCGGCCAGGTAGCGCGGTACGGAGAGCGCGCCGCCGCCCAGGTGCAGGGCGTTCAGCGGCTCACCGGGGCGCAGTTCGTCGAGGAGGTGGGCGATCCGCCGGGTGTACTCGAACTCCAGGTGTGCCGGGTCGGCCAGGTCCACGTACGACTGCGGGGTGCCGTCCAGGGTCAGCAGCCAGCCCTGCTCGTCGTCCAGGTCCGGCATCAGTTTGGCCAGCCCGAGGGCCACCGCCCGCTCGACGGCGCGCCGGTCGTCCCCCACCGGGAGGCCTTCCACCGCGGTCACGGCGCCACCGGCAGGTAGGCGGCCAGCCAGCGGTCCAGCTCCGCGAAGACCTGACCGCGGGCCTGTTCGCCGGACAGCACCAGGTCGTGCACGCCGTCCTCGATCCGCACGCAGGTGACGTGGCGGCCGAGCCGGGGCGCGAGGTCGGCGATGTCGTCGGCGCGCAGCACGCCGTCGGTGCGGTGCAGGGCGTCGTCCCACTTGCTGGTGACGGTGGAGGCGGTGGAGGCCATCAGCAGCACGGGGCAGTCGATTGCGAGGCCCTGGCGGACCTTGCGGTGGCCCTGGTTGATCGCGGCGAGCCAGCCCGCGAACAGCGGGAAGCCCTCGGCGGGCTTGAGGCCGAGGTCGAAGTCCCAGCTGCCCTTGTGGTCGCGGTGCAGGCTGTGCACGTAGTGCGGGTTGAGCGGCGCGGGCAGCTTGGTGGTGGGCAGCAGGCGGCCGAGCACGTCCAGGGCCGGGGAGCCGACGGTGCGCACGGCGGGCGCGGCGGGCATGGACAGGAACGGGCTGTTCAGGAACAGCCCGTCCACCAGGCCGCGCCCGGCGCGGCGGTCGGCCCACAGCGCGGTGACCAGGCCGCCGGTGGAGTGGCCGTTGACCAGCAGCTGGGTGTGACCGTCCAGGTCCCGGACGATGCGGACGGCCTCGTCCAGCTCCTCGTCGTAGGAGGCGAGGTCGCGGATGAAGTTGGGCGACTGGTGCGGGCGCAGCGAGCGGCCGTACTTGCGCAGGTCGAGGGCGTAGAAGGAGTACCCGGCGGCGGTGAAGTGGTCGGCCAGGTGGGTCTGGAAGAAGTAGTCCACGTAGCCGTGGACGTAGAGCACGGCGCGCTGCGAGCCGGGGACGAGCCGCCGTACCAGCGTGGCGCTGACCGGGCCCTCGTCGTCGGCCCGCAGGGGCAGCTCGACGGACTCGTACGGCGCTCCCAGGATGTCTGCTCGGAACTCCACGTCCCCTGCTCTCTACTCACCGCTTCTTGGCCACTCTTGGCCACCGCGACAATACCGCTCAGTTCCCGACCGCCGTGCCCGGCGGCTCCGGGCGCGGGTCGCGCAGTCCGCGCCCGCGCAGCACGGAGACCACGCCGAGCCCGGCCGCGCAGACCGGGACGGCGAGCAGCGCGCCGAGGATGCCGGCCACGCCGGAGCCGGCCACCACGGCGAACATGATCGTCGCGGGGTGGAGCTCGACGGTGCGGCTCTGGATCACGGGCTGCAGGATGTTGCCCTCCACGGCCTGGACGGCGAGCACCACGCCGAGTGTCCACAGCGCGGTGCCGAGCCCGCCGTCGGCGAGGGCGACCAGCACGGCGACGGTGCCGGAGAGGAAGGCGCCGATGAAGGGGATGAAGGCCCCGAGGAAGACCAGGGCGCCGAGCCCGGCCGCGCCCGGCACTCCGAGGATCACCAGGCCGATGGTGATGAAGGTGGCGTCGATCAAGGCGATCAGCGTGGTGCCGCGCATGAAGCCGGCCGTGGCCGCGAAGGCCTGCCGGCCGCAGGCGATCACCGTCTCGGCCGTCTCGGGGCGCAGCAGGGCGCGGACCAGGTCGGGGCTGCGGTGGCCGTCGCGGAGGAAGAAGAAGACCAGGGCCAGGGCGAGCACCCCGCCGGTGACCAGCTGGGTGAGGATGCCCAGGCCCGAGAGCACTCCGCTGGCCAGCGAGCTCAGCAGCGAACCGGTGGCCGAGGTGCCGGAGCCGGCCGTGTCGGAGAGCGCGTGCTTGAGCTTCTCCCCCGCCGGGCCGAGCCAGTCGGCGAGCTGGTCGCCCGCCTGCTTGAGCGAGGCGGCGATCTGCGGGGCGCTGTGCACCAGCGAGTTGGTGAGCACCGCGAGCACCCCGCAGACCACGGCCACCAGCACCACGCAGGTGAGCCCGGCGGCCGGGCCCCGCCCGAGCCCGCGCCGGACCAGCCAGGGCATGACGGGGTACAGCAGCGCGGTGCCGAGCAGCGCGAGCACCATCGGGATGGTGGCGGCGCGCAGCGCGACGAAGGCGTACACCACCAGGGTGGCGACGGAGATGAAGAGGATCACCGCGACGGACCAGGCGGCGGCCGTCCGGACCACCGGCGGCAGCATCCGGTACGGCGGCCTGCGGTCCTCGGGGCTGCTCGCCCCGGCGGGCTCCACCGACATGCCGCCTCCCACCGCGATCGGGCCGTCCTGACCGACCATTATCATCACAGAATCTGATGAAATGTCCGATTCATGCGCTCCGATTCATCCGATCCAATGCGGGGTCAGCCGCCCTCGACCACCAGCTCCCCCGCGCCCAGGAACTCCGCCAGCCGGGCCCCTTCGGCCTCGACCTCGGCCCGCTCGGCGGCGGTCAGCCTCCGGAACGGGCAGACGGTGACCGTGCCCGGCGCCGAGCGCCAGACGCCGTCCACCGCACCGTCGAGCAGCAGCGTGCCGAGCACCAGGCCGTTCACGGTCATCACCCGGCGGCGGTGCTCCTCGGGCAGCACCCGGGACCGGTCGGCGTGCGAGAGCAGCAGGTTGTCGAAGGGCGCGAGCAGCCGGGCCGGGGCGGGTGTGTCGGCCCCCGGGCGCGGCGCGGCGGGCAGGTCGTACAGCACCCTGCCCTGCTCGTCCCGGTACTCCAGCAACTCCCCCGCCAGCACGGCCACCACCCGCCCGACCCCGGTGAGGCCGCACCACTTCTGCACGTCCGCGACGCTCGCCGGGCCGAACGCCGCCAGATACCGCCGCACCAGCTCCGCCGGGCCGCCCGCCGGGCCGCTCCGGCCGAGCCAGTGCTCGGCCGTGGTGTGCGCGGCCGGGCCGCTGCGGCCCCACAGCCCACGCGGCGGCACCTGCACCAGCGACAGCCCGGCCCGCACGGCCTGCGCGAGCGCCGCCGGATCGCGGTCCGGGTACGTGAGCGCCAGCCGCTGCCCGAGCTCCTGGAAGGTGAGCGGCTCGGCCTCCACCAGCTCCCGCCCGAGCGCGGCGAGCTCCGCCAGGTCGAGCCCGGCCAGTCGCTTGCCGTAGGCGCCGCGCAGCGCCCGGTCCAGGACGGGCTGCAGCAGCGGACGCAGGCTCAGACAGTCCTCGGCCGTGACCAGGTGGATCGTCCCGCGCTGCAGTGCGACCCGGACCACCCGGCGCTCCGTCAGCAGCCCGCTCAGCTCCTC
The DNA here is from genome assembly GCF_040296285.1 of Kitasatospora sp. NPDC002227. Taxonomy (NCBI): domain Bacteria; kingdom Bacillati; phylum Actinomycetota; class Actinomycetes; order Kitasatosporales; family Streptomycetaceae; genus Kitasatospora; species Kitasatospora sp. NPDC002227. Next base: position 336,401 of record NZ_JBEOWY010000001.1, read on the forward strand.
GGGCCGGAACCCGGCCAGCCGGGACCACAGCCCGAGGTACGGCGGCTCGGGCGCGGCCTGCGCCTGCAGCCCGACCAGGTGGGCCACCATCGCCTCGGCGCCGCCGCCGCCCCGCTCGAGGAGCTGCTGACGGGCCAGCAGCGCCCGGCCCAGCTCCCGCCGGGTCAGCACCTTCGCGGTCACGGCCGCCGTGTTCCGGAGGGCGCGCCCAGGACCCGGTGCAGCAGGGCGATCCGGTTGGTGGTGAGCGAGTCGACGCCGTACTCGAGCATCCGGGCCATGGTGCGCCGCCGGTCGACCGTCCAGCAGCTGACCTCCAGGCCGAGCCCGTGCGCGGCGGCGGTGAACTCCGCCGTGACCAGCCCGAACGGCGGGTTGACGTAGCGGGGGCGCAGGTCGGCCAGCAGGGCCGGGCCGGGGAGGCGGGGCTGCTTCCAGGTGAGGGCCAGCTCGGCGGCGGGGGCGAGCTCGCGCACGGCCAGCATCGCGCCGATCGGGCCGCAGAAGGCCACCCGCTGCTCGGCGCCGAGGTCGGTGACGAGCTGCCAGGTGGCGGCCACCGGGCCGGGCGTGTCGAGGTCGATCATCAGCCGGGCGCCGGGGGTCTCGCCGACCGCCTTGAGCGCCTCGGCCAGGGTGGGCACCCGCAGGCCGGGGCTGCCGACGTCGGTCAGCTGCTCGGCGGTGACCGAGCCGACCGGGCGCCGGTCGCGCCAGAGCCGATCCAGGGTCAGGTCGTGCAGCAGCACCGGGACGCCGTCCCGGGTGAGCTGGACGTCCACCTCGACCAGATCGGCCCCGGCGGCCAGGGCGGACTCCACCGAGGCGAGGGTGTTCTCCCGGAAGCGGTACGGGTCACCCCGGTGGGCGACGGCGAGCACCCGCCGCTCAGCCACGCTCGATCACCACGTTGGTGGACTTGATGACGGCGGTGGCGGGGGCGCCGGGCACCAGGTTCAGCTCCTCGGCCGAGTCCCGGCTGATCAGCGAGACCACCCGGAACGGGCCGGCCTGGATCTCCACCTGGGCGGCGACGTCGCCGAGCACCACGTCGGTGACGATCCCGGGGAAGCGGTTGCGGGCGGAGGAGGGCCGCCCCTCCGCCTCGGCGTTCTCCGGCCGGGCCAGCTCGCGGGCGAAGGAGGCCAGTTCGGGCCCGGCGATGATCCGGTGCCCGTGCTCGTCGCGCTCGGCGGCGAGGCGCCCGGCATCCACCCAGCGCCGCATGGTGTCGGCGCTCACGCCGAGCATCGCCGCCGCCTCCCCGATGCGGTAGCGGTTGACCGACCGGCCGGGCTGGCCCATGGAACGCTCCTGGCAGTAGCTCCTGTGGTTGTCGTCGCCATCCTGCCGTACTTCACACCGGCCCGGCGCGACGGACCGGTCCCGGCCTGACGGTGGGTCAGCACTTTTTTGGTTCAAGTCGGACGAATCGGGCATGATCGGTCAGGTGATCAGACCAGCAGACCTGAGGAGTGCTCGGATGGCCCCGGGGCCGGAGCCCGTCCCGTTCGCCTTCGTCGCCGAGGCCGAGCGGTACCAGAGCAACGTCACACCGCCCGAGCGCCCCGTCTCGGTCAGGGCCGTCTGCGCCGGTGTCCTGATCACCGCCCTTCTCGTCGCCGGACTGGCCGCCGCCGTCCTGGTCGGCACCCCGGCGCTGACCGCTCCTGCCTCCTGACCGCCGGCCGGGAGACGCTCACCGCAGGGTGAGCACCGTCTCGGCCTCCACCCTGGTGAGCTTCTGCGGGTTGCGGACGTAGTAGAGGCCGCTGATCCGGCCTTCGTCCATCCGCAGCGCCATCACGCCGTCGAACTCCCCGTCCAGGTACATCCGCAGCGCCGGGCTGCCGTTGACCGTGGTGAGCGCGCAGCTGAGCTCGGCGCCGAACCTGCGCATCCCGCCGGTGATGAACCGGGCCACCTTGTCGGCCCCGGACACCGGCCGCGGCGCGGCCTGCTTGATGCCGCCACCATCGCCGACCAGCACCACGTCGGGGGCGAAGACGTCGAGGAAGCCCTGCAGGTCACCCGTCTCCAGGCAGCGCCGGAAGGACTCCAGCGCCGCCCTGGCCTCCCGGGTGGAGACCACCCCGCGCGGCCGCCGGGCATCCACGTGCCGCCGGGCGCGGTGGGCGATCTGCCGCACCGCGGCCGGGGTCCTGTCGACGGCGGCCGCGATCTCCTCGTAGCTGACGTCGAAGGCCTCCCGCAGCACGAAGACCGCCCGCTCGGTGGGCGAGAGCGTCTCGAGGACCAGCATCATCGCCATCGACACGCTCTCGGCCAGCTCGACGTCCTCCGCCACGTCCGGCGTGGTCAGCATCGGCTCGGGCAGCCAGGAGCCGACATAGGCCTCCTTGCGCCTGCTCATGGTGCGCAGCCGGTTGAGCGCCTGCCGGGTGGTGATCCGCACCAGGTAGGCCCGCTGGTCCCGCACCTGGCCGAGGTCGACGCCGACCCAGCGCAGCCACGTCTCCTGCAGCACGTCCTCCGCGTCGGCCGCCGAGCCGAGCATCTCGTAGGCCACGGTGAAGAGCAGGTTCCGATGGGCGACGAAGGCCTCGGTCGCCTGGTCGGCCGCCGCGTCCTGCGGTGTCAACGGCTCGGTCATCGCACGCGCTCCTTCCTCGCCGGCCCCGAGACCTGCTCCGGCCGGGTGCGGTCCTCGGCCCACTCCCAGCGGAGCGATCCGGGCTTGCGTGCCTCGGCCGTCAGCTGCTTGACCGTGGCGCGGCAGACCAGCTCCTTGAGCTTCGCGGTGGCACGCCCGCCCAGGTGCACCGCCTTGGCCACGTCGTCCCGCCCGGCGTACTGGAACACGGCGGCGCTGCGGCCGAGGCTGACGCACTGCCCGAAGAACCCGAGCCGCACCGGCTCCGGCTGCCTCCCGTCGATCCGCCCGAGCACGGTGTCGGCGGCATGGGCGCCGAGCGGCTCGGCCGCCTGGCAGCTCATCCGGAACGGCACCCCGGAGGGCGCGGCCGAATCGCCCGCCGCGACGATCCGCTCGTCACCCAGGCTGGTCAGTGTCTCGTCGGTGAGCAGCCGGCCGAGCGCGTCGGTGCGCAGCCCGCTGACGGCGGCCAGCTGCGGCACGCCGAACCCGGCCGTCCACACCGTCACCCGGCTGGCCAGCATGCTGCCGTCGCCGAGCCGCACCACCTTGTCCGTCACCTCCGTCACCCGCACGCCGACCAGCACCACGACCCCGAGCCGGGCCAGCCGCCGGGCGACGGCGCGCCGCCCGCGGGGGTGCAGGTAGGGGCCGAGCGCCCCGCCGCAGACCAGCGTCACCGACCGGCCGGCCTCGGCCAGCTCGGCCGCCGTCTCGATCCCGGTCGGGCCACCGCCGACCACCGTCACCGGGGCCGCCACGGGCGCCGCGCCGATCGCCTCCCGCAGCCGTTGCGCCTCCTCCAGGCTCGCCACCGGGTACGCGTGCTCGGCCGCGCCGGGCACCCGCGGGTCGGCGCTGCCGCTGCCCACCGCGTAGACCAGGTAGTCGTACCCGAGCGCTCCGCCACCGGCCAGCTCCACCCGGCGCCCCGCGGCGTCGATCCGGCTCGCGCTGTCGACCACCAGGCGCACCCCGGCCGCCAGCACCTCCTCGTACGCCGCCACCGCCGGGTGAGTGCCGCCCGCCAGCTGGTGCAGCCGGATCCGCTCCACGAAGCCGGCCCGCGGGTTGACCAGGGTCACCCGCAGCCCCTCCCGCTGGGTCAACCGGTTCGCCGCCATCACCCCGGCGTACCCGCCGCCGACCACGACCACCTCGACCTGCTCGTCCATGCCGTTCTCCCGCCTCTCCAAGGGGTTCGGACACAGGACACCGCAGCCCGCCGGGCTGTGACACCCTGTGAGGCGGATCACCCGCCCCGAGCCCCGGAGCTGCTCCCGTGCCGCAGCAGAAGCCCTACTGGCAGCCCTACTGGTGGCGGCTGCTGCACCAGGACGACCGCACGCCCGACTGGGTGCCCCTCGGCCCGCCGTCGGCGGTGCCGAACGCCGCGCTGAGCACCACCTCGCTCGACGCCTGGGCCGAGGCCCTGCTCGCGGAGGCCGTGGAGGAGCTGGAGGACCTGAGGGGCAGGCTGCTCCTCGAGTGCTACGACCGCCCGGACGGCACCGACCCGGTGCTCGCCCGCGGGGCCGCCCTCACCGGCCCGGCAGCAGCACGACCTTCCCGAGGTTCCGCCGCTCCTCGATGAGGGCGTGCGCCGCCCCGGCCTCGGCCAGCGGCAGCTCGGCGGCCACCTGGACCCGCAGGCCGCCCTGCCGGTACAGCTCCCACAGCTCCTCCCGCCAGCGGGCGTACAACTCCGGCTGGCCCCGAGCGATCGCGGCCATCTGGAACCCCGTCACCGAGGCGCTGCGTATCAGCAGCTCGTACGCGTCCACCACCCCGCCGCCGGAGCTGAACGCCACCGGCCGGCCGCCGGGGGCGAGCGCCCGCACCGCCGGGCCGAGCAGCTCGCCACCCACCCCGTCCAGCACCACGTCGACCGGCTCGCCCCAGGACGCGTCCGAGTACAGCACCACGTCGTCCGCCCCGAGGGCGCGGGCGAACTCCGCCTTCTCCGCACTGCCCACCGCCGCCACCACCCGCCCGGCCCCGCGGGCCCTCGAGTACTGCACGGCGAGCGAGCCGACCGCGCCAACGCCGAGCTGCTCGCCCCGCTCGACCCCGCCGAGCAGCGGCAGCTGCTCGCCCTGCTCACCCGCCTCCACCAGGCCTGACGCCCGTCATCCCCCCGTTATGATCACCGTGACCGACCACCACCACGGGGGAGACGACCGAGATGATCGAACTGTCCGACCAGCCGATGACCTGGGTGATGACGGGTGACAGCATCACCCAGGCCGTGCTGCACACCCACGGCGCCCGGGGCTGGGTCGAGCACCTCAGCGAGCGCGTCCGCTGGCAGCTCGACCGGCACACCGACCTGGTCCTGAACACCGGCGTGACCGGCTGGCGCGCGAGCCACGTGCTGGACGCGTACGAGCACGTGATCGGCCGTTTCGCCCCCGACATCCTCTCCCTCTCGCTCGGCACCAACGACGCGATCGCGGGCCTGGACGGGCTGCCCGCCTTCCACGCGGCGATGCGCGAGATCATCGCCCGGACGCCGGACGCCCGGATCGTGCTGCACACCCCGACCCTGGCCAGCATCGCCGGCCGGCCCTACCGCGCCGAACTCCCCGCCTACTGCCAGGCCGTGCGCGAGATCGCCGCCGACACCGGCGCCCTGCTGGTCGACCACGAGGCGCACTGGCTGGACCGCTTCGGCAGCCACGACCCGCTCGCCTGGCTGGACGACCCGGCCCACCCCAACGCGGCCGGCCACCTGGCCATGGCCAACCACACCCTCCGCACCCTCGGCCTGGGCGAGCTCACCGAGCTCTGACGCTGCGTCAACCAGCCTCACCCAGCGGCCCCTCCGGACTTCCGGAGGGGCCGCTTCGTTTCACCCAAATCTCTTGCCACAATCAGTCTGTAATGCAAAGCTGACTGCATGACAGACATACCGCTGCCGTCGTCGAACGGCTCCCCGCGCGAAGTCCTGGACGGTCTGGGCGACTTGACCCGCCGGGTGCGCGCCGTCCAGCGCGGCACCTGGTTCCCCCTGCTCCTGCTCGGCCTGCTCACCCTCGGCGGGATCCTCGTCACCCGGCTGACCGTCAGCATCCAGGACGTCCCCTGCCCGGACGGCGGCTCCGGCTGCACCATCGCGAAGCAGGGCTCACCGCTCTACTGGACGGTCGGCCTGGTCCTCGTCTACGCCGCGACGGCCGCCTTCTACCTGCGCCGCTCGCGCAGCCGAGGCGTCGGCACCCCCGTGCGCCCCTACGTCCTGATCGGCCCGGGGCTGGTCTTCCTGGTCTCGGCCACCAGCTTCTGGGCCGTCAGCCACCTGACGCCCGGCGCTCCGGTCGACTTCCTGGGCGCGCGGTTGGACCCGCACTCGGGCCTGACCACCTTCCTCCTGCGGCTCACCGGCTCCGCCGCCAGCATCGGCCTCCCCCTGCTGGTGCTCGCCTGGGTCGAGCGCAGCCCGGCCCTGCTCCTGCTGACCCTGGTCTACCTCGCCGTCGAACTGGTTCCCCTCACCACCGGCTGGTCGGGGATCGCCTACTCGTCCCCCTGGTCCGGCCTCCCTCGCTACGGCGTCCCGGGCCTGCTCCTGCTGCTCGGCGCGCTGGGCTTCGCCCGTGCCCAGCTCCCCCGGCGGCGCACCGCATCATGACCGAGCAGCCCACCGAGCGACCCACCGAGCAGCATCCCGAGCCCGACCAGCACCCCGCCACCGGCCTGGACGACGTGGTCCACCAGCGCGTCCGTCTCGGCATCCTCACCGTGACCCACCAGGCCCGCCGGGTGGAGTTCGGCTTCCTGCGCACCACCCTCGACCTGACCGCCGGCAACCTGGGCCAGCACCTCACCGTGCTGGAGAAGGCCGCCCTGATCGAGGTCGAGAAGGGGTACGAAGGCCGCCGCCCGCGCACCTGGATCACCCTCACCCCGGCCGGCGCCCAGGCCCTCCAGCGGGAGATCGCCCACCTCAAGCGCCTCATCCACCAGCACGAACAGGTGCCCTCCTGAGCACCCGATCACTGGTCGGACATCCACTCCCGCCTCCGCCCGCGCACTGAGTAGGATCTCCGTGTTCCCAGTTACCCGCGTAGCCGTCCCGGTCACGCGGTGTGGCTACACCGAGAAGTACGACCATCTGGAGGAGAAACCCTCATGGCTCAGGTCACCCTCAAGGGCAACCCGGTCGAGGTCAACGGCGAGCTGCCGCAGTCCGGCAGCACGGCCCCCGCGTTCACCCTCGTCGGTGCGGGGCTGGCGGAGAAGTCCCTGGCGGACTTCGCCGGCAAGCGCAAGGTCCTGAACATCTTCCCCAGCGTCGACACCCCGACCTGCGCGACCTCGGTCCGCACGTTCAACGCCGAGGCCAACAGCCTTGAGAACACCGTGGTGCTGTGCATCTCGGCCGACCTGCCCTTCGCGCAGGCCCGCTTCTGCGGCGCCGAGGGCCTGGAGAACGTCCAGAGCCTCTCCACCTTCCGCAACCGTGACTTCCACGCCGCCTACGGCGTGGACATCGCGGGCGGCGCGATGGCCGGTCTGACCGCCCGCGCGGTCGTCGTCCTCGGCGAGAACGACGAGGTCCTGCACACCGAGCTCGTCTCCGAGATCGCCGACGAGCCGAACTACCAGGCCGCCCTCGGCGCCCTGAAGTAAGCCCGCCAAGCACGTGGACGGGCCGCCCCCGGCCGGGGGCGGCCCCTCGCTGCGTCCACGGGCGGACGCCCGCGCGGGACGGGGCCGCGCCCTCCCCGGAGGGAGGGCGCGGCCCGTGGTGTCACCGGTCCGTCAGATCCGGATCTCCCGCCTCAGGTACTCGGCGGACAGGCCGCCCTCGTACCAGCCCCCGATGTCCTGCATCTGGGGAATCGACAGGTCGAACGCCAGCCGGTACTGGTTGAGGATCACGATCGACCGCTTCGCGAACGCCTCATGGTTGTCCCGCATGTGTTCGGCGACCTGGACGATGTCCAGCCCCTGGTCGCGCAGCCGGCGCAGCTCCGCCACCCAGTCGTACTCACTCATGTCTCACGGCTTCCTGAAATCGGCTGACACTCGGGCGTAACCGCCCTCGGCGGCGGGCTCCGCCCGCGAGATCCGGACGCTGGTGTACCCGTAGTCGGCGGCCCGCTGGCCCGTCCACGTGGCCCTGGCGGCCGTCTTCTCGGGCATCCCCTCCGCGATCAGCTTGTTGAACGCGGCCAGGTTGTCCCCGTAGGACCAGTTGCCCTGGATGATCTCGACCTTGTCCCCGAAGTGGTCCATCACCATCTGGAACATCTGCTTGCCCGAGATGGTGGACCCCTCCAGGCGGTCCATCCCGAGGGTCAGCGTACCGGTCCGCGCGTCGAGCAGACCGATGGTCATCGACCCGCTCGCGGGGTGCGCGATGGTGATCCCCTCCGCCGTCGCCTCGACGGTGACCCCGACCGGGCAGTCGAAGTTGTGCACCAGGACCGGCGTGCGGCCCGCGACGACGAAGTAGGTGTGGAGGTCGCTGATACCCAGGGCGTACGTGACCATCGCGGCCACGTAGCTGCGCACCGCCAGCACCGTCGCCACCGAGCCGTCGACGGTCTGCAGCCGGTCGCCCACGGTGAGGCGGGAGGCCTCCACGAAGGCCTGGCGGGTCAGGTCGTAGTACGGGTGGTTCTGGGTACCGGTGATCTTCTGCCGGCCGTCCGGCCCACCGATCGTCAGATCGGTGAAGTCGGTGTCGGTCCGGGTGGTGAAGACGTTCTCCACCCGGTGCCGCTCGGTGCCGCCACCGGGCCGGGCGTTCTCGACCTCGTCACCACCCCGGACGTCCTGGATCGGCCTGACGCTGCCGTCCGCCATCAGGACCCCGGTGCCCGCCGCGAAACTGTGCGTCGGGTTGCAGGGCAGCAGCGCCTTGAGCAGTCCGCGGATCCGGACGGCCTTCAGCACGTCGGTGAACTTCGACAGCGTGGTCATGCTGATCGCGGCGGCCTTGGCCGACTGGACCAGGACGTTGTACGCGGCCTCCGCGCCCACCATGTCGCCGATCACCATCGCGGCGCGGATGGTGAGCGCCGCCCGCAGCGCCACCTTCAGTGCGGCCGGGATCACGATGCTCCCGATCGCCCAGAGGCAGTCGCTGCTGGTGATGTCGAAGTGCTTCACGCACCCGACGAAGTCGCTGACCATCCCGTAGGCCAGCGTCTTGACGAACGTGACGTCCTGCTCCCACATGTTGACGTCGAAGACCTGGTGGGTCGTCACGTCGACGTCGATGGGGCCCAGGGAGTCCTTGGTGTACTTGCCGGTGGCGACACAGGCCTCGGCCGTGGCGTTCGGGATGTCGCAGGTGACGATGAAGGCCATCGCCTTGCCCCAGATGTGCACATCGCCCGGCAGGCTGCAGTGGATCGGATGCTCCGGGTTCCACTTGCACTGGTCGGTGGCGTGGGCCTCCTGCTTCATGTCGATCGGTTCCAGGGTCAGCCCCGGGAACTCGTTGTCCGGCGTGTGGTCCCCGGCCGACGGCGGGTTCCGGTCGAACTGGGCCGCACCCTCGGCGAGCTGCGCCGAGTCCTTGGCGTCGGCCTGGGCCGAGTTGGCCGCCTGCTGGGCGGAGTCGGCCGACTTCTGGGCGTCGGCGGCGGAGGACGCGGCGTCGTCGGCCGAGTCCCGCGCGTTGGTCGCCGCCGTCCGGGCCGCGCCCGCGTCCTTCTCGCTGTCGGTGGCCGCCGCGCGGGCGGCCGCCGCCTCGTTCTGCGCCGAGGCGGCCGACTGGTCGGCCTTCCACGCGTCGCCCTCGGTCTGGAGGTTGATCGCGTCGAGCCGCTCCGAGACCGCCTTGGTGTCCTTCGCGTCGGCCGCCGCCTGGGCCGCCGACTTGAGGGCGTTGGCCGCCGCGCGGGAGGCCTTGGCGGCCGAGGCCGCCGCGTCCGCCGCCGCCTGGGCCGCCAGCTTGGCGTCACCGGTGGCCCGGTTGGCCGCGTCCTGGGCCGCCGCCGCGAAGGCCGCCGCCTCGGCGGCCCGGAAGTCGGCGACCGCCGCCTCCTGCTCCGCGAGCGTCTTCGCGGTGTCCGCCACCGCGACCGAGAGACCGGCCGTGGCGTCGGTGGCCGCGAAGGTGATACCGAGCTCGATCGCCTGGTCCGCCGGGGCGGTCACCGCGTTCGCGGTGTCCCGGGCGATCTCCGCCTGCTGCGAGGCCGCGTAGGCCTGGCCGGAGGCGGTGGCGGCGTCGGAGACGGCGCCGTCGGCCTCCTTCTTGGCCCCGTCGGCCGCCGCCTTGGCGTCGGCCGAGTCCTTGGCCGCCTGCTTGGCCAGGGCGTTCGCCGCGTCCGAGTTCTGCTTGGCGACCTGGGCCTGGTTGATCGCCTCGGCCGCCAGGGCGTCGCCCTGGGCGGCGTTGGCCCGCGTGGTGGCGGCCGCCGCGTCGGCGACCCTGGCCGCCGCCGAGGACTTGTTGGCCGCCGCCGTGCTGGTGGTGGCAGCGGCCCGGGCCGACACGGCGGCGTTCTCGGCGTTGTCCGCGTCGATCTCCGCCTGGTCGGCGGCCTGGCCGGCCGCCACCGCCTCGCCGGCGGCCGCCTGGGCCGCCGCCTTCGCGCTCTCCGCCGCGCTCGTACCGGTGGCGGCATCGGCCGCGGCGTCCGCGGCGGCCGACTTCGCCATCGCGGCGTTCAGCGCCTTCTGGGCCGCGGCCGCGCGGTCCTTGGCCGCCGCCGCGTCCTTGTCGGCGCGTACGTCCTGGCCGGCGAGCTGGCCGCCGCGGGCGGCGACCACCGCCGGGCCTTCCGCCGCTACGACGAGCTCATGCGCCCCTACGTGGCCCAGGCCCAGGAGCTCCCGCCCGGCGGCGCGGGCGGGTACGCCCCGCACAGCGCGCTCGCCATCCACCTGCGCGCACTCTCGATGCGCACCATGACGCACTGGCCGATGCGCACCATCCTCGCAGCCCAGTTCGCCAAGGCCGGAGCCATCGACCTGCCCGACTACCCGGCCCCGGTCGCCGCCTGACCAGCCGTCAGCCGAAGATCTCCCGCCGGACCGATTCCCTGACCCCGGCAGCCGCCTGACCGGACGTCAGCCGAAGATCTCCCGCCGGGCCGCGTCCCCGGCCGTGAGCACCGCCCCCGCCAGCACCGCCCCGCCTCCGGCCGTCCCGGCCCGGACCTCCGTCCGCAGCGGCGACAGGCGAGCCAGCCGCCCGGCCACCAGGGTGGCCAGCAACTCCCCGCCCGCCCGGCCGAGTTCGCCGCCGAGCACCACGCAGCCCGGGTCGACCACCACGCACACCGCCGCCACCCCGACCGCGATCCGCCCGGCCAGCTCGTCCAGGAACGGCAGCCCCTCGGGCCCGGCCGCCAGCGCCGCCCGCACCACCACCTCGGCCCGCGCCACCGGGCCCAGCCCCACCCCGCTCTGCCCACGGCCGGTCAGACCCGCCCCGAGCCCGGCCTCCGGCACCGGGCGGCCGTACTCCCGGGCCAGCGCGCAGACCGCCTCGCTGCCCACCAGGGAGTGGAAGCCGCCGTCGCTGGCGGTGGCCGTGGGCAGCCCGCCGGTGCCGGGCACCGGCAGGTAGCACAGCTCGCCGGTGCCGCCCGAGACACCGCGCAGCAGGCGCCCGTCCAGCATCAGCGCCCCGCCGACGCTGTGGCCGAGCCAGAGCAGCGCGAAGGTGTCCCGGTCCCGGGCCGCGCCCAGGCGGTGCTCGGCGATCCCGGCGAGGTTGACCTCGTTCTCCAGGATCACCCGGGTGCCCGCCAGCGCGGGCCCGCCGTGGGCACCGGCCCGCAGCGCGGCGATCAGCTCGGCGTGCCAGCCGGGCTGGCCGTCGGAGTGCTGGTCGCCGGTCCGCGGGTCGACCATGCCGGGCGCGCCGACGGCCACGGTGTGCAGCCGCTCGGCCCCGGCCGTGCGGGCCGCCTCGGCCAGACTGCGCACCGTCCGTTCCACCAGCTCCGGCCCCTCGGCGGGCAGTTCGGCCCCGGCCAGGGTGCGACCGGTCAGGTCGGCCACCACCAGCCGCACGCCGGTGGCCCGCACGTCGATCCCGGCAAGGTGCGCCCGGTCGGCCACCAGCCCGTACAGCCGGGCGTTCGGCCCGCGCCGCTGCTCGCCGCTCTCCCCCGCGACGGCGACCAGGCCGCCGCGCTGCAGCCGCTCGAGCAGGTCGGCCACCGTCGGCCGGGACAGGCCGGTGAGGGTGCGCAGCTCGGGGGCGGTCAGGGGGCCCCGGTCGAGCAGCAGGTCCAGCGCCAGGCGGTCGTTGATGGCGCGGGCGGTGCTGGGGGTGGCGGCCCGACTCGGGGAGGCGGCGCGGATGCTGGTCATGGGAGCACATCTTTCCGGACGGAAATCCCCGCCCGCCTTATCTATCAGGGTTCCTTCCTGATAATTTACGGTGCTGTCACACACAGGAGGGGGACAGAGATCGCCATGGCCACACTCACCAGCCCGCCGCGGACCGGTCGGCGCGGGCCCGTCAGCCGGGCCCGGATCGCGGTCTCGCTGGTCTTCGCCGTGCACGGCTCGGTGACCGGCAGTTTCGTCACCCGCATCCCGTGGATCCAGCACCACCTGCACCTCAGCCCGGCCCAGCTCGGCTTCGCCCTGCTCTGCCCGGCCGTCGGCGCCTCGGTGGCGATGCCGCTGGCCGGCCGGGTGGTGCACCGGTACGGCAGCCGGCTGGCCGTGCGCGGGCTGCTCACCCTCTGGTGCCTCTCGCTCGCGCTGCCCGCCCTCGCCCCGAACCTGCCCGCCCTGATGGCGGGGCTGCTCGGCTACGGCGCGGTGGCGGGAATGGCGGACGTGGCGATGAACGCCCAAGGCGTGGAGATCGAGCAGCGGCTCGGCCGCTCGATCATGTCCGGACTGCACGGCATGTGGAGCGTCGGCGTGCTGGTCGCCTCCGGGTTCGGCGTGCTCGCCGCGAACCAGCAGTTCGAGCCGCGCCTGCAGCTCGGCCTCACCGCCCTGGTGCTGGCCGGCCTCGCCCAGCTGGTCTGCGGCGGCCTGCTCGACATCTGCCCGGCCGCCGGCACCGAGGCCCCGCCCCGCTTCGCGCTGCCGCCGCGCTCGGCGCTGGCCGTCGGGCTGGTCGGCTTCTGCGGCGTCTTCGCCGAGGGGGCCAGCCTGGACTGGAGCGGTGTCTACCTGCGCGACGTGACCGGTGCCTCCGCCGGGATCGCGGCCGCCTGCTCCAGCGCCTTCGCCGCCACCATGACGATCGCCCGCCTCACCGGTGACCTGGTGATCCGCCGTTTCGGCCCGGTCACCACCCTGCGGATCGGCGGCATCGTGGCCACCCTCGGCAGTGCCCTGGTGGCCGCCGCCGACACGCCCTACCTGGCCATCCCGGGCTTCGCCCTGATCGGCGTCGGCATCGCCACCGTCGTCCCGCTCGCCTTCGCGGCGGCCGGGCACAGCGGCCCCAACCCCAGCCAGTCGATCGCCGGGGTCGCGACCATCACCTACATCTCCGGCCTGGTGGCCCCCGCCGCGATCGGCGGCATCGCCCAGCTCAGCTCGCTCACCGTCTCCTTCTGCGTGGTCACCGCCCTCGCCGCCTGCCTGGTCCTGGGCGCCACCGCCCTGCGGCCCAGGGCCTGACACCCGAACGGGTCGTTCTGCGGCCGAGCCCCTGGCGCCCCGGGCCGCCGCGGCGCACCTTGAAGACATGACCGCGCCCGAGCAGCCGTCGCACGTCAGGTACAGCGTCCTGGTCTGGCCGCTCGCCGTGCTGCTGACCGGGTACGTCCCGCTCCTGCTGTTCTGGCGCCTGGGCGGCCAACCGGCCGGGATGCCCGGGCTGTTCGCCTACCGCAGTGCCACCTGGGGAGACGGCCTGCTGCTCCCGCTGCTCGCGCTCTGCCTGCGGGTCATGACCATCCGGCTGCGCAGACAGCTCGACCGGCGGAAGGTCGCCGTCGCGGCCGCCCTGGGGGCGGCGGCCGGGGCAGCGCTCGTCCTCAGCTGGCGCGCCGACCCGCACCCCACACCGAACTGGACGCTGCCCCGGCCGCACGAGTTCACCGCTGCGGGGATCTACCACGCCTGCTTCCTCGGCCTCGCCTGCGCGTTCTTCGCCGCGATCGGCACCGACTTCGCCGTCGCGGTACGGCGCGCCGAGGACCGGGCCAGGCAGCGGGCCCTCACCTGCTCCTGGTTCTGCGTGGCGCTCGCCTCGGCGGCCGGCTACGGCTGGCTGGCCGTCGCCGACGCCGCCCACGCGGGTACGACCACCAGTTCTGCCGCCACCCTCACCGAACTGGCGATCGCCTCGGCCGTCCTGGTCGTCGGGGTCGGCCTGGTCGCCGGCCGGCCCCGCCCGGTGCTCCTGAACACGCTCGTGACCTCGGCCCTGCTCACCTGCTTCACCCTCGTCCTCGTCCACGACTACCCGTCCATGGGGGCGTTGGACTTCGCGGCGCTGGCGTGCGCCTTCGGGGCGGGCCTGGGCCTGGCAGCCACCGTCACCTCCACCACCTCCGTCTCCGCAGTCGAGGCACTGGCCGTCTGCTCGGTGTTCGGCTGCGTCACGCTGGTGGTCTCCACCGACCGCTCGGCCCCCACCTGGCTGGTGCTGGCCGCACCGGTTGCCGCCGCCCTCGGCGCCGTCGTACTGCGGTGGCTCAGGAAGAACGTGACGAACATCCAGGCCCAGGCCCAGGTCGACAGCCACTACCTCGTCTCGGCCGGGATCTCGGCCTGTGTGCTCTCCTCGGCGGGCTTCGCCACCTGGCTGGGCGCCCGGACAGACACGGAGTACATCACCGGCGGCTTCCTCCTCACCATCGTCGGTGCGGTCATCGGCGGGGTGTTCTTCCAGTACTTCAAGAAGGACTTCACCGAACTGGAGGCCATCGAGGGCGATCCCGCCCTGCGTACGCCGGAGGGGTGGCCGAGCGAACGGCAGCAGCGGGCCGCACGGCGAGTCTGGATCCGGCTGTCCGCGTACACGGTCTCGGCGTTCGCCGCGATCCTGGTGCTGGCCATCACGCTCGGGCACCCCCTGGGGTGGCAGCCCGGCCAGGTCCGGATCCCGTGGAACCCGCTGTTCGGCGGCGTGGCGGCGGGCGCCCTGCTCCTCCTCCTGCCCCTCGCCTCCGACGGCGCCCGCCGGGCCTTCCGACCCCGGCCCCGCCCGCCCTTGGTCCCGGCCCCACCTCCCCCGCCGAGTACCTGGCCGGCCTGGGTGTGTGCCGTCGCCTCGGTGGTCGTGCTGTCCTGCCTGTGCGCTGCCGTCGCCGAGCACGGCGTCTTCAACCCTCTCGCCGCAGTGCAGGCGGTGTTGTTGATGCTCTTCGCCTTCGAGGGAATGGCCGGCAACGGCGCCTGGCTCCACCTGCGGCGGCTGGATTCGGCGGCCGCCCGGTGCGCCGTGACCACGGGCGCCGGTGCGGTCGGCCTGACCGTGTACTGGTCCCTCACCGGCCTGGTCCGCCCCGACGGCCGGACGGCCGCGCCCAGCCATTCGCTGCTCGCCTGGGGCTTCGCCGCGGCGCTCGTGCTCGCCCTGACCGTCCTGACCACCGCAGCGGTCTTCGCCACCGCTGGACGGCAGTACGAGACGGACTACCCGCCGGCCCCGAGCGCCTCCCAGGACGCCTTCCTGCTGTCGCTGCTCTGGCTCGCCCTCGGCTGGCTGCCGCAGACTGTGATCGCTCACATCCCGGCCTCCGCCCCGGAGCGGTGGGCGGCGATCGGCACCATCCTCGCCAGTTTCATGCTCGCGTTCGGTCCGCCGTTCCTCTGGGTCCTGGAGAACAACGACACCCACGTGAACCGCCAGGCCGGGATCCGCCACTTCACCGGAGCGACCACCTACGGCTCGGCTCCCGGGACTTCCTCGGCGCAGCGTGCCCTCGCGCTGCCCAGCCGAGTCAGCCGCTACCCGCGCGCCCTCGACCCGAGCACTCACCCGGACCGGACGGAGGCCTTCCTCGCGCGGCTCGACGGCCACACGGCCGTCCAGAACACCCTGGCCCTCTGCCTCGCCGTCGTCTCGCTGGTCGGTCTGGTCGGCATGACCGCGGGGCTCACTCCCGACCGGGAGCTCTGAGGCCCCGCAGGCTCCCCGGCGCCAGGCCCGTCCCGTCAGCCCCCGCCCACTGCCGCGCCCTCCTCCAGCCCCTGGCCGGCCGCCTGCCCCGTACGACCGGGAGCCCGGCCCTCGTGACCGGCCGCGCACGGCAGCGTGACATCCTCGACCTCATGACCGCCGCACCCTCCTCCCCCGCTGGTCCCTCCCCCGCCGCCCGCCGCAACCCCGTCGGCGCCCACGTCCCGGTCGCCGGGCGCGGCCTCACCGGCACCGGGCTGGCGTACGCGGCGAAGGTCGGCGCCGAGGCGGTCCAGGTCTTCGTGGCCAACCCGCGCGGCTGGGCCACCCCGGCCGGCGACCCGGCCAGGGACGCCGAGTTCCGCGAGGCCTGCGCCGAGCGCGGCATCCCCGCCTACGTGCACGCCCCGTACCTGATCAACTTCGGCTCCGACAGCGACGCCACCCGCGAGCGCTCCGCCGAGTCGCTGCGGCACTCGCTGCACCGCGCCCACGCGATCGGCGCCCTCGGCGTGGTCGTGCACACCGGCTCGGCCGTCGGCCGGGCCCCCGGCGGCGGCTCGCGGTACGCGGAGGCGATGGCCCAGGTACGCGCGGACGTACGGCCGCTGCTCGACGAACTGGACGCCCTCGGCGAGGCCGCGCCCTGGCTGCTGCTCGAACCGACCGCCGGCCAGGGCAGCTCGCTCTGCTCCCGGATGGAGGACCTCGCGGCGTACGCGCAGGCCCTCGACCACCACCCCAAGGTCGGCGTCTGCCTCGACACCTGCCACGCCTTCGCGGCCGGCCACGACCTCGCCGAGCCGGGCGGCACCAAGGCCACCCTCGACCTGCTCACCGCCGCCGTCGGCCCCGGGCGGCTGCGCTTGATCCACGCCAACGACTCCCTCGACGTGGTGGGCGCCCGCAAGGACCGCCACGCCAACATCGGTGCGGGCCACATCGGCTCCGCCGCCTTCGCCGAGCTCTTCACCCACCCCGAGACCGAGGGCGTGCCCCTCATCATCGAGACCCCCGACGGCCGCCACGACCCCGCCCGCGTCGAGGGCGCCCGCCACGCCGCCGACCTCACCCTCCTCAAGACGCTCCGCTCCCCGGCCTGACCCCCACCCCGCCCTTCCGCCTGTCACTGCCCCGCCGCAGAATGGTCGGCGCAGAGATCGTCTACGGGGAGGTCAGGTGTTCCACCGCTGGTGGTTCGTCAAGCTGCTGCGCAAGACCGAGCCGTCACCTCCCGCGCGCAGCGGTCCCTCCCGTGAGCAGCAGGAGCTGATCCTCCGTGAGTGGGAGGTGATCCGCGACCGCCTCACCACCTACGCGGCCGACCGCGTCACCCTCGCGGGCGAGATCTTCCGCGCCGCCGAGCTCCAGCTCCCGCCGGAGGAGGCGGCCCCGCGCCGCGACTACCTCTGGGCCCTGGAGGCCTACGAAGCCGCGGGCCGCCTGCTGGACGAGGCCGCCGACCTCCCCGATCTCGCGGCCGCGGTCGTGCTGGCCGAGCGCGCCGTCGAGCGGCTCGCCGCCGCCCACGCCGGCCACGCGGGCGCGCGCCCGGCCGCGCCCGCCGTCCGCTGCTTCTACAACCCCCTCCACCCGCCGGTGCCGCCGCGCACCACCGCGACCCGGCCCGGCAAGAAGGCCCGGCAGCGCCCGCACCACGGCGCCCGCGAGGCCGCGGCCGACCGCCGCCCGGCCTGCCCGGACTGCCGCCGGGCCATCCTGGCCGGCCAGCAGCCCGACATCCTCCCCGCCCTCCTGCCCGCCGGGGCCACCGGCCCCCACTCCCCGCGCGTGCTGGTGCCGTACTTCTCCGTGCCCCAGCAGTGGTCCCCCTGGTCCACCACCGGCTGCGGCGCCTACGACGACTCCGCGCCCGCGCTCGTCCTGCGCGGCGAGCACCGCCGCCGCAGCACCGGCTCCTGACCCGAAACCCCGCCCCGGCCTGCTCGTTTCCAGACCATGAAGACCCTCGCCCTCGCCCTCGCGGCCACCGCCCTCCTGCTCACCGCCGGCCCGGCCACCGCCGAACCGCTGGTCAACAAGGGCTACTCCATCCCCGTCGGCGCGATCACGGACCTCGGCGCCCTACCGGTCCTGGGCTACCTCGGCTACGACCTCGCCCGGCTCTGACCGCCCCGTCCCGGAGCGGAATCGCGGCCCCGGGCGGCGGCCGCGCGTCGCCCTGCCGCGCCACGAGCCGACCGGCCATCATGAAGCCATGAGGGTCGCGTTGATGACAGCGGGTTCGCGCGGCGACGTCGCGCCGTACACCGGGCTCGGGCACCGGCTCGCCCTGGCGGGCCATCAGGTCACCCTGGTGACGCACGAGCGCTTCGGCCCGCTCGCGGCCGCGGCCGGCCTCGCCTTCCACCCGCTCCCGGTCGATCCGCGCGAGCAGCTGGCCTCCGCCCAGGGGCAGGGGCTGCACCGCAGCCGGGGCGGGGTGGGCAAGCTCGCCCGGGTCGTGGCGCTGGCCCGGAGCCTGGTCGGCGACCTCGCCGAGGCGCTGCTGGCGGCCGCGCCCGGGCACGACGTGCTGCTCCTCTCCAGCTCCCTCGCCCCGCTCGGCCACACCATCGCCGAGGGCCTGCGCCTGCCGGGCCTCGGCCTCTACCTCCAGCCGCTCACCGCCACCGCCGAGTTCGCCCCGCCGGTGCTCGGCGCGCACTCCTGGGGGCGGGCGGGCAACCGCTGGGCCGGGCTGGCCGTCAGCGCGGCCGTCGACAGCATCTTCACCGAGGCCGACCGCACCATGCGCACCCGCCTGGGTCTGCCGCCCACCAGCCTCCGCCGCGCCCGCCGGGCCCGCGACCGGCGCGACACCCCCGTCCTGCACGGCTTCAGCGAACTGGTCGTCCCCCGCCCGCACGACTGGCGCCCCGGGCTCAGCCTGGCCGGCTACTGGTGGCCGCACGACCCGCCCGCCGCGGAACTCCCGCCGCGGGTCGCCGACTTCCTCGCCGCCGGACCGCCACCGGTCTTCGTGGGGCTCGGCAGCGCCACCGTCCCCGACCCGGCCGCCGTCAGCCGCACCCTCGTCCGCGCCCTGCGGGCGGCGGGGCTGCGCGGCATCCTGCAGCGGGGCTGGAGCGGGCTGCACGCCGAGGCCGACGATCTGCTGACCGTCGACGACCTGCCGCACAGCCTGCTCTTCCCCGCCACGGCCGCCGTCGTCCACCACGCGGGCGCGGGCACCACGGCGGCGGGCCTGCGCGCCGGAGTCCCGAGCGTGCCGCTCCCGGTCCAGTTCGACGCCGGCTTCTGGGCCGCCCGGCTGACCGCCCTCGGCGTCTCCCCGCAGGCCCTCCCGCTGCGCCGCCTCGACGCCGACTCGCTGGCCGCCGCCCTCCGCGCCGCCACCACCGACCCCGCCTTCACCACCCGCGCCCGCACCCTCGCGGCCCGGCTCGCCGCCGAGGACGGCGCCCTCCCCGTCCTCACCGCCCTGGACCGCCTCCCTGGCTGACCCCGCACCCGGCCCGGCGGAGCAGGTCGCCCCCGCCGCGGTACTCCATTGAGAACTTTTCATCCTGAATGCGCGGGTGGGACGGGGTGGCCTGGGGTCGGTCGGGTGTGATCGCGCCGGTCGTGGGCCGTGATCCGAGGCGCGGCCGGGTTTGGCCGCCGAGATCCACAGCAGGTTCCCGCGCTCGTCGGTGACGGCCAGGAACAGCAGCCCGTGGGCCTTGTGCTTCCCGGAGGAGTCGCGCCGATCCTGTCTACCGGTGCGGCGTCTGGTGCGCACCCGAGCTCGCCGTACACCCGCCGGCCGCCGGCCCTGCCCGGCACCTAGGTCAGGCCCGCCGGATGCTCGAGACGTACCGCGTCCGGCTCTGGGCCCAGCAGCTCGGCACCGCGCGGACGGCCGGTGATGCCCGCATCCGCAAAGATCCTGAGTCCGTAGCCGGCCCTACTCGGCGTCCTGTGCTTCGATCAGGTCGAGGTCGCGGACGCAGAAGCCGTGGTGTTCGAAGGTCTCGTTGAGCACCGTGGCGAGGCACTGCCGTACCAAGCGGCCCCGGGCGTACGGCGGCCAGACATCGTCGTCAGGCACCGGCGCTCGCTCTGCGAGCTGCACGGCGGTGACCTCGTCGAGCCAGGCCTCAAGCTCGGCGGCCTGCGCGTCACGCACGCTCACGATCTCGTCGAGGGTCGGATCGAGCGAGAGGTCAAGCCCGTGCGCTCCACGGTAGGGCTCGACGGTCGTCCCGGTGCCCATCGGTGTGAACAGCTCCGTCGAGCCCAGGCAGCAGCGGCGGAACCACGAGTCGTGGACGAAGACCAGGTGGCGCATCGTCTGCACCGCCGACCACTCGTCGTTCACGCTGCGACGCTCGATGCCGGGCCTGCGGCGGATTCGCTCGATCGTGGCGGCCCAGCCGGCATGGAGCTGACGCGATGCCTCGCGAAGATCGCCAGGGTCCTCGGAGCGGATCAGCACCCGCACCGGATGACGCCGGTCGAGCTCTGCCTCGACGTATTCGCTGACCTCGACACCGTTGACCACGAGGTTGGCGACGAACCCGTCGATCACGGCATCCTGCATGACAACGCCGATCAGGCGTGCCCCGCTCAGATCGCACTCGCGGAACTCCACACCGTGCAGATCCTCGTCCACATATCGCGTCATGCCCCGCATACTAGATCCGAGCACCGACAAGCCGGCCTCCCCGCAACTGAGGGGGTCGGAAGTCGGTGTCGGACCGGCTCGTCGAGCGCAGGGGCCTGCTGCGCGAGCAGGTTCAGGTGTGAACAAGAACTCCCGCGCCGGGGGCGCCGGCTTCCCGGTGTACCAGTCGCGACTGCCCCTGAGCAACGCCACCGTCACGATGGTCGCCGACCTGCTCCGGGGCCGGATGGAAGCGATCGGCAGCCGCTGGGTCCTGGAGGTGATCGGGCTGCTGGCGGCCCGTGCCCCGAGACTGGTCCGTGCCCTTCACGCAATAACCCGATCCGGCGGCGAGGTGGTACTGATCGACGGCACCCTGGTGCGCACCAGACGCCGCACCGGTAGACAGGATCGGCGCGACTCCTCCGGGAAGCACAAGGCCCACGGGCTGCTGTTCCTGGCCGTCACCGACGAGCGCGGGAACCTGCTGTGGATCTCGGCGGCCAGACCCGGCCGCGCCTCGGACCTGACCGCCGCGAGGCACAACAAGATCTGCGCGAAGCTGCGCGCCGCCGGCCTCGGCGCGATCGGGGACCTGGGCTTCACCGCGCTCGACGACGGCCCCAACAATCCGGTGATCATCACCGGGAGGCGCGCCGACGACGAGCACGGCTTCGCCGGCCTCAAGAACCGGCGCATCCTCACCAAGGTCCGGATGAACGCCACCCACGCCACCACGCTGCTGCGCGCTCCTGGTGCTGACCCGCGCCGAGATCACCCGCTGACAGACGATCAAGCGCCGCGATCACGGCCCACGACCGGCGCGATCACACCCGACCGACCCCAGGCCACCCCGTCCCACCCGCGCATTCAGGATGAAAAGTTCTCATTGTATGCAGGCCGGACGGGGAGGCCCGGCGGCCGCCGGCTCGACCTGATCCGTCGGACAGGCCCTATGCTCACCGGGTGCGTACCGACCTCGACCAGCCTGCCGCCGCCCGTCTGCCGTGGCTTCGGCTCGGGCTGCTCGTGCTGATCCTCGCCGCCGCGGCGGGCTCGCTGCTGCTCTGGCGGCCGACCGAGCTGCTGGCCGGCGGTGGCACGGGCCCTTGGCGGCTGCCGGTCTTCGTCGCGGTGTACGCCCTCGGGACGCTGGCCTTCGTGCCCAAGCCCGCGCTCAACGCCGCCGCCGGACTGCTCCTCGGCAGCCGGCTGGGCCTGCCGCTGGCCGTCGCCGGGACGACCCTGGGCGCACTGCTCGCCTTCGGCCTGGGCCGCGCCCTCGGCCGGGACGCCCTGCGGCCGCTGCTCAAGGCCAAGGCGCTCGCCGCCCTCGACCGGCGGCTCACCGACCAGGGCTTCCGCAGCGTACTACTGCTGCGACTGATCCCGGGCATGCCGTTCCAGGCGGCCAACTACGGCGCCGCCTTCTCGGGGGTGCGGGCGCTGCCGTTCACGATCGCGACGGCACTCGGCGTGCTGCCGGGCACCGCCGCGATCGTGATCGCGGGCGCCAACGCGAGCTCGCCGGGCTCACCCGCCTTCCTGGTCTCCACCGGGGTGGTCGCCCTGATGGGTCTGCTCAGCCTGCTCTCGCTGCGCCGCACCGCCCGCCACCGCATCGCCCCTCAGACGTAGACGGCCCCCATCACCGCCCGCACCTCCTGCAGCGTCACCTCGGCGACCGCCCCCGCCCGCTCGTTGCCCTCGCGCAGGATCCGGCGCAGCTCGCCCTTGTCCTGCGCGAACGCCGCCCGCCGGGCCCGCACCGGTGCCAGCCGCTCGTTGACTGCCTCGGTCACCACCCGCTTGAGCGCCGCCGCTCCGCCGTCGCCGATCTCCGCCGCGATCGCGTGCGGATCGGCCTCCCGGCAGAGCGCGGCGAGCAGCACCAGGCTCGCCACCTCGGGGCGGCCGACCGGGTCGTAGGTGATGTGCCGCTCGACATCGGTCCTGGCGCCCCGGATCAGCCTGGCGGTCTCGTCGGCGGTGGCGGACAGCGCGACCGAGTTGGCGCGGCTCTTGCTCATCTTGCCGCCGTCGGTGCCGAGCAGCGACGGGGCGGCGGAGAGCAGCGCGTCCGGCTCCGGGAAGACCGGAGTCGTCGTCCCGTAGCGGTCGTTGAAGCGGCGGGCGATCGTGCGGGTGACCTCCACGTGGGGCAGCTGGTCCTGGCCGACGGGGACGAGGTTGGCCTTGCAGAACAGGATGTCCGCCGCCTGGTGCACGGGGTAGGTGTACATCAGCCCGCTCACCGAGGACTGCCGGGAGTGGGCGATCTCGTCCTTCACGGTGGGGTTGCGGCCGAGCTCGGCCACCGAGACCAGGCTGAGGAAGGGCAGCAGCAGCTGATTGAGCGCGGGGATGGCGCTGTGCGTGAAGACGGTGCTGCGGGCCGGGTCGATGCCGACGGCGAGGTAGTCGAGCAGCAGGTTCTCGACGTGCTCCCCGAGACGGTCGGCCACGTCGCGGTCGGTGATCACCTGGTAGTCGGCGATCACCACGAAGGTCTCCACGCCGAGCTCCTGCAGGCGGACCCGGTTCAGCAGGGTGCCGAAGTAGTGCCCCAGATGCAGCCGACCGGTCGGCCGGTCCCCGGTCAGTACCCGGAACCGGCCGGGCTGACGCCGGATCAGCTCCTCCAGCTCGGCGGTGCGCTGCTGCTCGGCGGCGAGCGGTACGGCGGGGGCGACGGGTCCGGCGGGCGCGGTGGCAGTGACAGTGGTGGTGACGGTGGTGGTGGTCATCAGGATCTCCTGATCCGTGCGAGGTGGGCAGGAAGGCCACCGGACAGCACGGCCCCGCATGATCGGGATCGGAGAATTCCTCACACCCGGGCCGTCCGTCCGAACGGCCCGAGGTCATGCATGCAGAGTGGCCGCTCCTAGGAGGAGCGCCACCAGCTCTGACACGACAGGTGCGACATGCCACCTACCTTAACGTCACTCCGCCGCCCCCTGGCAAGGGCCTTTCGGCTCCCGCCCTACGGCCGGACGTACGGCCTGGTCATGATCTCCATGTTGTGCCCGTCGGGGTCGTCGAAGTAGGCCCCGCGGCCGCCGAACAGGTCGTTGACCTGGCCGGCGGGCCCGCGCCGGTACGGGTCGGCCCAGTAGGTGACCCCGAGCGACTCCAGGCGCGCTATCGCGGCATCGAACCGGTCGTCAGGCACCAGGAAGGCGTAGTGCTGCGACTGGATCGACTCGTCCCGCTTCTCGTAGAAGTCGAGCGTCACGCCGTTGCCCAGCTCGACGGGCACGAAGGGCCCGAACGGGGCTCCGACCACCAGCCCCAGGATCCCGGCGAGGAACTCGGCGGAGCGCTGCCTGTCCCGGGCATAGACGGCGGTGTGGTTCAACTGCACGCGGGAGACGGACAGTTCGGGCTGGTTCAAAATCTGCTGATCGTACGACAAGGGTGGCTGTACCTCCGGTCTCGTGAGCTTCTGGAACGGAGCGCCGCACCACACGCGGGGCCCCGGGAGCTGGGACACGGAGAACAACGGCGGGCTTCTCGCCCGCCCCGGCCTCACGGAGAGACCGGGCAACCCACTCGTGCATGGCCCAAGGCCGACCCGGTAGTCACACGAACGACCCTAGCGACCCTCTGCCTCCGGGTGCAAGGGAGTTCCCGCTCAACTCCCCTGCGGCCGACCGCCGCCGGGTGACCAGCCGGTCATACCGTCACCCACCTCTTCGGGGAAGGCCCCGGTCTCACCCCGAACGCCGTCAGGACCTCCCCGAGAACCGTCCCGGGGGCGGGCACCGAGCGGAGCGGCTCAGAGGTCCATGCCCTCGAACCAGACCACGGGGTGGGCCGGATCCGTCACGCTGTCCACCGTCACGGTGCGGGTGGCGGCGGAGACCTTGTCCGTGTCCTCGATCCTGGCGAGGCCCCACGGCGCATGCAGATGGCACGGGCCGGTACCGGGGCCTTGCGGTGCCGGGGAGCCGGGGGACGCCGTCGGGCCGGCTGTGGTGGCCGTCGGGAACCGACTGGCCGAGAGGAACATCTTGAGGTCGTCCGGCGTGGTGGTGAACCTCAGGGTCAGGTCGCTCTCCCCCTGCAGCCCGCCCGCGTTCGAGGTGAACGTCAGGCCGGTGACGGTGCCGGGCAGCACCAGGTGGAAGTGCATGGTCGCGTCGGCGAGAGAGAGGTTGTTGCCTCTGGTCCCCGCACACACCCGGGGATCGGATACCGCGACCGGCCTGTCCTCCTCATCCCACTCGTCGAACTTCTCCACCGTGTACCAGCCCAGGACGGCCAGCAGCCCCACGACGATCGCCAGGATCGACAGACATCCGTGCTTCTTCATGCCCTGATTCCCCCCTGATCAACATCTCAGCAGGTCACGATAGCCGAGCTCTCGCCACCGACCCGGGGGGGCTGGACCTGCACCCCGAGACCAGAGTCGGCACCGCGGCGAAGGCGACCACGGCCACCACCGTCAACACCCACCCGTCGGCGGCACCGGAACGCGATGGCATCGATCCCTCCCTCCGCACTGCAGGGGAGCACAGACCGACGATGCTCCGGCGGCGGCTCGACGCGACGCTCATGAAATGACCGCGTCAACTGACGGTTCATCAGAAGTTAATGATCAATTACCTGTCAGGAGCTGATCAAGCTCCTCATGATCCGCCTAGTCTGATCTTCGCGCCCCGGGCTGAACCACCGCCCAGGGGTGCGGTTTTGGTGCGCCCAGGGGGCTCCACAACTGCCGCCCGGGAGAGCTCTGCGCTCTCCACCTGCACCGTCTTCATTTCACCAAGTCGCCCGTCACGAACGTACGGCGACATGACGAAAGGCATGACTATGCGTCAGACCATGACCACCGCCGGCACCGTCCTCGCTGCCGCTGCAGCCCTGATCCTCTCGGGCGGGGTGGCCCAGGCGAGCACCGAACGCGTGAGCATGCCCGTCCTGCTGGGCTCGCTACAGCTCGCCAAGACCGACGCCAACGGCGTGACCACCTCGGCCTCGCTGAACTGCGTCCGTGGGATCGACGTCAACGGCCAGACCTACATCAACGGCAACGGGACCGTCACGGACCCCACCGCCGCCTGTCAGGAGCTTGCCGCGGTGAACGGTGACTTCACCCTGCTCAACGTCCACCCCACCTGGCTGCCGACCGCCCAGGTCGCCCCGGTGACCGCTACCGCCACCGGTAACTGGGGCAGCACCTCGGTGAACTACTCGGAGACCTTCAACAACACCTCCGCGCTGACGAAGAAGACCGGCGACGTGTTCATCTTCTGATTCGCTCGGGCAGCCGGCTGACGCCATGTCAGCCGGCTGCCCGCAGATCCACCTCCCCGGGCTCGCCGGACCAGGCGATCCGGCCCCGGCGCAGGACATGGACCAGGCACCGGGGTGGCAGGGAGGCCGGCAGGGTCCGAGCTGTGAGGACCGTGGTGCGGCCTTCGGCGGCCCGGGCCCGCAGGGCTCGGTGGAGACGTGCGGTGTTGGCGGCGGACAGGCCGCGCTCGGGCTCGTCCAGCAGGAGCAGGCGGGGGGCTGCGGACAGGGCGCGGGCCAGGGCGACGAGCTGCTGCTGGCCACCGGAGAGGAGACCTGCCTTTCGGTCGAGAAGGGGCCGAAGCTCGGGGAAGAGCTCCGTCGGATCGGTATCGGACGGGCCTGGCGTGAGCCGGAGGTGGTCGGCCACGGTGAGAGTCGGGAAGACGGCGGAGTCGGACGGGACCAGGGTGAGACCGAGCCGGGCCCGACGGTGGGTGGGCAACCCGCCGATGTCCCGTCCCTCCCAGCGGAGTTGACCGGCAGTCAGCGGCAGCAGACCGGCCATGGTGTGCAGGGTGGTGGTGCGCCCCGATCCGTTGCGCCCCAGCAGGACGGTGGTCCAGCCGGCGGGGACGGGCAGGTCGATGCCGTGCAGGGCCTCCACCGGGCCGTACCCGGCGCGGGCTCCGCACAGTTCGGCCTGGAGGGTCACGGCCCGGCCCGCCGTCGGGGTGTCACAGCAGTCATCAGCGATAGTCCTTTCAGGAACGGAACCCGCAGATCGGCCGTACCCGACCTTGCGTCACCATCCTCGGCCCCCGCCAAGACCCACAACAGCCTGCCAGCACCACTCTTCACCCTCCACCTGGCTGCACCCCCTCGCCTGTACCCAGCACCACCGCGGCCGGCCCCCGCGCCGCCACCCGCCCCGCCGCCAGCAGGTACACCACGTCCGCCAGCGCGCCCACCAGCTCCGTGTCGTGCTCCACCACCAGCAGCGCCAGCCCCTCCGCCGCCAGCGCCCGCAGCACCGTCGCCAGCCGCGCCGCCTCGGCGGCGTCCAACCCCACCGCGGGCTCGTCCAGGAGCAGCACCTCCGGCCCGCCGGCCAGCGCCCGCCCCAGCTCGACCATCCGCAGCGTGCCGGTCCCCAGCTCCGCCGCCCGGCGGTCCCGCACACCCGACAGGCCGAGCAGCTCGAGCAGCGCCCCCGCCGGGGGAACCCACTCCGCGCCCCGCCCGGCCTGCTCGGCCCCCAGCCGCAGGTGCTCGGCCACCGTCAGGCTCGGGAAGACCGCCAGCTGCTGGAAGGTCCGCGCCAGCCCGAGCCGGGCCCGCCGGTGCGGCGGCCACCGGGTGACGTCCCGTCCGCCGAGCAGCACCCGCCCGGCGTCCGGCCGCTCGGCCCCGCTGAGGCAGGCGAAGAGCGTGCTCTTGCCGGCCCCGTTCGGCCCCACCAGCGCCGTGATCCGCCCCGGCTCGGCCACCAGGTCGACCCCGTCCACCGCCCGCACCCCGCCGAACCGCCGCACCACCCCCCGGGCCGTCAGCCGCAGCCCGCCCCGGCTCACCACTGCGCCCCACGCCGCCCCAGGCTCCAGCCCCCGACACCCAGCGCCCGCGCCACCGCCGCCGAAACCGCCCCGCCCACTCCCCCCGGCAGCCGCCCGAGCCCCGCCGCGAGCACCCCGACCACCACCGCCGACACCCCCGGCGCCGTCCCCGCGTCCAGCCCGACCAGCAGCGCGGCGGCCAGCACCGCCCCCGCCGCGCTGTCGGCCCCGGCCACCACCACCGTGGCGAACCAGAGCAGCCCCTGCACCGGGTCGAACACCGCCGCGTCGAAGGCCCGCCCCGCCTGGCCCAGCAGGCCGCCGCCGAGCGCGGCCAGCCCGGCGCCGACGGTGAAGGCGAGCAGCTTCACCCGGGGCACCGCCACCCCGGCGGCCTCCGCACCGGCCGGGTGGTCCCGAACGGCGGCGAGCGCCCGGCCCGTCCGCCCCCGGTGCACGGCACGCACCACCAGCAGCCCGAGGGCCAGCAGCACCAGCTCGAAGCCGTAGAAGGCCCGGTCCCCCGCCAGCCCCGCCGGACGGTCCAGCGTCAGCCCGGCCGTGGCGTACGGCTGCTGGAAGACGAACCGGCTGACCGCCACCCCGACGGCGAAGGTGACCAGCGCGAGCGCGAGCCCGCTGCGGCGGATCGCCGGCCATCCGGTGAGCAGCCCGAGCGGCGCCGTGAGCAGCACGACGAGCAGCAGCGCCCACCCGGCCGGCAGCACGGGCACCCCCGGCACCCGCCCGGACATCAGCAGCGCCGTGCCGAAGGCCCCGAGCCCCGCGTACCCCGACTGGCCGAGTGAGATCTGACCGCCGTAGCCGGTGACCACCACGACGGAGAGCAGCACCAACGCGAGCGCCGGTACCGGCAGCGCCTGCCGCAGCGCGTCCGCCCGCAGGGCGAGCGGCAGCGCGGCCGAGGCCAGGCAGAGCACCTGCCCGGCGGCCCCGACCGAGGCGGGCAGGGCGACCACCGGCCGCACCGGCGGCCGCTCGGCCGGCTCGGCCTGCCCGCCGCCACCGCCCCGGAGCGCCGCGAGCAGCAGCGCGACCACGAACAGGTTGGCCTGCACCGACTGCACCAGCGGGAGCAGCGTGCTGCTGTCCGGCCGGACCCTGGTCAGTTCGCTCTGCAGCACGCCGAGCGCCAGGCCGGTGAGTACGGCCGTCGGCAGTCCGCGCAGCCGCGCGGCCACCGCGACGGCCATCGTCTCCATCACCAGCAGCGGCAGGCCGTAGGGGTCGAGCAGCAGGGACGGCGCGAGCAGCACGCCGACCAGCCCGGCGGTGGCGGAGCCGAAGGCCCAGCCGACGGCGGAGACCCGGTCGGCGTCGACCCCGGCCAGTTCGGCCAGCCGCCGGTTGTCGACCACGGCCCGCAGCTCCCGCCCGAAGGCGGTGAGCCGGCTGACGGCCGATACGCCGAGGGCCAGCAGGACGACCACGGCGAGCTGCAGCGCGGTGTCCAGCCGCAGTTGGTGACCGCCGAACAGGTGCAGCACCCCGGTGGGGGCCAGGGACGGCGCGTCGGCGTGCGGGGTGGGCCCGGCCAGCAGCACGACGGTGCCGACCAGCAGCACGAACACGCCGACGGCCGCCACCATGGTCTCCGCCGGGCCCGCGCCACGCCACTGCAAGGGGCGGAACACCAGCAGGTCGAGCAGCACCCCGGAGGCGGGCGCGACCAGCAGCAGACAGCAGAGGGCGGCCCATCCGACCGGCCAGTGGCGGTCCACCACCAGGTGGCGCAGCAGGTAGGCCGTGGCCATCGCCTGGGCGCCCTGCGCGAGGTTGAGCACCCCGGTCGCCCGGTGGGTGACGACCAGGCCGATCCCGCTCAACGCCGCCGCGCTACCGACCGTCAGCCCGGCCAGCGCCAGATCCACGGCCAGTCCGAAGCCGCCGCTCACCCGTCGCCCTCCCGCGCGCCGGGCCAGGCGTCGGGCCAGGCGTCGGGACCGCCCGGCAGACAGACCGGGCAGGCGCTGCGCCCGTCCGCTGCTGCCAGAACCCGTACGCCGGCCTTCCCCGCCACCAGCGGGCACCCGGCCCGGTGGTACAGCGTGCCCCCGTCCACCCCCACCGGAGCTCCGGGCTCGGCCCCCGCAGGCGGCGTGTCGTCCGCCACCGCCGGCCCGCCCCGAGCGGCCCGACGCACCCCCGCCCCCGCCCCCGGAGAGCCCAGCAGCACCGCCCCCGCCACGATCAGCGCCACGCCCGGCGCCGTAGCCGAGGCCAGGTACGGCAGTTGCCGGGACACCAGCGCCTCGCCGGAGACGCCGTACCAGCCCAGCCCGCACAGCAGCACGCCCACCGCCACCGCCCCGAACCCGGCCCACCCCGCCCAGCCGATCCCGACCACCGGGCCGGCCGCCGGCGCCCGGCCCGCTCCCCCGGAACGCTTGGATTGCGATTCGCCCATTGATCCGCCTTCATGGTGTCACCTGCGACGTTTCCAGAGCGGGCCCCACCCGCGCCCCGGACACACCGGCGGACACCCCGACAGCACCGTTCCGGTGCAGCGCTCGCAGCGCCCCGCGACGCCCGTCGACCCAGCGAGGTACACCCCATGCACACCCTCCCGAACGGCCGATCCACCCGACGGGCCGCAGGAGCGCTGCTCGCCGCCGTCCTGCTCACCTCCGGCGCAGCCGCCTGCAGCAGCGGCAGCAGCAGTTCCAAGAGCTCCCCCAGCTCCTCCGCATCGGCTGGCTCGAGTTCCGGCCCGAGTGCCAGCCCCACCACCGCAAGCCCGAGCGCCACCGCGCCTGCCGACCCCGCCGCCGCCAAGGCCCTGGTCAAGGCCGACTGGGAGAAGTTCTTCGACCCCGCCACCCCGCTCACCGGCAAGGCCGCCCTGCTGCAGAACGGCGACCAACTGCTCCCCCTCCTCCAGGGCTTCTCGCAGGATCCCCGGGTAGGCCAGGTGAAGGCCCAGGTCTCGGACGTCACCTTCACCTCTCCCACCAGCGCGACGGTGACGTACTCGCTCTCCCTGCAGGGCAACGTGGTGCAGCCGAACGCCAGCGGCACGGCGGTGCTCGACAACGGCACCTGGAAGGTCTCCCGCAGCAGTCTCTGCGGCCTGGTCACCCTCAGCGGCGCGACCGCCCTGCCCGGGTGCTCCTGAGAGCCCGGTTGAGGAGGGCGGCCCTGCTGGCCGCCCTCCTCCTGCTGCCGGCCTGCGGCTCCCGCCTCCCGGCGCCCCCGCCGAGCAGCACCGGCACCGCCGAGCTGCGGATCGGCCTCCTCACCTCCCTCACCAGCCCGGTCGGCAGCGAGACCTTCAGCGGCCCGCACTACGGCGCCGAGGCCTTCTTCCGCACCCTCGACGAGCACGGCGGCCTGCACGGACGCACTGTCAGGCTCTTCACCTGCGACGACGGCGGCAGCGGCGCGGGCAACCAGGAGTGCGTGCACCAGCTGATCGACCGTGACCGGGTGCTCGCCCTGGTCGCCACCAGCGTGCTGGACTACGCGGGCGCGCCGTACGTGAGCGCCCAGGGCGTGCCCGACGTCGGCGGGCAGCCGATCGGTACGGCGTACGACCGCTGGCCGCACCTGTACGGGATCTACGGCAGCCACGCCCCGCGCGACGGACACTCGGTGGGCTGGGACGGCACGCTCTACCAGAGCACCGAGGTGTACCGGTTCTTCCGGGAGCGCCTGAAGGCGACCAGCGCCGCCGTGGTGGCCTACAACCAGGCGGACT
Source organism: Kitasatospora sp. NPDC002227 (assembly GCF_040296285.1). Taxonomy (NCBI): domain Bacteria; kingdom Bacillati; phylum Actinomycetota; class Actinomycetes; order Kitasatosporales; family Streptomycetaceae; genus Kitasatospora; species Kitasatospora sp. NPDC002227. Next base: position 367,157 of record NZ_JBEOWY010000001.1, read on the forward strand.
CGGCCCGCTACGCCGGGCAGCTCGCGCAGGGGCTGCGCGCCGAGGGCTTCCGGGTGCTGACCCAGACGGTGGACTTCGCGCTGCCGGGCTTCCCGGCCGTGGCGGCGGCCCTCAAGGCGGACGGCACCGAGCTGGTCCTCGACGCGATGGACACCCGGGGCAATGTGGCGCTCTGTCAGGCGCTGGACGCCGCCGGGGTACGGCTGACGGCGAAGGTGACCAACGTGCAGAACTGGTCCGAGACCGTCCGGGACGACTACCGCACCGCCCCCGGCTGCCGTTCGGTGCTCTGGGCCACCTCCGCCAGCCGCAACTACGCGGACACCGCGCAGCCCGCCGTCCGGGAGTTCCGGGCGGCGATGGCCCGTTGGTATCCGGACCGGGAGAACCGGCTCTCGGCCTGGGAGCTGGAGGGCTGGGCGGCGGCCCGGTGGCTGGCGGACGCCCTGGCGAGCTGCCCGGAGGACCCGACCCGCGCCTGCGTCGAGCGCTTCCTGAACCGGCCGGACCCGTACGACGCCCACGGCCTGCTGCTGCCCGCCTCCTTCACCCCGCAGCCGCGCCCCGCCGGTCTCACCCGCTCCTGCCTGAACGCCGCCCGCTGGCAGGACGGCGCGGCCGGCGGGCGCGGCGGCTGGGTGACCGAGGTGCCCGACCTCACCACCACCTGCTTCGACGTCCCCCAGCTGCCGTACCGGCCGTGACCACCGGAAAAATCGCTCCCCGGTCGGGCCTGGCTGCGCCAGGATGGCCCGCATGACGACGAATCGGATCGACCCTTCCCTCACCGCCGACGAGCCCACCATGCTCAAGCAGTACCTCGACTACCACCGCGCCACCCTGGCCGCCAAGTGCGAGGGCCTCACCGACGAGCAGCTCAAGCTGCGCCCGCTCGCGCCCTCCGGGCTCTCCCTGCTCGGGCTGGTCCGCCACCTGGCGGAGGTGGAGCGCTGGTGGTTCCTGGAGATCCTCGACGGCCAGGAGTTCGGCGAGGACGGCCTGTACTTCACCAAGGAGGACCAGGACGGCGACTTCAACGGCGTGGACGAGGCCGACGCCGCCGAGGCCTTCACCACCTGGCGCCGCCAGATCGAGCTGGCCGACGCCGCGGCCGCCGGGCTGTCGCTCGATCAGGTCGCCCGCCGCAAGCGCCGTGACGAGGACGTCACGCTCCGTTGGATCATGGTGCACATGATCGAGGAGTACGCCCGTCACAACGGACACGCCGATCTGATCCGCGAGCAGATCGACGGCGCGACCGGCGAGTGACGCCACTCTCTTCCCGGAAGGGTGAATCCGTTACACGTCCGTTGACCAATCGTCAACTGATCATTGATGTACGCCGATAGGGTCTACGCGCGGAACCACCCACCGACCTGCGGCGTCAAAGCTGACATCCGGTTTGTCCCGGATCGCGGCTCGCCACAACTCGTACGGCGGCCGCGAGCGGGCACCGAAGCGGTGATCAATGCGATACTCGGACAGTTCCGACGAGTGGATGACGTGTCAAAAGGACACGGACACCCGGGGGGACGAGTACGGGACGAGGCAGGGAGGCGCGGCATGGGAGCACTTCGCGACGAGCACCACAACGGGTGGCTTATGCCCTCCGGGAACTACCCCGCCGCGGTGTACGACGACCCGTGGGCGACGCAGGCGACGGCTCCGGCCGTTCAGCCGGCGGCGGCACCCGCGCGGATCGTCTCCCTCAAGCCGACCGGCTTCGAGGCGGCCCGCGCGGTCGGCGAGCACATCCGCTCGGCCACCCCGGTGGTCATGGACCTCACCGAGATGACCGACGCCGAGGCCAAGCGGATGGTCGATTTCGCCTCCGGGCTGATCTTCGGCGTCTGCGGCGGGATCGAGCGGATCGCCCGTCGGGTGTTCCTGCTCACCCCGGCGGACGTCGAGGTGACGGTCATCGACCGCCCACTGGACGACAGCGGCTTCTACAACCAGAGCTGACCAGGCTCTGAGCCGGCCCGCCGGGAGCGACACGTCGCTCCCGGCTTTTTGCTGCCCGGAGACCTTGAAGCGATATCTCATCTGAAGACCTCACCTCCAGAATGAGACATCAACGTCTCATCTGATCTACACTCGACCTATGGCTACTGACCGCGACTCCGTCCTCGAGGCTGCCGTCGGCGTGCTCTCCCGCCGCCCGACCGCACACTTGGACGAGATCGCCCGCGCGGCGGGGATCAGCCGCGCCACCCTGCACCGGATCTTCCCGGGCCGCGAGGCCCTGATCCGTGAGGTCGGCGCCACCGGCCTGCGGCGCTTCGCCGCCGCACTGGACACGGCCGAGATCGAGACCGGCGACCCCGAGGCGGCCCTGCGCCGCCTGATCGAGGCCGTCGTGCCCGACGCCGCACTCTGCGCCTTCCTCGCGGGCGAGAACCAGCTCTACGACGACCCGGAGATCAACGAGCTCTGGGAGGTGCAGGACGCCCGCGTGCGCGGGCTCTTCCTGCGCGGGCAGCAGCTGGGGGTGTTCCGGATCGAGCTGTCCGCCGGGTGGCTCAGCGAGGCCTTCTTCGACCTCGTCGCAGGCGTCGGCTGGGCCGTCCAGGACGGCCGCCTCGCCCCCCGTGACAGTGCCTTCTCCCTCGCCGAGCTGCTGCTCGGCGGCGCCCTCCGGAGAAAATCCGAATGATCACCGCCGTCACCACCACCGCCCCGCAGACCGCCCACCCCCGCCGCTGGCTGGGCCTGGCCGTCCTGGTCCTGGCCGTCAGCCTGGTCGCCATCGACGCGACCGTGCTCTCCCTCGCCATCCCCTCGATCAGCGAGACGCTGCGCCCCTCGGGCACCCAGCTGCTCTGGATCGGCGACAGCTACTCCTTCGTGCTGGCCGGCCTGCTCGTCTCGATGGGCGCCCTCAGCGACCGGATCGGCCGCAAGAAACTGCTGCTGATCGGCTCCTCCGCCTTCGGCGCGGCCTCGCTCCTCGCCGCCTACGCGCCGACCCCCGGCTGGCTGATCCTCGCCCGCGCGCTGCTCGGCGTCGCCGGGGCGACCATCATGCCCTCGACCCTCTCGCTGATCCGCGGCCTCTTCCCCGACGACCGCGAGCGGGCCACCGCGATCGGCATCTGGGGCGCGGGCGCCACCGCCGGCGCCGCCCTCGGCCCGCTGGTCGGCGGCGCGCTGCTCGAGCACTTCTGGTGGGGCTCGGTCTTCCTGCTCAACCTGCCGGTGCTCGCCCTGCTCCTGGTGCTCGGCGCCTGGCTGCTGCCCGAGTCGCGTGACCCGAAGCCGGGCCGCTGGGACGTGCTGAGCGTCGCGCTCTCGATGGCCGGTGTGATCGCCGTGGTCTACGCGATCAAGGAAGCCGCCGCGGGCTCGCTCGCCCACTGGTACGTACCCACCGCCTTCGTCCTCGGCTCGGCGGCCCTGGCCCTCTTCGTCCGCCGCCAGCTCCGGCTGCCGACCCCGCTGCTCGACGTCCGGCTGTTCCGCGACCGGCGCTTCACCGCCGCCGCGCTCAGCTCGCTCTGCGCGCTGATCGGGCTCTCCGGCGTGATCTTCTTCATGTCGCAGTACCTGCAGCTGATCCGCGGCTACCAGCCGCTGACCGCCGGCATCGCCGAGCTGCCCGCCTTCGCGGGCGCCGTGATCGGCGGCCTGCTCACCGCCCGGCTGGCCCGACGGGCCGGCACCCGCGCCACGCTGACGGGTGGTCTGCTGGCCATGGGCCTGGGCATCGGGGTGCTCGGCTGGGTGCACCAGGACAGCGCGTACCTGCTGCTCGGCACCGCCTTCCTCGCCGTCGGCGCCGCCGAGGGCGTGGTCTACACGCTGGCCGCCGACCTGGTGCTCACCGCCGCGCCCGCGGACAAGGCCGGCGCCGCCTCGGCCGTCTCCGAGACGGCCTACGAGCTGGGCACGGCGCTGGGCATCGCCCTGGTCGGCTCGGTGGTCACCTCGATCTACGCCGGGGCACTCACCGTCCCGGCCGGGGCGGACCAGGCCGTGGCCGGCCAGGCCAAGGAGTCGATCGGCGGCGCCGTCGAGGCCGCACACACCCTCCCGGCCGAGCTCGGCCGCCCCCTGCTGGCGAGCGCCGAGAGCGCCTTCGTGCACGGCATGAACATCGCGGCCCTGCTCGCCGCCGCCCTGCTGCTGGCCGCCGCCGGCGCCGCCTGGCGCCTGCTGCGCAAGCGCTGACCAGGTGGGGCCCGCCTCCCGCGGGCCCCACCTGCCGTCACTTCAGCGCATTCGCCATCGCGCCCCGCAGCGCGGCCTGGGCGTCGTCGTTCACCAGCGAGAAGGCGATTCTCCCGCGAGAATGCGGCCGGCCCGGCCGGTGGAACGGGACGTCAGCGCCCGAGCGGCAGCTCCAGCTCGGCCCAGACCACCTTGCCGGCCCTGGTCGGCCTGGTGCCCCAGCGGTGCGCCAGCTCACTCACCAGGTGCATCCCCCGGCCCCCCTCGTCCTGCTCCGCCTCGCTCCTGATCCGCGGCGCCTGCCCGCCCGCGTCCGAGACCTCGATGGTGAGCGTGCGGTCCCGGAACAGCCGCAGCCGCCGCGGCGCGCCCGCGTGCAGCAGCGCGTTGGTCACCAGCTCACTGACCGTCAGCTCGGCGATGTCCACCAGCGAGCCGAGGCCCCAGTGGCTCAGCGTCGACCTGGTGAAACGTCTCGCCATCCCGGGCACCGAGCCCGTGCCCTCCAGCGCGAGGGTGGCGATCCGGTCCCCTGCCACCGGGAGGGCCCGCGCCATGATCATCGCGATGTCGTCCTCCGAGGCGTCGGCGACCAGCGCGGCCAGCGCCGCGTCGCAGCTCTCCTCCAGCGTCCGGGCCCGCCCGGCCAGGGTGTGGCAGAGCAGGCCGATCCCGTGGTCGATGTCCTGTCCGCGCCGCTCGACCAGCCCGTCGGTGTAGAGCGCGACCAGCGCCCCTTCCGGCAGGGTGAACTCGGTGCTCTCGAAGGCCACCCCGCCCACGCCCAGCGGCACGCCCGGCGGCAGCTCGACCACCTTGGCGGTGCCGTCCGGCGAGACGATGATCGGCGGCAGGTGTCCGGCGGCGGCCACCGTGCAGGTGCGGTCCACCGGGTCGTAGACGGCGCAGATGCAGGTGGCGAACTGGCCCTCGCCGATGCCGGTCGCCGTCTCGTCCAGCCTGGTCAGCACCTGCTCGGGCGGCAGGTCGAGGGTCGCCAGGGTACGCGCCACCGTCCGCAGCTGCCCCATCGTGGCGGCGGCCCGGATGCCGTGGCCCATCACGTCGCCCACCACCAGCGCGACCCGCCCGCAGGAGAGCGGCACCACGTCGAACCAGTCGCCGCCCACCTCGCTCACCACGCTGCTCGGCAGGTAGCGGTAGGCGATCTCCAGGCCGAGCGTGCGGTGGATCTCCTGCGGCAGCAGGCTGCGCTGCAGGGTCAGCGCCGTCTCGCGCTCGCGGCGGTAGAGCCGGGCGTTGTCCAGCGCGATCGCGGCCCGGGCGACCAGTTCCTCGGCCAGCGCCACGTCCGCCGTGCTGAACGGCTCGGGGTTGCGCATCCGGACGAACTCGGCGCCGCCGAGCACCATGCCCCGGGCCATGATCGGCACCATCAGGTACGAGTGGATGCCCGCGTCGATGCCGGGCTTGACCCTGGTCTCGTCCGAGACCAGCGCGGTCAGTATCTGCTCGTCCACGTGGCTGCGCACCAGCGGTCTGCCGCTGCGCAGGCACTCGGTGTACACCCGTCTGGAGTCGTACTCGGTGGTCTCCCCCACGCTGTCGGCCGCCGAGGTGAGCCCCGACTCGTACGCCTCGCCGACGGCCACGGCCCGCAGCTTCACGCCCCGGTCGGGGGCCAGCTCGGACGGCTCCTCGCCGCGCAGCACCGGGTCCAGCAGGTCCACCGCGGCGAAGTCGGCGAACCGGGGCACCACGGCCGCGATCAGCTCCTCGGCGGTCTTCTGCAGGTCCAGCGTGGTGCCGATCCCGGCGGTGGCCTCGGCCAGCAGGGCGAGCCGCTCCTGGGCGCGCGAGGCGCGGGCCTCGGCCTGGAAGCGCTCGGAGACGTCGATGATCGAGGAGCTGACCCCGAGCACCCGGCCGCCGGCGTCCTCGAGCCGGAAGTAGGAGGCCGACCAGGCCCGGTCCCGGCGCGGGTCGCCGGGGGTGCGGCCGTGCGAACGGGCGTCCACCACCGGGCGGCCGGTGGCCAGCACCTGCCGCATCACGGCCTCGATCTCGGCGCTGTTGATGCCCGGCAGCACCTCGCTGATCCGCCGGCCGATGTGGTCGGCCACCGGCACCCCGTTGATCCGGGCCAGCGCGTTGTTGAGCCGTACGTACCGCAGGTCGGCGTCGTACACGGCCATGCCGATCGGCGACTGGGTGAAGAACCCGTCCAGCACCGCCAGGTCCCCCTCGACCTGGCGGACGGCCAGCACCGAGGAGGCGGTGGCCAGCAGCATCGGCACCCCGCCGGGGCCGGCGATCGGGTAGGTGCGGAACTCCAGCTCGACCAGACGGCCGTCCCGGTGACGCACCGAGAAGACCCCGGACCAGCCCCGGCCGGCCATGATCTTCTCGAACATGCCGACCACCCGGGGCCGCTCGCTCTCGGGCACCAGCAGCGGCGCCGCGAGGGCGCCGACGGCCTCGTCCGCCGGATAGCCCGTCAGTGCCTCGGCGTCCTCGCTCCAGTGCAGGATCCGGCCGCTGCCGTCCACCAGGGCGGTGGCCAGCGGCACGAGCGGGTGGCCTTCCAGGCGTGGCGGTGCGTCACCCGGCGCCCCCTGGCGGGCTCGGTCGGTGTGGGACCGCTGGAATCCGTGCATGGTCAGGACATCACCTGCCGAGTACCTTCCCGGTCATGGCCGGGTGAATCCGGCTCCCCCAAGACTGCACGGAGCAGCCTTGCACGGCTACTCCTTGCATTCGATCAATTTCCGGTCACAGCCCAGCCTCGGGTCCGCCGAGGGTGCTGTCCAGCACCCTCGCCCACTGGCGGATGACATGCGCGCGCCGGGCGCTGTCGTCGGTGAGCAGGTTGGCCAGGCCCAGCCCGCGCGCCATGTCCAGCGTCGCCTGGACGGTCTCCCGGACGCCCGGGGTGCGCTCGTCGGCGCCCAGGAACTCCACGGCGGCCCGGTGCGACTCGCGGCCGACGTGGTTCTCCAGCGCGACGATCCGCTCCCGCAGCGGCGCCTCGGTGGCCGCCGCCACCCACAGGTGCAGGGCGGCCCGGAACAGCTGGCCGGTGTAGAGCCGCACGATCAGCCCGACCACGGCCTCCGTCCGGGCGGGCCCGGCCGGCGGCAGCTCGCCGGCCGCCGCCTGCACCGCCGCCAGCCGCTCGGCGGCCACGTGCTCGACGGCGGCGGTGAACAGGTCCTCCCGGGTCGGGAAGTGGTGCTGGGCCGCGCCCCTGGTCACCCCGGCCCGCTCGGCCACCACGGCCACGGTGCTCCCCTGCCAGCCCAGCTCGGCCAGGCACTCCACCGCCGCCTCGAGCAGCCGGCGGCGGGTGGCTCGGCTTCGGCTCTGCTGGGGGGCACGGGCGGCGGTGTGGCTGGTCATGGCTGCTTTCCGGGTCGGCGGGCTTCGGTCAGATCCTCCCAGACGCCTGGCCGTCCCTCTCCCGCAGCTGCCGCCGCAGGATCTTGCCGCTCAGCGACTTCGGCACGGCGTCCAGGAACTCCACCGCGCGCACCTTCTTGTACGGCGCGACCCGCTCGGCCACGTACGCGCTGACCTGCTCCTCCGTCAGTGCGCTGCCCGGGGTGCGGACCACGAAGGCCTTGGGCCGCTCCTCGCCGTCCGCCCCGAAGACGCCGACCACGGCGGCGTCGGCCACCTCGGGGTGGGCGAGCAGCAGGGCCTCCAGTTCGGCGGGGGCCACCTGGTAGCCCTTGTACTTGATCAGCTCCTTCACCCGGTCGACCACGAAGAGGTAGCCGTGCTCGTCGACGTACCCGACGTCCCCGGTGTGCAGCCAGCCGTCCGCGTCGACCATCGCGGCGGTCTCCGAGGCCCGCCCGAAGTATCCGCGCATCACCTGCGGGCCCCGGATCACCAGCTCGCCGCGCTCGCCCGGGCCCAGGTCCGCGTCGCTCCCGTCCAGGGCGGTGACCCGCAGCTCGGTGGAGGCGACCATCCGCCCCACCGTGCCGCGCGGCGGGTTCTCGTCCTCCAGCGGGACGACGTGGGTGGTGGGCGACAGCTCGGTCATGCCGTAGCCCTGCAACACCCGGGGCAGGCCGAGCCGCCGCGCGCAGACCTCGGCGAGATCGGCGTCCAGCGGGGCGGCGGCGCTGAGCAGGTAGCGCACCGAGGAGAGGTCGTACTGGTCGACCATCGGGTGCTTGGCCAGCGCGAGCACGACGGGCGGGGCGACGAACAGGCCTTCGATCCGCTGCTCCTGGATGGTCTTCAGGAACTGCTCCAGATCGAAGCGCGGCAGCACCACGACGGTCGCGCCGCAGCGCAGCGGCTGGTTGAGCAGGGCGGTCTGTCCGTAGATATGAAAGAAGGGCAGGATGGCCAGAATCCGCTCGCCCACGCCCGGGCGCCGCACCGAGTCGGTCTGCAGCAGGTTGGCGGCGATGTTGCGGTGGCTGAGCATCACGCCCTTGGGCAGGCCGGTGGTGCCGCTGGAGTACGGCAGGACGGCTATGTCCTGCGCCGGGTCGAAGCTCACCTGCGGCTCGGGGGCGGTGCTCGCCATCAGGTCGGCCAGGGTGCGGAAGCTGCGGCCCGGGCTGTCCTCGCAGAGGAAGACCTCGCGCAGCGGGTGGCCTGCGGCGGTCAGCGCGACCGCGGCCTCCTCGGCGACCGGCAGGAAGGGGGTGATGGTGAACAGCCAGCGGGCGCCGCTGTCGCGCAGCTGCCCGGCCAGCTCACCGGCGGTGGCCAGCGAGTTGACGGTGGTGACGGTCGCGCCTGCCCGGATGGCGGCGTAGAAGGCGATCGGGTAGGCGATGGTGTTGGGGCTGTGCAGCGCGATCACGTCGCCCTTGACCACCCCCGCCTCGGCCAGTCCGGCGGCCGTCCGCCGGATCGCCTGGTCCAGCTCCCGGTAGCTCAGGCTCCGCCCGGTGATCCCGTCGACCAGCGCCGGCGTGTCCGCGTGGTCACCGGCCCCGCCGAACACCTCCTCATGGATCGGCAGGTCTACCAGCTCGATCTCGGGGAACTCGCTGCGGAACACCATCTACGCCTCCGGCTGGGTCGGGGTGGAGCCTCCAAGACTGCTGCGTGCGGCCCTCCGTGACCAGAGGGCCGCACCAGCTCGGTGCTAGTACGACTTCGGCAGGCCGAGGGTGTGCTGTGCCACGTAGTTGAGGACCATCTCCCGGCTGACCGGGGCGACCCGGCCCACTCGGGTGGCGGTCAGCAGGGCCGCCAGGCCGTACTCCTGGGTGAGACCGTTGCCGCCGAGGGTCTGGACGGCCTGGTCGACGCTGCGGCAGGCGGCCTCGCCGGCCGCGTACTTGGCCATGTTCGCCGCCTCGCCGGCGCCGATGTCGTCGCCCGCGTCGTAGAGCGCCGCGGCCTTCTGCGTCATCAGCCGGGCCAGCTCGACCTCGATCGCGCACTGGGCCAGCGGGTGGGCCAGGCCCTGGTGGGCGCCGATCGGGGAATCGCCCCAGACGGTGCGGGTCTTGGCGTACTCGACGGCGGTGGCCAGCGCCTGGCGGGCCATGCCGAGCGAGAAGGCGGCGGTCATGATCCGCTCGGGGTTGAGCCCGGCGAAGAGCTGCAGCAGCCCGGCGTTCTCGTCACCGACCAGCGCTTCGGCGGGCAGCCGCACGTCGTCCAGGAAGACCTGGAACTGCCGCTCGGCGGTGAGCAGTTCCATCGGGATCGGCCGGTATTCGAAGCCCGGGGTCTCCCGGGGCACCACGAACAGCGCGGGCTTGAGCTTGCCGGTGGCGGCGTCCTGGGTGCGGGCCACGAAGAGCGTGGCGTCGGCCCGGTCCACGCCCGAGATGAAGACCTTGCGGCCGGCGAGCACCCACTCCTCGCCCTCGCGGCGGGCGACCGTGGTGATCTTGTGCGAATTGGAGCCGGCGTCCGGCTCGGTGATGCCGAAGGCCATCCGGCGGGTCCCGTCGGCCAGTCCGGGCAGCCAGCGGCGCTTCTGCTCCTCGGTGCCGAAGCGGGCTATCACGGTGCCGCAGATCGCAGGCGAGACGATCATCATGAGCAACGGGCAGCCCGCCGTGCCGAGTTCCTCGAGCACGATGGCCAGCTCGGCCATCCCGGCGCCGCCACCGCCGTACTCGACCGGCAGGTTGACTCCGAGGTAGCCCAACTTTCCGGCCTCCGCCCAGAGTTCCTCGGTGGCCTCGCCCGCACGGGCCTTGGCCTGGAAGTACGCGGGCCCGAACTTGCGGCCGAGGTCCGCGACGGCGCGCCGCAGGGCCTGGTGTTCCGGGGACTCGATCAGTGCTGCGGACATGGACGTGGTCCTCTCCGGGGCGAAATGGGTCGGGTGCGGCCTACGCGGGTTCGACCACGGCCAACAGGGCACCGAGGTCGACCTGTTGGCCGGGCTTGACGTGCAGGTCGGTGAGCACACCGTCGGCGGGGGCGCAGACCTTGTGCTCCATCTTCATCGCCTCCAGCCAGAGCAGCGGCTGGCCGGCCGTGACACTCTCGCCCGGCGCGACGGCCGTGCGGACGACGGTGCCGGGCATCGGTGCGAGCAGCGCGCCGGGCGCGGCCTCGCTGCTGCGGTCGGGGAAGCGGTCGAGGGCGGTGAGTGCGACGGCACCGAGCGGCGAGTCCACGTGCACCAGGGCGCCGTAGACGGCGAGTCGGAAGGTGCGGGTCAGACCGCCGGCCCGCAGGGTGACCAGCTCGGGGCCGGCCGCGACCAGCTCGACCCCGGGGTGCCCCTCGGCCAGCAGCCCGTCGCGGGTGAGCCGGTAGCGCACCTGGTGCTCGGTGCCGTCCGCCGCACGGTAGCTCTTCAGCTGCGCCTGCGAGGGCAGGTTGCGCCAGCCGGAGGGAAGCGCGGTACGCCGGGTGGCCGCGTCGCCCAAGGCCGCTGCCAGGGCCGCCAGTTCGGTGTGGCCAGGCGCCTCGACGGCCGTGATCTCGGGCAGCAGGGCGGTGTGCACCTGCCCGGCCAGGAAGGCGGGGTGCCGCAGCGCGGCCACCAACTGGGCCCGGTTGGTGGTGAGTCCGTGGATCCGGGCCCGGTCGAGCGCGTCGGCCAGCCGGCGGGCGGCCTCGGCCCGGGTGGGCGCCCAGACGATCACCTTGGCGAGCATCGCGTCGTAGTGGATGCCGACCGTGCTGCCCGACTCCACCCCGGAGTCCAGCCGCAGCACCGGCTCGCTGCCCGCGCGGCTCGTGAACCTCAGCTCCGCTCCCGGCACTTCGAAGTGGTGCAGGGTGCCCGTCTGCGGCTGCCAGTGCTCGTCCTCGGCGTACAGCCGGGCCTCGATCGCATGGCCGTTGATCTCCGGCTGCCGCGCCGGGAGTCCGGCCCCCTCGGCGATCCGCAGCTGCCAGGCGACCAGGTCCAGGCCGGTGACGGCCTCGGTCACCGGGTGCTCGACCTGCAGGCGGGTGTTCATCTCCAGGAAGTAGAACCTCCCGCCCTCGCCGAGCAGGAACTCGGCCGTCCCGGCGCCGGCATAGCCGATCGCCCGGGCCGCCGCCACCGCCGCCGCGTGCAGCTCGGCCCGCACCGCCTGGTCCAGCCCGGGCGCGGGGGCCTCCTCGATCACCTTCTGGTGCCGCCGCTGCAGCGAGCAGTCCCGCTCGCCGAGTGCCCAGACCTCGCCGTGCCCGTCGGCGAGCAGCTGCACCTCCACATGCCGCCCGGTCTCCAGGTACGGCTCGCAGAACACCTCGGCCGAGCCGAAGGCCTTCGCCGCCTCCGCCCGGGCCGCCGCCAACGCGCCGTCCAGCTCGACGAGTTCCCGCACCACCCGCATCCCGCGCCCGCCGCCGCCGGCCGCCGCCTTGACCAGCAGGGGCAGGTCCGCCTCGGTCGGCTCGGCGGGCGCGCTCAGCACCGGCACCCCGGCGGCCGCCATCAGCCGCTTGGCCTCGGTCTTGGAGCCCATCGAGGCGATCGCGGCCGGCGGCGGACCGACCCAGGTCAGCCCGGCGGCCAGCACCGCCTCGGCGAACTCGGCGTTCTCGGAAAGGAATCCGTACCCCGGGTGCACGGCGTCCGCCCCCGCCGCGAGCGCGGCCCGGACGATCGCCTCCGCCCGCAGGTAGGTCTCGGCGGGCGCGGCCCCGGGCAGGTGGACGGCGGTGTCGGCCTCCCGGACGTACGGCGCCTCCGCGTCCGGGTCGGAGTACACCGCCACGGTGGCGATGCCGAGTTCGCGGCAGGTCCGGAACACCCGGCGGGCGATCTCGCCCCGGTTGGCGACCAGCAGTGATGTGATCATCTGTGAGCTTCTTTCCCCTACATCCGGAAGACGCCGTAGCCACGCGCACCCTCGACCGGGGCGCTGTGGATCGCGGACAGGCACAGGCCCAGGACCGTACGGGTGTCCCGCGGGTCGATCACGCCATCGTCGTAGAGCCGCCCCGAGAGGAACACCGGCAGCGACTCGGCCTCGATCTGCTGCTCCACCATCGCCCGGATCGCGGCGTCCGCGTCCTCGTCGTACGGCTGCCCCTTGGCCGCCGCCGACTGCCGGGCCACGATCGACAGCACCCCGGCCAACTGCTGCGGGCCCATCACGGCCGACTTGGCGCTCGGCCAGGCGAACAGGAACCGCGGGTCGTAGGCCCGGCCGCACATGCCGTAGTGCCCGGCCCCGTAGGAGGCGCCCATCAGCACCGACAGGTGCGGCACGGTCGAGTTGGCGACGGCGTTGATCATCATCGCGCCGTGCTTGATGATGCCGCCCTGCTCGTAGGCCTGGCCGACCATGTACCCGGTGGTGTTGTGCAGGAAGACCAGCGGGATGTCCCGCTGGTTCGCCAACTGGATGAACTGGGCGGCCTTCTGCGACTCCGCGCTGAACAGCACCCCCTGCGCGTTCGCCAGGATGCCGACGGGGTACCCGTGCAGCCGGGCCCAGCCGGTGACCAGGCTCGCGCCGTACCGGGGCTTGAACTCGTCGAAGTCGGAGCCGTCCACCAGCCGCGCGATCACCTCGCGCGGGTCGAACGGCACCTTGAGGTCGCCCGGCACGATGCCGAGCAGCTCCTCCTCGCCGTACTTCGGCGGCTCGGAACTCCAGGGCTGCGGGCCCGCCTTCTGCCAGTTCAACCGGTGCACCACCCGGCGGGCGATCCGCAGCGCGTCCGGCTCGTCCTCGGCGAAGTGGTCCGCCAGGCCGGAGACGCGGGCGTGCATCTCGGCCCCGCCCAGCGACTCGTCGTCCGCCTCCTCACCGGTGGCCATCTTCACCAGCGGCGGGCCGCCGAGGAAGACCTTGGCCCGGTCCTTCACCAGCACCGTGTGGTCCGACATGCCCGGCACGTAGGCGCCACCGGCCGTAGAGTTGCCGAACACCACTGCGACGGTGGGGATTCCGGCGGCGGAGAGCCTGGTCAGGTCCCGGAACAGCGCGCCGCCGGGGATGAAGATCTCCTTCTGGCTCGGCAGGTCGGCCCCGCCGGACTCCACCAGGTTGACCAGCGGCAGCCGGTTGCGCAGCGCGATCTCGTTGGCCCGCAGCGCCTTGCGCAGCGTCCACGGGTTGCTGGCGCCGCCGCGCACGGTCGGGTCGTTGGCGGTGATCACGCACTCGGTGCCCTCGATCACCCCGATCCCGGTCACCAGGGCCGCGCCCACCGGGTAGTCGCTGCCCCAGGCGGCCAGCGGGGAGAGCTCCAGGAACGGCGAGTCCTGGTCGATCAGCAGCTCGATCCGCTCCCGGGCCAGCAGCTTGCCCCGCTTGCGGTGGCGCTCCACGTACTTGGGGCCGCCACCGGCCAGCGCCTTGGCGTGCTCGGTGTCCAGTTCGGCCAGCTTGGCCCGCATCGCGGCCCGGTTCTCGGTGTACTCCGGCGCGGCCGGGTCCAGTTGGGTGCGCAGCACGGTCACGGCCGGGCCTCCTCCTCGTCGTCCAGTGGTTCGGGATCAGCGGCCAGCACGGCCTCCGGCAGCTCGACCGGCCTGGCCCGCAGCCACTCCCCCAGCGCCTTCGCCTGCGGGTCGAACCGCTCCTGTGCGGCCACCCCCCGGCCGAGCAGGCCGGTGACGGTGAAGTTCACCGCCCGCAGGTTCGGCAGCAGCTGGCGGCTGACCTTCAACTCGGCGATCTCCGGAAGTAGTTCCTTCAGTCTCTCGACCGTCAGCGTGTGCGCCAGCCAGCGCCAGCCCGGCTCGCTCCGCGCCCATACGCCGAGGTTGGCATCCCCGCCCTTGTCCCCGCTGCGCGCTCCGGCCACCAGGCCGAGCGGCGCCCGCCTGGTTGGGCCGGCCGCCAACTCCTCGGGCAGTGGCGGCTGCTCGGCCTCCGCCGGCTCCCGGCACTGCGGTGCGGGCGCGATCGCCCTCGTCGATCCGTCCGGCAGCACCGCCGTGTGCGCCACCTCCGTGGCCGGCACGTGAGCCGCCTCGAAGACGCCGTAGGGCGTGCCGGGGCCGGGCAGCCCGGCCAGGTGGAAGCCCGGGTAGCTCGCCAGGCCCAGCTCCACCACCGCAGCGCTCAACGCCTTGCCGACCAGCCGCTGGTCGGTGTCCCGCACGGCCAGGTGGAGCAGCGCGGAGGCGGTCTGCTCCGTCGCCGCGTCGGCATGGTCGGTCCGGGCCAGGGTCCACTTCACCTCGGCCGGCGCCGGGTCGAGCGCGGCGGTCAGCTGCTCGCGGACCAGGGCGGCCTTGGCCTCGATCTCCAACCCGGTGAGCACGAAGGTGACTTCGTTGCGCCAGCCGCCGAGCCGGTTGAGCCCGACCTTCAGGGTCGGCGGCGGGGCCTCGCCCCGTACCCCGCTGATCCGCACCCGGTCCGGGCCCTGCTGCTTCAGCCGCACCGTGTCCAGCCGGGCCGTCACATCGGGCCCGGCGTATCGCGCCGGGCCTGTCTCGTACAGGAGTTGGGCGGTGACGGTCTCGGCGGTCACGGCTCCGCCGGTGCCCGGGTGCTTGGTGATCACGCTGCTGCCGTCGGCGTACAGCTCGGCGATCGGGAAGCCGGGGCGGCGTACGTCATGCTCGGCGAAGAACGCGAAGTTGCCGCCGGTCGCCTGCGCCCCGCACTCCAGCACGTGACCGGCCACCACGGCGCCGGCCAGCGCGTCCAAGTCCGCGGGCCCCCAGTCGAAGTGCGCGATCGCGGGCCCGGCCACCAGCGCGGCGTCAGTCACCCGCCCGGTCACCACCACCTGCGCCCCACCGCGCAGGCACTCCGCGATCCCGAACGCCCCGAGGTACGCATTGGCGGCGAGCAAACCCGGCGGAAGCCCCAACTCCTCTGCCCTGCCGAGCAGATCGTCCCCGACCACATGGCCGACTTTGACCCCGAGCCCGAGCTTGCCGGCCGTCTCGCCGACGACCTCGGCCAGCCGCGCGGGGTTCAGGCCCCCGGCGTTGACCACGATCCGCACCCCGCGCTCGAGCGCCAGCCCGAGGCTCTCCTCCAACTGCCGCACGAACGTCCGCGCGTACCCCAGCCCCGGGTCCTTCAACCTGTCCCGGGCCAGGATCAACATCGTCAACTCGGCCAGGTAGTCCCCGGTGAGGACATCCAACGGCCCCCCGGCCACCATCTCCCGGAAGGCCGCCTGCCGATCCCCGTAGAACCCCGAAGCATTCCCGACCCGCAGCACGCCAGCCTCCCCGACACACCAGCCCCGCCTACGAGGCAGCAGCCTGGCAGCGCCCACCGAATAAAGCAAGCACGCATGCTTGTTTTATTCGCGGACGGGAGCCGGCCGACCCGGCCGGCCCCTACGCCCCGGCGGTGTCGCGCTGCCGCCGGCGGTGCTTGCGCATGGAGACCTGGGAGCCACAGCCAGTGCTGCAGTACAGCCCGGCTCCGTTCCGGGTGCGGTCGAGGAAGCCGAAGTGGCACGGGGGGTTGCGGCAGGCCTTGATGCGCCCCCAGTCGCCGCTCTGCGCGAACGTCGTCACCGCGGCCAGGACCGTCCCGAACACTCGGGGCACGCCCGCCTGCGGCGAGGCCAGCTCCACGCCGCCGGCCGTCACCACCGTGGCCAGCGGGTAGAGCGAACCCACCCGGCGCAGGTGTCGCTCGGCCTGCTCCAGCGGCGCGCCGAGACTCTCCTCGTCGCCCGAGTGCGCGAGCAGCACCGTCACCAGGGCGTCCCGCAGCTCGCGCGCGACCGCCGCGTCGGCGTCGGTCACCACGGTTTCGCCGCCGAACTCCTGATGCTCCGTCAGCCAGGCCGCGAACGATTCACCGTCCCCGAACAGCTCTCGGCGGCCCGATCCGTCCGCGCGCGTGTTCACGAACGCGAGAACGGTCTCCACCGTCGGCGTGACGGTGCGCGGGCTGGGCTTTGGGGGTCCGGCTGCCGAGGTGCTCATCCCCTCACCGTACCGCAGCGCGATCTGTACTAAGCCGGCTAGTCACCAACGCACCGGCCGATCACGGTTGACTCGTTGCGAGCTAACCGCTTACGGTCGCAACATGACACTCACTCAGCAGACCCGTCCCCGCACCTGGCTGATCACCGGCGCGACCACCGGCATCGGCCGCGAACTGACCCGCCAGGCACTGGAGAACGGCGAGACCGTCGCGGCCCTCGCCCGCGACACCACTCCCCTGGACGAACTGGCGCAGGCACACGGCGAGCACCTGCTGGCCGTCCAGGCGGACGTACGCGACGAGCAGGCCGTCCGGGTGGCGGTGGAGAGCACGCTCGCCCGGTTCGGCCGGATCGACGTCGTGGCCAACAACGCCGGGTACGGGCTGTTCGGAGCCGTCGAGGAGGCCTCCGACGCGCAGGCCCGGGCCGTGTTCGACACCAATGTCTTCGGCGTGCTCAACGTGCTCCGTGCCACCCTGCCGGTGCTCCGCGCCCAGCGGTCCGGGCACATCCTCCAGGGCTCCTCGGTCTACGGGCAGTCCGCGCACCCCGGGGTGGGCCTGCTGGCCGCCACCAAGTACGCGGTCGAGGGGCTGTCGGACGCGCTCGCGGCCGAGGTCGCTCCGCTCGGCATCAAGGTCACGCTCATCCAGCCCGGGATGACCGCGACCCCCTTCCTCGCCAACCTCGACCTCGCGGCCGCCCTGGACGACTACGACCCGACCGTCCGCGAGGTCCGGAAGGCCATCGGAGAGCTGCCGCTGTCCGCCTTCTCAGCCGCCGCGCGGGTCGCCGAAGGCATCCGGACGGCGGTCGACAGCCCCAACCCTCCCCTGCGCCTGGCCCTCGGCACCTCCAGCGCGGCGGGCCTGCGCCCCGCCCTCGAGGCCCGGATCGCGGACCTGGACAACTGGCAGGGTGTCACCGACGCCGTCGACCGGCCGTGAGCCGCGAGGCCCCCTACACCGGCGCGACACTGCCCACTTGTGCCCCGCGGTGACGGGAACCTCCACGGGAGCCCGGTCCCCCAGTTGCCCTCGGCCGGGTGACCGGCCGAGGGGCGGGAGGGCCGGGTTCCGTGCGGGTCAGAGGACCGCGAGGTGGATGCGGAAGTTCAGCGGGCTGCCCCAGTTGACCGAGACGTAGAGGAGCACGTGGCCGCTGTCCTGGGGGGCGATGTTGTCGACGGTCATGGTGGCGGCGCCGAGGAAGGGGAAGTCGAGCGGCTCACCGGAGGGCTGGGAGAGCTCGCAGATGCTGGCGAAGACGTTGCTGTGCCGGTTGATCACCCCGGCGGGGAAGGGGCCGACGTCGAAGGTGAAGGTGCCGTTGCCTCGGGCGTCGACGGTCCAGGTGCTCATGACTACTCCTCGCCGGCCGTGCTGGACTGCGGAACTGCGCTGATCTGCTGACGCGCCTGGGGCGCCACGCTTTCGGCCGACGGCACCGTGACGACGGAGGTCACGGCGCCGGGCAGCTGACGGTTGCCCGGGAGGGCGAGGGATTCGGGGTGCGGCGCTGCGGGCGACCGCTGCGGGATGGCGGTGAGGTGGGGACGGTGCTCGTCACCGGTCCGGGGATCTTGACTCACGGAACTTCCTCCGTTCGGATGCCTGTGCTTCGCATCCAAACGGTCATCTCTCCCCTCCCACCGGCGCTGTAACGGCGCCCGCCGGGGCTCGCGGGAGCCCGGCCTCGGCGGCCTCCCGCTTCCGCGCCCGGCGTTGTCGTACCCGCCTGGCATCATCGGACTCGCGCAGCCGGGTCAACCTTGCCCGCCTGCTTCGACCGAGACCGACGCTGAGGCGTGATGAAGCTGCTCCTTACCGATTCCGGTGTCAACAACGACAGCATCCTGGCCGCCCTGGTCGATCTCCTGGGCAAGCCGATCGCCGAGGCCACCGCCCTCTGCATCCCCACCGCCGGGTACGGCGGCCCGAACGGCGGTCCGTTCGGGCCGTGGCGTTTCGTCAGCGGCAACTCCCACTGCCCCATGACCGGCCTGGGGTGGAAGTCGGTCGGCGTCCTGGAGCTCACCGCACTGCCCGGCATCGACAAGGAGCTCTGGACTTCCTGGGTCCGGGAGGCCGACGTCCTGCTGGTGAACGGCGGCGACGCACTCTACCTGGCCCACTGGATGCGGGAGTCCGGCCTGGCCGACCTGCTGCCCTCCCTGCCCGACACCGTCTACGTCGGCTTCAGCGCCGGGAGCATGGTGCTGACCCCACGTATCGGCGAGGAGTTCGTCGGCTGGCAACCGCCCACCGGCGGGGACAGCACGCTCGGCCTCGTAGACTTCTGCATCTTCCCGCACCTCGACCACCCGGACTGTCCGGAGAACACCACGGCCGACGCCGAACGGTGGGCCGCCCGGATCGGGGCGCCGGCCTACGCCACCGACCACCGGACCGCCATCAAGGTGACCGACGGCCAGGTCGAGATCATCTCCGAGGGCCACTGGAAGCTGTTCAACTCGGCGCCGTAAGTACGGACGGGCGCCCCGGGCGCCCACCGGGCTCACCGCCGTCGGGTCCGCAGCACCCCCGTCCGCAGCGGCAGCGTGAACTCGCCCTGCGCCGTCTCCGGCTGCTCCGCGAGGTAGCTGCGGATGGCGGCCAGCCGGGCCTCGCGCTCGGGCCCCGGCATGACCAGCATGCCCGCCCTCGTCCCGAGGGTGGCGGTCAGGGAGTCGGCGGTGCGGAGCTGGCCGTGCGGGAACTCGGCCTGCTCCGGCGAGCCGAAGAACGCGGGCGCCGCGCTCCGGGGCAGGTGGGCCCGGGCCGTCTCGGTGCGCCAGCCGGCGGGCGTGTCCCGCGGGCCGATCGCCTCGGGCCCGCTGACCTGCGCGAGCCCGGCCACCCAGCCGACCTGATCGTCCATCAGATTCCACAGGCCGGCCAGTACGCCGCCGGGCGCGAGCACCCGGGCGATCTCCGGCCCGGCGACCACCATGTCGAACCAGTGCATCGCGTTGCCCGCGAGCACCGCGTCGACCGAGCCGTCCGCCAGCGGAATCTCCTCCGCCCGGCCCGCCAGCGCCCGCACGCCCGGCAGCGCACCGCGCAGCTCGGCCAGCATCGCCGCATCGGGCTCGACCGCCACCACCTCGGCCCCCAGCGCCACCAGCGTGGCGGTCAACTTGCCGGTGCCTGCGCCGAGATCGAGTACTCGCGGGCCCGGCGCGGCCTCGAGCGCCCAACGCACCGCCTCCCGCGCGTAGTCCGGCCGGTGCTCGGCGTAGGCGACCGCGGCCGCGCCGAACGAGCTTGCGTGAACCAGCTGTTCGTCATGATCCATCCGTTCACGCTACCAATTCGGTCGGCGGACGGAGCGCCGCACTGCCCGAATGGCCGTTCGCGTCCATCATGAAACCGGGAGAGGCCGTGAGGAGCGCGCCGGCGGTGGGGACGGCGCCTCCTGCCGGGTCGACTCCCCCGACCGTCCCGCCTCCTGCGCCCTCCCGGCAACCCCCGTGCCGCTACTGCCCGTTGGCCGGGCCAAGCTTCGGGAAGGCGGTGCCGGTCAGCTGCTCCGAGTCGGCCCACAGGCGCTTGGCGCTCGCCGGGTCGCTGGCGGCGGCGGTACGGCCGACCAGGGTGGGGTGGCCGCGGTTCTCGGCGAAGCCGTCGGGGCCGAGGTAGCTGGCGCCGGGCAGGTCCATGGTGGCGGCGAAGAGGGTCGGGAGGGCGCCGGCCCGGCTGTCCTGGGCGATCACCTTGTTGCCGACCACCATCAGCGCGCGGCGCACCGCGCTGGCGTCGTTGCTCTGCAGGTTGGTGGCAGCATAGCCGGGGTGCGCGGCGAGGGCCCGGACCGGCGATCCCGCGGCGGCGAGGCGGCGCTGCAGTTCGAGCGTGAACAGCAGGTTGGCCAGCTTGGACTGGGCGTAGGCCCGGATCGGGTGGTACTCGCCCTTGAGGTTCAGGTTCTCGAAGTGGATCCGGTTGCCGGGGTACTTGTGCAGCCCGGAGGCGACGGTGACCACCCGGTCGGTGAGGTACGGCAGCAGCAGGTTGGTGAGCGCGAAGTGGCCCAGGTGGTTGGTGCCGAGCTGGGTCTCGAAGCCGTCCTTGGTGGTGCCCTCCGGGACGTTCATCACGCCGGCGTTGTTGACCAGGACGTCCAGCTCCCCGTCCCAGTCGGCGGCGAACTCGCGCACCGAGGCGAGATCGGCCAAGTCCAGCCGCCGGACTTCGACGCTGCCCTTGGTACCCGTCACGGTCGCCGCGGCGGCCTCGCCGCGGGCGACGTCGCGCACCGCGAGGACGACGTGCGCCCCCGCCCGGGCGAGGGCGTCGACGGTCGCGATGCCGAGCCCGCTGTTGGCGCCGGTCACCACCACGCGGCGGCCGCTCTGGTCGGGGATGTTGCCCACGTTCCACTTCGATGTGTTCGCCATGTCCACGAATGTAGGCACCGACAACAATGCTGTCAATGCCAACAATGTAGCCAGCGGACACATCGCAGGTAGGATGACCTCCATGCACTCTCGTCGCTACCACCACGGAGACCTCCGCGCCGCCCTCCTCGAGCGCGCCGAGGAGACCCTCCGGGAGAAGGGGCCGGCCGCTCTCTCACTGCGCGAGCTGGCTCGCGACCTCGGTGTCAGCCACGCCGCCCCGAGCCGCCACTTCAAGGACAAGCAGGCTCTGCTCGACGCCCTGGCCCTGACCGGGTTCGAGCGCCTCAACGCGGCCCTGGCCCAAGGCCCCGCACTCGACGGCCCGTTCGCCGACCGGCTCGCCGCCCTGGCCCACGCCTACGTCGGCTTCGCCACCGCGAACCCCGAACTGCTCGACCTGATGTACACCGTGAAGCACGACCCGCAGGCCACCGAGGCCCTGATCGGCGCCGCCTACCAGGGCCTCCAGCAGGCCGCCGCCCTCGTCGCCGACGGCCAGCGCACCGGCGAGGTCCGCCCCGGCCCGGTCGAACAGATCTGCCTCCCCGCCCTCGCCACCGTCCACGGCTTCGCCGACCTCGCCGTCGGCGGCCTCCTCTCCCCCGAAGAGGCCCGCACCGGCCTGGACGACGTCATCACCTACATCCTCCGCGGCTGCGCCCCGGACCAGGCCTGACCAGGCCCTACGGCGCGTCGGCCGGGTCGGCCGCGCTGACAGGGACGTCCGGGTTCCTGAACCAGGAGCCCTGGACGGCGTGTTGGATCAGCATCAGGACGGCGCCGAGCACCAGTGCGCCGATGCCGATCACCGTCACTCCGCCGGTCTTGCCGAAGATCGGCAGATCGATCGAGGTCGCGCCGTAGTCGGGCTTGGCGTAGACGTCGAAGGCGGCGTAGCAGAAGAAGTAGAGCAGGCTCAGGCCGCCGAGCAGCGGCAGCACGCCCTTGGTGACGAAGTCGCGCGCGCTGCGGGTGAGCACCCGGCGGTAGTACCAGACGCAGGCGAAGCCGGTCAGCCCGTAGTAGAAGGCGATGCCGAGGCCGACCGAGGCGATCGAGTCGGTCAGCACGTTGCCGCTGATCGCGGTGAGCAGCACGTAGAAGGCGATCGAGGCGAGGCCCATGCCGATGGTCGACCAGGTCGGGGTGCGGAAGCGCGGGTGGACCCGGCCGAAGGGCTCGGGCAGGGCGCGGTGGGCGGCCATCGAGAAGGAGGTGCGGGCGGTGGGGAGGATGGTGGTCTGGGTGGAGGCGGCGGACGAGGTGAGCACCATGAAGATCATCAGCTTGGTGAGGAACCAGCCGAATCCGGTGCTGCCGAAGACCGCGCCGCCCAGCCCGGAGAGCACGTCACCCGAGTTGTCCGGATTGCCCAGGCCGATGCCGTCGGTGCCGACGCCCGCGAAGGCCTGGGCCGAGGTCGAGACCAGGGCGTAGATCAGCAGGAGCAGCAGGGTGGAGATGACGGCGGCCCGGCCGGGGGTGCGCGCGCTGTCCTCGGTCTCCTCGTTGACGGAGACGGCGGTGTCCCAGCCCCAGTAGATGAAGACGGCGGCCAGGATGCCGGCCGTGAAAGCGCCGCTGGAGGAGACCTCGAACGGGTTGAACCAGGAGGCCGCGAGGTGGATCGAGCCGGTCGGCGGGTGGCTGCCGTAGACCTTGACCAGGGCGGTCACCGACAGCAGCACCAGCATCGCGATCTCGATGCACAGCAGCCAGCGCTGCAGGGCGGCGGAGATCTCGATGCCGATGTAGCAGATCAGCGTCATGACCACGATCCAGGCCACCCCGGCCACCGTGGTCCAGGTGCTGTTGCCAGCCAGCGACTCCAGGCCGAACAGCCGGAATCCGTAGACCCCGGCGATCTGCGCGAGGTTGGCCATCACGATGATGTCGGCGACGATGATGCCCCAGCCGCCCATCCAGCCGGTGCGCGGGCCGAACGCGCGGGCGCCCCAGACGAAGGTCGTCCCGCAGTCCGGGTCGCTGGCGTTCAACTCCTTGTAGGCGTAGGCGATCAGCAGCATCGGGATGAACGCCAGGATGGTGATGATCGGCGCCTGCAGCCCTACTCCGGCCACGATCAGGCCGAGGGTGGCGGCCAGGCTGTAGGCGGGCGCGGTCGAGGCGAGGCCGATGGCCACCGAGGAGAACAGGCCGAGCGCGCCGCTCTTGAGGCCCTTCTCGCCCGCGCCCGAACTGATCACCGTCGGCGCCGCCGGTACGGACTTCCCGGAAGGGGACACAGCACCCACCTGCTCTCTGACGCCTCACGAGCGCGATTCACGGACCAGGCCCAGGTCAGGGGCACATCTCAGCCTAGGCCCGCCCAGGCGCCGTCGCCCCGTGGCGACACCGCGGCACCGCGCTGCCTACCCGCCGCACGGGTGAACGAACCGGCCCGGGGGCGGCCGGGCGGGTGAAACCTCGGTGCGCCGCCCGGCCCGCGCGCCGTCGGTGTCCCAACACTGGGGTCCTGGTCACCTCGCACCGCCGTTCGGCCGGAGGTGACCCACTGCGTGATCAGGCACCATCCCCCCAGGAATGGAGAAGACCATGAAGGACATCCGCAAGGCCATTGCTCTCGCGGTGGCCGCCGGAGCGCTCGTCCTCGGCTCGGCGGGCGCGGCCTGCGCCGACGCCAACGCGGAGGCGGTCGTCGTCGGTTCGCCGGGAGTCCTCTCGGGTAACAACGTCCAGATCCCGATCCACATCCCGATCAACATCTGCGGGAACAGCGTGAACGTGCTCGCCGCGCTCAACCCGACGGCCGGCAACACCTGCATCAACGCGTGACCGACCGTTGAGGCTCGGGTAACACCCTGCTGAGAGGGGTCGGCGCCGCCCGTCGCGGGCGCGCCGGCCCTGGCCGGATGAGAGTTCCGGAAGCGGTTCCTTAGTTTTTCCTTCGCCCCCTGTGCGGCTTGTGTGAAAACAGCCGACCAATGGGGGCTTTCGTCCGTTTTGCTGCGGTTCAGTGGCTCGATTTACCAGTCATACCAGCAGCTTTTCCTTCTGCGGCGTTGCTACCGTGACCCGACCCGAGCGTCGTTGCCCCACGAAGGAAGCACCCGCGTGAGTCGAAACTTCCCCTCCGCCGAAGTCCGACCCTCCCTCAGTGCCCTGCGTCTGCTGGCCTGGCCCGCCTACGCCGGCGTCCTGGTCTGGTACGTGCAGACCAACGGTCTGCCCTACGCCAACGACGTGGTGTTCTGCTTCCTGATCGGCGCCCTGGTCGCCATGGCCGTGCACAGCGGCCAGCGCGGTGGCGCGGTCCGGGTGCTGCGCGACTGGGTGCCGGTGATGGGCGCCGTGTACACGTACTCCCTGCTGCGCGGCTACGGCGCGCACACCCCCTGGCCGGTGAAGTACCGCCCGCAGCTCAGCTTCGACACCGTCGTCGGCTTCGGGCAGACCTGGACCGTCCGGCTCCAGCACTGGCTCTGGACCCCGGGCTCGCCGCACTGGTACGACTACGCCGCGACCACCGTCTACATGTCGCACTTCTTCGTGGTCTTCGTGCTGCTCGCCGTCTTCTGGAAGCGCCAGGACCGCCGCTTCCACCGCCTGCTCGCGCTCTACCTGGCCGTCACCTACCTCGGCTTCGCCACCTACGTGCTCTACCCGGCCGATCCGCCGTGGCTCACCGCGCTGGACGGCCACATGCCGCCGGTGGCCCGGATCGTGCAGGAGGTCTTCGAGTACACCGGCGTCCCGCGGGCGGGCTCGGTCTTCGAGAACGGCAGCCGCTTCGACAACGACGTGGCCGCGATGCCCTCCCTGCACGCCGCCTACCCGATGCTGCTCGCCTGCTTCTTCTGGCGCGGCGCGGGCCCGCGCCTGCGGGCCCTGCTGGTCGCGTACCCCCTGGCGATGGCCTTCACCCTGGTCTACGGCGGCGAACACTTCGTGATCGACATCCTGATGGGCTGGCTGTACGCCTTCCTGGCCCACCGCCTGCTGACCCGCTACCTGGACCGCCGCGCGGCCAGGCGCGGGCAGCTGGTCCAGGCGGCGTAGCCAATCTCACGAGTCAGTACACCTAGCCGAGCAGGAAGTCGTAGACCGCCTGGCGGCCGGGGGCCGAGCGGGTCTGGACGGAGTGGGCGGCGCCCGGCACGATCACCACCTTGCCGAGCGGCGCCTGCTCGGCCTCCTGGCGCAGCCACTCGGTGGGGGTGGAGAGGTCCCGGTCTCCGCCGAGCAGCAGGACCGGTACGTGGGGCAGCTTCCGGTGGGCGGGCGGGGCGGGCGGCACCTCCTCGCGGGGCCAGGACAGGCAGCTGAGCAGGGTGCCCAGGCCGGTCGCGGTGGCGGCGTCGTACGGCCAGGTCTGCTGCGGCGTCAGCTGCGCCCGGGCCCGGTCCACCGCGGCGGCGCGCCCCTCGACCGGCGTGTCGGAGCTGCCCCAGGGGAACCGTCCGTCGGCGCACAGGGTGCTCGCGTGCAGGCCCTGGCTGAGCAGCTCGGCGGGAGCGGCATCGCCCTCGCGGGTGCCCTGGATGTAGCCCTCCAACTGCTCCGGGTGGCCCTCGGCGGCCTGGTGCAGGATCTCGGGGATGCCCTTGAAGTCCGGGTCCACGAACTCGTAGGTGGTCAGCATGTCGAGCACGGCCGGGCCGTTGTGGTACTTGTTCACCACCGCCGCGAGGTCCGCCCCCGGGTCGGTGGTGCAGCCGGTGGCCTGGCAGGCCAGCCGCAGGACCCTGGCGCTGGCGGGCAGCGCGGCCAGGTCCAGCGGGTCGTAACTCTGCTGCGGCACCACCGAGTCCAGCACCAGCGCGGACACGTGCCCGGGGTGCGCCAGCGCGTACCGCTCGGCGACGAAGCTGCCGTAGCTGACGCCGTCCACGGTGATGCGGTGGTCACCGAGCGCCTGCCGCAGCTGGTCGATGTCAGCTACGGTGTCGGCCGAGCTGTAGAAACGCCGGTCCGGGCCGAGCGCGGCCGCGCAGTCGGTGACGGCCTGCTGGGTGGGCACCGCGAGGTCGGAGGAGCCCATCTGGTCCTGCAGCTCGGGGCACTGGAGCGCGTTCGCGCCGGTGCCGCGCTGGTCGAACATCACCAGCCGGTACTGTGCGAACAGCGGCGCCATCCGCTGGGTGATCCGGCCGACCAGCGGCAGGCCGGGCTGGCCGGGGCCGCCGGCCAGGAAGACGATGTCGCCCTTGGGGGCGTCCGTGTTGCCGCCGACCGCGACCCTCAGGCCCAGCGTGCCGGGGCGGTGTCCGCTGTGGTCGAGCGGCACGGTCAGCGTGCCGCAGGTGAATCCGTCGAGCCCCGGGCAGGGCGCCTGGTCGGTGAGCCCGCCGTGCCCGGCCGCCAGCGCCGGGCTCCCCATCGCCGTGCCGGCCACCAGCACCGCCGCACCGAGCACCGCCGCGACGCGGCCACGCTTCCTTGCCATCTCGTTCTCTCCTGATTCCCCGTTCGTGGCGCCGGCTGCGGCCGCACCCCCGTGACCGCCGCATCCGGCTGCGCGAGCCGTCGACCGGCTCCGGCGACCAGTCTGCGTCGGCCGCTGGCGCGGCGCGACGTTTCACGGCAGGATTCGAGCACCTTCGAAGGGTGGGGCTTCGAGGCAGAACTGGGGGCGAGGGGCATGATCCGACTCTGCGTGGACTCGGCCGGGCTGGCACGGACCCGCTTCGTGGTCTCGCCCCTGCACGAGGCCGTCAACACCCTGATGCCCGACGGGCTGCGACCCCGCACCGGCCCGGACGCCTGGGCGGGCCGGGCCCGCCGGGTGCTGCGCCGCGAGGGCCTGGAGCTGCTCTCGGCCTTCGCGCTCGACCAGGCGGGCGGCTACCTGCCCGACTTCCTCACCCCGCACCCGAACGGCCCCGCCCCGAGCCTGGCCGAGCAGCTGGCGGCCGTCCGCGGCACCCGGCCCGACCGCGTCCTCGCCGAGCTGCGGGCGGTCGAACTCGGCCGCCCGGAGGCCCGGTTGGAGGGCCGCGCACTGCCGGAGGCCGTCCGGCGGGTGCTGGAGGAGCAGGGGCCGGCCGCGCTGGCCCGGCAGGCGGCCGAGGAGCTGGGCCGGTACTGGGAGGCGGCCGTCGGCCCGTACTGGTCGGAGGCCCGGGCGGCGCTGGACGCCGAGGTGGACCGGCGCGGCCGCATCCTGGCCCGGCACGGCGCCGCCGCGATGTTCAACTCCCTGGTGCCGGAGCTGCGTTGGGCGGACGGCCGGATCGAGCTGGAGAGCCGCTTCGAGGTGCACCTGCCCGCCCCCGAACTGCTGCTGATGCCCTCACTGGTGGCCCGCCGGGTGGTCGTCGTGCTCGACCCGGTCGACGGGCTGGAGCGGCAGCCGACCCTGCTCTACCCAGTCGAACGCCCGCCTACCGCACCGGAGTTGCCCGACCCCGCGGTCGCCCGCCTGCTCGGGCCGACCAGGGCCGCCCTGCTCGCCGCCCTGGCCCGCCCGGCCACCACCACCGCGCTGGCCGCCCGGCACTTCCTCAGCGAGAGCACCACCTCCTACCACCTCGGTGTGCTGCACCGCTCCGGCTTGGTCAGCCGCAGCCGCAGCGGTCGCGAGGTGCTCTACCAGCGCACGGTCCGCGGCACGGAGCTCACCGGTCGGCAGGCCTGACCGACCCTCAACTCCCCTGCAGCTCCAGCTGCTCGACCACGTACTCGCACAATTCGTGAGTGCGCAGCGCGTCCCGCGCCGAGAGGGTGCGGCCGGCCCGGACGGCATCCAGGAAGTGCAGCACGACCTGCTCGATCCCGCGCTGGCGGGCCACCGAGACCCAGTCGCCCCGGCGCCGCACCGTCGGCTGGCCGCGGTGGTCGATCACCTCCGCCAGGTTGACCACCACCCGCTTGGAGTTCTCCCCGGAGACCTCGAGCACCTCCTCGGTCGAGCCGCTCAGCCGGTTCATCACCCCGAGCGCGGTGAACCCCTCGCCCGCCAGCGTCAGCACCAGGTGCTCGACCAGGCCGTTCCGGCTGCGCGAGCGGACGTCCGCCTGCTCGATCTCGCCGGGCACCAAGTACCGCAGGGAGTCGACGACATGGATGAAGTCGTCGTACACCAGGGTGCGGGCCGCCTCCGGCAGGCCCTCCCGGTTCTTCTGCAGCAGGATCAGATCCCGCGGCCGCTCCTTGGCCAGCAGGTACCCGGGCGCGTGCCGCCGGTTGAACCCGACCAGCAGCGAACGGCCCTCACGCTCCGCCAGGTCCACCAGCAGGCGGGCGCCGTCGAGGGTGTGGTCCAGCGGCTTGTCCACGTACACGTCGACCCCGGCTTCGAGCAACTGCCGGACGATCGGCACGTGTTGGTCGGTCGAGGCGTGCACGAACGCGGCCCGCAGGCCGCTGCCGATCAGCTCGCCGAGGTCGGTGTACCGCTGGGTGATCCGGTACTGGTCGCCGATCCGGTCGAGCTTGGCCTTGTCCCTGGTCATCAGCCGCAGGTCGAGCCCCGCTTGGGCGGTGAGCACCGGCAGGTAGGCCTTCTGGGCGATGTCGCCGAGGCCGATCACACCGACCGGGATCACTTCGCTGCTCTGGGCTTGCGCACTCATCGGCCGTCTCCTGCGGTGTGGGGCCCGCCCCGCACCGTTACGGGGCCGGGCCAGCAGCATATGCCAGCGGCCCCGCCGGGCAGCCGGATCGCACGGAGAGCGGTGGTCAGACGCCTGCCGCCACGGTGGTCAGGGCCTCCAGGACGGGGCGGATCAGCGGGTGGTCCTCGGCGCCGCTGCGCACGGCGGCGAAGACCCTGCGCATCGCCAGTTCGCTGTCCACCTGGCGGACGGCCACGGCCGTGAGGTCGGCGCCACGCAGGGCCGAGCGCGGTACCAGCGCGACCCCGGCACCCGCCGAGGCGAGGGCGACCACGGCGCGGAAGTCGTCGGAGGAGTGCACCAGCCGTGGCTGGAAGCCCGCGTGCTCGCAGGCGAGCAGCACCACGTCGTGGCAGGGGTTGCCCGGGTAGGGGCCGATCCACGGCTCGGCGGCGAGGTCGGCCACCGCGACCGGGCCCGCACCCTCGGCCAGCGGGTGGCCGAGCGGCAGCACGGCCTCGAAGGGTTCGGCGTACAGCGGCACCCTGGTCAGCCGCCGGTCGTCGGCGCGGGGCGCGCCCCGGTACTCGACGGCCACCGCGAGGTCGGCCCGGCTGTCGAGCAGCATCGGCAGGCTGGCGTCGCCCTCGGCGTCCAGCACCTTGATCCGCAGGCCGGGCGAGTGCTCCGCGAGCGCGGTGATCGCCGGGGCAAGCACCAGCGTGATCCCGGTGGCGAACGCCGCCACCGTCACTTCGCCGGCCGCCCCGGACCCGTACGCGGCGAGGTCCGCCTCCGCCCGCTCCAGTTGGGCGAGCACGGCGTCGGCATGGCCGAGCAGGATCTCCCCGGCCGCCGTCAGCCGCACCCCCCGCCCGTCCCGGGCCAGCAGGTGGTGGCCGGTCTCCTGCTCGAGCGCGGCGAGCTGCTGCGAAACGGCGGAAGGCGTGAGGTAGAGCGCGGCGGCAGCAGCCGTCACGGTCCGGTGGTCGGCCACGGCGCGAAGCGTCCGCAGCCGTCTGGCGTCGATCACCCACCCATTCTGCCAGCCCGGGCGTGTCGCCCGGACCAGCAGCGGACCGGTCCGGGCGGGGGCCCGGACCGGCGGCGAGGGAGCCTCAGAGCTTGACGAGCTTGACGAACGGGCTGCTGCAGCGCAGGCGCTGGTCTCCGAAGGAGCAGATCACGGCGGCGGTGCCCTCCACGGCGACCACTCGGCCGAGGCCGTGGCGGTCGTGGCTGACTCGGTCGCCTACTTCGTAGGTTTCGATCGGGGCGACCTCGGGAGCCTTGAAGGGACTGGTGGCGAGGGTGTGCCGGGCTACGGCTGTCCTGGTCATCAGTATCAGTATGGGCCCGGAACGTCTCACCGGGACCGGTCGTTCCCATACCGACTCTGTATCGGAAAGGTCTCGACCGGCCCCGGCGGGGTGGAACTACTCGCCGAGCGCGGCCCGTGCGTCGACGAACGCTGCCACGGCACGCTCGACATCCTCGGTCGAGTGCGCGGCCGACAGCTGGACCCGGATCCGCGCGGCGCCGTGCGGCACCACCGGGAACGAGAAGCCGATCACGTAGACGCCGC
The DNA here is from genome assembly GCF_040296285.1 of Kitasatospora sp. NPDC002227. NCBI lineage: Bacteria > Bacillati > Actinomycetota > Actinomycetes > Kitasatosporales > Streptomycetaceae > Kitasatospora > Kitasatospora sp. NPDC002227. Next base: position 397,095 of record NZ_JBEOWY010000001.1, read on the forward strand.
GCTCCAGGAGCAGCTCGGCCAGCCGGCCGGCCTTCGCCGCGTCGCCGATCATGACCGGGGCGATCGGGTGCTCGCCGGGCAGGATCTCGAAGCCGGCCTCGGTCATCTTCGAGCGGAACAGCGCGGTGTTCGCGGCCAGCTTCTCCCGCAGCTCGGTCGACTGCTCGACCAGGTCGAGCACCTTGAGCGAGGCGGCGGCGATCACGGGCGCCAGCGAGTTGGAGAACAGGTACGGGCGCGAGCGCTGGCGCAGCAGGGCGACGATCTCGCGACGGGCGGCCACGTAGCCGCCGGAGGCGCCGCCGAGGGCCTTGCCGAGGGTGCCGGTGATGATGTCCACGCGGTCCATCACGCCGTGCAGCTCGGGGGTGCCACGGCCGCCGGCGCCGACGAAGCCGACGGCGTGCGAGTCGTCGACCATGACCATCGCGTCGTAGCGGTCGGCGAGGTCGCAGATCTCGCGCAGCGGGGCGATGTAGCCGTCCATCGAGAACACGCCGTCGGTGACGATGAGCCGGCGGCGGGCGTCCTGGGTGTCCTGGAGCTGCTTCTCGAGGTCGGCCAGGTCGCGGTTGGCGTAGCGGTGGCGGCGGGCCTTGCTGAGCCGGATGCCGTCGATGATCGAGGCGTGGTTGAGCGCGTCGGAGATGACGGCGTCCCGCTCGTCCAGCAGGGTCTCGAAGACACCGCCGTTGGCGTCGAAGCAGGAGGAGTAGAGGATGGTGTCCTCCTGGCCCAGGAAGGCCGAGAGGCGCTGCTCCAGCTCCTTGTGCACGTCCTGGGTGCCGCAGATGAAGCGGACCGAGGCCATGCCGTAGCCCCAGCGGTCCAGCGCGTCCTTGGCGGCGGCGAGCACCTCGGGGTGGTCGGCCAGGCCGAGGTAGTTGTTGGCGCAGAAGTTGAGCACCTCGCCCGGGCGCCCGCCGCCGGTCACGGTGACGGCGGCGCTCTGCGGGGTGCCGATCACACGCTCGGGCTTGAACAGCCCGGCCTCGGTGATCTCGGTGAGCGTGGCGGCGATGTCCTCGCGGACGGAGTCGAACACGGTTCTCCTAAAGGGAAGGTCAGACGGTCCAGTCGAGAATGATCTTGCCGCACTGGCCGCTCGCGGCCTCGTCGAACGCGGCCTCGAAGTCCGAGGCGGCGTACCGGTTGGTGATCACCGGGCTGAGGTCCAGGCCGCCCTCGAGCAGCACCGACATCGCGTACCAGGTCTCGAACATCTCGCGGCCGTAGATGCCCTTGATGGTGATCATCGAGGTCACGATCCGGGCCCAGTCGACCGGGAAGTCGTCGGCGGGCAGGCCGAGCATGGCGATCTTGCCGCCGTGGGTCATGTTGGCGATCATCGACTGCATCGCCTCGGGGCGGCCGGACATCTCCAGGCCGACGTCGAAGCCCTCGCGCAGGCCGAGCATCTGCTGGCCCTCCTCGATGGTGTGCTTCGAGACGTCGAGCGCGAGGGAGACGCCGACCTTGCGGGCCAGGTCCAGGCGGTAGTCGCTGACGTCGGTGATCATCACGTGCCGGGCGCCGGCGTGCTTGGCCACGGCGGCGGCCATGATGCCGATCGGGCCGGCGCCGGTGACCAGCACGTCCTCGCCGACCATCGGGAAGGAGAGCGCGGTGTGCACGGCGTTGCCGAAGGGGTCGAAGATCGCGGCCACGTCCAGGTCGACCGGCACCCGGTGCACCCAGACGTTGGAGGCGGGCAGCGCCACGTACTCGGCGAACGCGCCGTCGCGGTTGACGCCCAGGCCGACGGTGTTGCGGCACAGGTGGCGGCGGCCGGCCAGACAGTTGCGGCACTTGCCGCAGACCAGGTGGCCCTCGCCGCTGACCAGGTCGCCGACCGAGATGTCGGTGACGCCGGCGCCGAGCTCGGCGACCTCGCCGACGAACTCGTGACCGATCGTCAGCGGCGTCTTGATGGTCTGCTGGGCCCAGCCGTCCCACTTGCGGATGTGCAGGTCGGTGCCGCAGATGCCGGTGCGCAGCACCTTGATCAGCACCTCGCCGGGGCCGATCTCGGGCATCGGGACATCGGTCAGCCAGAGCCCGGGCTCGGCCTTCTGCTTGACGAGTGCCTTCACGGCGGGGGCTCCTGACGCAAGACGGGGCCGCGACCCCGGTGTGGGCGGGGTGCGGCCTGCAAGGGGGCTGGCATCCCGGCCGTACGACGCTGGTCGCACGGCCGGGGCACTGTGCAATCTGCCTGGTGGGAGGGGGTGCGGTCCATCGAGGAATTCTTAACGGCGGCCACAGCAGCGCTTCACGATCCTGCCCGAGCTGCGGCCCCGCCGGACGGCCGACGTGCCGTGCCTCACCCGGACGGCGGACTCCGTCAGCTCCCGCCCCGGCCGAAATCTCGTTGCACCACCGCCCTTCGCCCACGAAGATCACGTCATGGGACAGCCTCAAGACACCATCGACCTCGGCGACCTGACTCTGCGGCGCTGGGTGCCCGAGCACGACCTCGACAGCCTCGTGCAGCTGATCGACGAGTCCATCGACCACCTGCGGCCCTGGATGCCCTGGACGGCCGAGCACAGCCGCGAGGCGACCGCCGCCTATCTGGCCCATGCCGAGGAGAGCTGGCGGGCGGGCACCGGGTTCCACTACGCGCTGGTCGCCGGCGGCCGCCTGGTCGGCAACTGCTCGGTCTTCATCCGCGATCCCGAGGGCGGCTACGACCCGGCCGGGCGCGAGATCGGGTACTGGCTGCACCCCGCCGCCACCGGCCGCGGGTACGTCACCCGGGCCACCGAGGCCCTGGCGGCGGTCGGCCTCGCCCAGCCCGGCGTCGAGTACGTCGAGATCTGCACCGACTCCGCGAACGCCCGCAGCGCCGCCGTGCCGCAGCGCCTGGGTTTCGTCGAGCACCACCGCCGCGAGGTCGAGCCGCAGACCGAGTTCGAGTCCGGCGTCGACATCCTGTGGCGCTTCACCCCGAGCACCTGACGGCAGGTCAGCTCCCCGGCAGCAGTTCGCCCAGGTCGTAGCCGACCGGCTCCTCCAGTTGCTCGTAGGTGCACCCGGCCGGCTCCCGGTCGGGGCGCCAGCGGCGGAACTGCGTGGTGTGCCGGAAGCGCGTGCCCTCCATGTGGTCGTACGCGACCTCGCAGACCAGCTCGGGCCGCAGCGGCACCCAGGACAGGTCCTTGCCGCCGGTCCAGCGGCTCTGCGCGCCGGGCAGCCGGGCGCTCTCGTGCGCGCTCTCCTCGGCCCAGGCCGCCCAGGGGTGGCCCGAGAGGTCCGTCATGCGCAACGGCTGCAGCTGCTCGGCCAGTTCACGCCGCCTGGCCATCGGGAACGAGGCGCTGACCCCGACGTGCTGCAACTGCCCGCCCGCGTCGTACAGCCCGAGCAGCAGCGAACCGACCACCGGCCCGCTCTTGTGCTCGCGGTAGCCCGCGAGTACGCAGTCCGCCGTCCGGGCGTGCTTGATCTTGTACATGGTCCGCGCCCCCTCCCGGTACGGCTGGTCCAGCGGCTTGGCCACCACCCCGTCCAGCCCCGCCCCCTCGAACTGGCTGAACCAGACCTTGGCCAGCTCCAGGTCGGTGGTCGCGGGCGCCAGGAACACCGGCGGCCGGGCCCCCGCCAGCGCGTGCGCCAGCGCCGCCCGCCGCTCGGCCAGCGGCCGGTCCGCGTACTTCTCCTCCCCCAGGGCCAGCAGGTCGAAGGCGACGAAGGAGGCGGGGGTGCGCTCGGCCAGGGTCCGCACCCGGGAGGCCGCCGGGTGGATGCGCTCGAGGAGCTCCTCGAAGTGCAACCGCCCGTTGTGAGCGATCACAATCTCTCCGTCCAGCACGCAGCGCTCCGGCAGCTCCCGCTGCAGCGCGGCCACCAGCTCGGGGAAGTACCTGGTCAGCGGCTTGCCCGTGCGGCTGCCGAGCTCCAGCTCCGCGCCGTCCCGGAAGACCACGGCCCGAAACCCGTCCCACTTCGCCTCGTAGTGCAGGCCCGGCGGGATCTCGGGCACGGCCTTGGCGAGCATCGGGTCGACCGGCGGCATCACGGGAAGGTCCATGCCCCCGATGGTGCGAGCCCCGGCGCCGCCGCGCGCGCCGTGGCGCTGCGTCCGGCCTAGCGTGGGGGCATGGCAGGAGCGATCGAGCTGGACGTGGACGGGCGGGCCGTGCGGCTCTCCAACCCGGACAAGGTGTACTTCCCCGGGAGCGGGATCACCAAGCGGGAGCTGGCCGAGTACTACCTCGCGGTGGCCCCCGGCGTGCTGCGCGGGCTGCGCGAGCGGCCGACCACGCTGCAGCGCTTCCCGGACGGCATCGAGGGCGAATGGTTCTACCAGAAGCGGGCGCCCAAGAGCCTGCCGGACTGGCTGCCGACGGCCCGGATCGCCTTCCCCAGCGGCCGCACCGCCGACGAGATCTGCCCCACCGAGCCCGCCGCCGTGCTCTGGGCCGTCAACCTCGGCTGCCTGACCTTCCACCCCTGGCCGGTCCGCCGCCAGGACACCGAGCACCCCGACGAGCTGCGCATCGACCTCGACCCGCAGCCGGGCACCGACTTCCACGACGCCGTCCGCGCCGCCCACGAGCTGCGCGCCCTGCTCGAGGAGTACGGCCTGCGCGGCTGGCCGAAGACCTCCGGCGGGCGCGGCCTGCACGTGTACGTACCCGTCGAGCCGCGCTGGACCTTCACCGACTGCCGGCACGCCGTGATCGCCCTCGGGCGGGAGCTGACCGCCCGGCTGCCCGGCAAGGTGACCACGGCATGGTGGAAGGAGGAGCGCGGCGAGACCATCTTCGTCGACTACAACCAGATGGCCCGTGACCGCACCATCGCCTCGCCGTACTCCGTCCGGGCCCGCCCGGAGGCCACCGTCTCGGCGCCGCTGCGCTGGGAGGAGCTGGACGAGGTCACGCCCACCGACTTCGACGTCCGCACCATGCCCGCCCGCTTCGCCGAGCTGGGCGACCTGCACGCCGACCTGGGCGAGCACGCCTTCAGCCTGGAGCCGGTGCTCGAGCTGTACCGGCGGCAGACCGAGGAGGAGGGCGTGGGCGACCTCCCCTACCCGCCGGACCACCCGAAGATGCCGGGCGAGCCGGCCCGGGTCCAGCCCAGCCGGGCGAAGAAGGCCTGAGCGGGGCGGGGCGCGTGGTGCAGCGGCTGGGCCGACGGGGGCGTGGGCTGCTCAACGGGGCCTACCTGCTGATCTTCCTCGCCGTGGCCGCCGACCTGCTCACCAGCTCCCGGGGGACGGTCTCCCCGGTGCTGGCCAGCGTGCCGGTGCTCGCCGCGCCGGGCACCCGGCGGGTGGTCGTCCCGCTGCTCGCGGGCCTGTCCGCCCTCGCCGTCGCCGGGCTGCTCTGGGCCGCCAACCAGGCACTGCCCGCCTCCGTGCACCTGGCGGCCCTCGCCGCCATCGCCTCCACCACCCTGGCCAGCACCGCGCACGTCGCGCTGGTCACCTCGCAGGAGCAGGAGCTGCGCGAAGTCCGCTCGGTCGCCGAGGCCGCCCAGCTGGCCCTGCTGCGGCCCGTCCCGCCCCGCCTCGGCGGCCTGCGGATCGCCGTCCGCTACCTGGCCGCCGCGCCCGAGGCCAGGATCGGCGGCGACCTGTACGAGGCACTGGAGACCCCGTACGGCGTGCGGGTGCTGCTCGGCGACGTCGAGGGCAAGGGGCTGGGCGCGGTGGAGACGGCGGCGGACGTGCTCGGCGCGTTCCGCGAGGCCGCGGTGGCCGAGGCGGAGCTCGGCGCGGTGGCGGAGCGGCTGGACGCGGCGGTGGCGCGGCGGGCCGGGGAGGAGCGGTTCGTGACGGCCGTCCTGCTCGGCGTCCCGCCCGCCGGCAGCACGGCGCAGCTGGTGACCTGCGGGCATCCACCGCCGCTGCGGCTGCGCGGTGTGGAGCCGCCGCTGGAGCTCTCCCCGGCAAGCATCGCGCCGCCACTCGGCCTGCTGGGCCTCACCGGCGGCTCCTTCCAGGCCGAGGAGTTCGAGCTGCGCCGCGGCGACACCCTCCTGCTCTACACCGACGGGCTCTCCGAGGCCCGCGACGCCTCCGGCGCCTTCTACCCCACCGCCGAACGCCTCACCGGACTGCCCGTCCCCGGCCCCGAAGCCCTCCTCGACCACCTGCTCGCCGACGTCAACCGCTACACCGGCGGCATCCCCACCGACGACTCGGCCCTGATCGCGGTGCGGCGTGAAGCCTGAGTACCCGGCGGCGGGCGCCCCCGGGTAGTGCAACTGGCGGCCCGTCATCGCCGGACAGCTCAGCCCCGCGCGCCCCGGCTGGTGGTGCGGCCGACGATTGCACCAGACGTACACGATCCAGCTGGGAGAGAACAGCGCATGACGATCGACCGACGCCGGTTCCTGGCCGCCCTGGGCGGCGCCGGAGCACTGCTGCTGACGGGGACTCGAGACGCCGCCGCGCTCGACGCGTGGCCCGACCGGGCCCGCGCCGTGCTGCCGCCCGACTGGGCGGCCCTGCGCAACCGCCTCGGCAGCCGGCTGCTGCTGCCCGGCGACCAGGACTACCCGGTCGAGCGGCTCGGCTTCAACGAACTCAACGACGGTCAGTACCCCGCCGCCGTGGCCCGCTGCACCTCCCCCGCCGACGTCCAGGCCTGCCTGGACGTCGCACGCGGCCACGGACTGCCGATCGCGGCCCGCAGCGGCGGGCACAGCTACCTCGGCTACAGCGTCCCGAACGGCGGCCTGGTCATCGACCTGCGGCTGATGGCCCAGGTCCAGGTGCGGCCCGACGGTACGGCGCTGGTGGGCCCGGGCGCCCGGCTGATCGAGGTGTACGCGGCGCTCGCCGCGGCCGGCCGCCTGCTCCCGGCCGGCACCTGCCCCACCGTCGGCGTCGGCGGCCTCGCGCTGGGCGGCGGGATCGGCGTGGTGGCCCGCAAGTACGGCCTGACCTGCGACCGGATCGCGGCCGCCCGGGTGGTCACCGCCGACTCCTGCCTGCGCGAGGCCTCACCGGACTCGGAGCCCGACCTGTACTGGGCGCTGCGCGGCGGCGGTGGCGGCAACTTCGGCGTGGTCAGCGAGTTCACCTTCCGCACCGAGCCCGCGCCGGACCTGACCGTCTTCTCCCTGAGCTACCCCTCCGGATCGGCCGCCGCGCTGGCCGGAGCCTGGCAGACCTGGGCCTCCGAGGCACCGCCGGAGCTGTGGTCCTCCTTGCAGATCAGCGGCGGCACGCCGCCCGGTGTCCGGCTCGTCGGCTGCTACGTCGGGGATGTCGCCACCGCCGACACACTCCTGGACCAACTGGCCTCGGCGGCCGGAGTCCGGCCCAAGACCCACCAGGTGCTGCTGAAGAGCTACCTGGACGCGATGAAGTACATGGCCGGGTGTGCCAACGACACCATCGCCCAGTGCCACCTCGTCTCCGAGGGCGGCGTCCTGCCGCGCGCCTCCTTCGTCGCCGTCTCCCGGATGTTCGGCCCCGATCCGGTCGACGCCGGCCGGCTCGCCGGCCTGATGGCCGGCCACGACGGGATCGACCTCCTGCTCGACTCACTCGGCGGCGCCGTCTCCGACCTCGCCCCGGACGCCACGGCGTTCCCGCACCGCTCCTCCCTCGCCAGCGCCCAGGTCTACGCCGACACCTCCGCGGCCGGTCAGCAGCACACCACCGACGCGGTCGACGCGATCCGCGACGGCCTCGCCGGGCTCGGCGCCACGGGCGCGTACGTGAACTACATCGACGCCACCCTCCCCGACTGGGGCCGCGCCTACTACGGCGGCAACCTGGACCGCCTGCAGGCGGTGGCCCGGCGCTACGACCCGGACGGGGTCTTCGCCTTCCCGCAGTCCGTGGTCTACGGCTGAGCGGGCCCGAGCGGCTTGCCGTAGACCGTGGAGCTGCGCCGGACGGTCAGGCCGAGGCGCTGGTACATGGCGAGCGCGCCGGTGGCCGAATGGGTCCACAGCGTGCAGCCGCGGCGACCCTCGCGGTAGAAGCCCCGGAAGGACTCGCGCAGCAGCAGCCGCGCGATCCCCCGGTTGCGCTGGTCCTTGCGGACCGCGACCCGCTCGATGTAGCCCTCGTCGGCGCCGGGGACGTCCAGCGCGAGCACCGCGCCGACCATCCGGTCACCGGCGAACGCCACCGGCGAGAGGGCCGGGGCGAAGGTCTCCAGCTCCACGGTGTGCCGGGCCCACTCCTCGTACGGCTTCCGCCGCGTCTGCCACTCGTCGAACGCGTCCTCGGTCAGCTGGTGGGCGGCGTGCTCGTCCCCGGGGCGGAAGGGCCGTACGGTGATCCCGGGCGGCGGGCCGGGCACCTCGGGCTCGGCCGGCATCGCGAACTCGAGCAGCCACTGGGTGACGAACGGCTGGTACCCCCGGGAGCGCAGCAGCTCGACCGCGGCCACGTCGCTGTCCTCGGCCGTCTGGCTGAGCCGCTCGCTGCCCGCCCGGCGGGCCCGCGCCTCGGCCCAGTCGAGCAGGGCTCCGCCGAGCCCCCGGCCCACGTGCTCGGGGTGGACGTCGACCCGGCAGCGCCGCCCGCCGTGCACCCAGGCCCACCCGGCGAGCCGTCCGGCCGGGTCGTGCACGAGCACCGTGTCCAGGGCCGGATCGACGCCGGGCAGGCCGAGGTCGGCGGCCGTCCGGTCGGCGTCCGACTCGACCGTGCCCAGCAGTGCCAGTTCACGGGCGGCGACCAGCTCGTGGACGGCGGCGGCGTCGGCCACGGTCGCCGCCCGGCAGCGGTAGGCGGCCGACGGAAGAGTGGGGAACAGATCAGCCATGCAGTGACTGTGGGTCACCCGGCGGCGCTCTGTCGACCTATTTCCCGGGAGCCGTCGCCGCGATGGTGCGGACGGCCTGGGTGATCTGGGTGTCGGTGAGGTCGCCGCGGGCGGTGAGGCGCAGGCGGGAGATGCCGTCGGGGACGGACGGGGGGCGGAAGCAGCCGACGGCCAGGCCGGCCGTGCGGCAGTCGGCGGCCCACTGGACGGCGGCTTCGGGGGTGGGGGCCTGGACGGAGACCACGGCGGCGTCGGGGGTGCTCGCGAGCAGGCCGGCCTCGGTGAGCTGGGCGGAGAGGAGGCGGGCGACCTCACGGGCGCGGTCCGCGCGCTGCGGCTCGGCCTTGAGCAGGCGCAGGGCGCCCAGCGCCGCGCCGACGGCGGCCGGGGCGAGGCCGGTGTCGAAGATGAAGGTGCGGGCGGTCTCGGTCAGGTGCCGGATCACCCGGGCGGGCCCGAGCACGGCCCCGCCCTGGGAGCCGAGGGACTTGGAGAGCGTCACGGTGGCCACGGTGTCCGGCTGGCCGGCCAGCCCGGCGGCGGCCGGCGCGCCCCGGCCGCCGGGGCCGAGCACCCCGAGCCCGTGCGCGTCGTCCACCAGCAGCGCGGCGCCGTGCGCGCGGGCCGCGGCGGAGAGCTCGGGCAGCCGGGCGGCGTTGCCGTCCACCGAGAAGACGGTGTCGCTGACCACCAGCGCCCGTCGGTGGCTGCGGGCGGCCAGGGCCTCGGCCACGGCGGCCGGGTCGTCGTGCGGGGCGCGGTGCACGTCGCTGCGGGAGAGCCGGCAGCCGTCGATCAGCGAGGCGTGGTTGTAGGCGTCCGAGACGATCAGAGTGTCCGGGTCGGTGAGCGCGGTGAGCGCGGCGAGGTTGGCCGCGTAGCCGGAGGAGAAGACCAGCGCCGCCTCCACCCCGCAGAACTCGGCCAGCTCCTGCTCCAGCTCGGTGTGCAGCGCCGTGGTGCCGGTGACGAGCCGGGAACCGGTCGCGCCGCCGCCCCAGCGCAGCGCGGCGTCGGCGGCCGCCCGGGTGACGGCCGGGTGGTGAACCAGCCCGAGGTAGTCGTTGCTCGCGAGGTCGAGCACCGGGTCCTGGGCGGGCCTGCTGCGCAGCGTCCGGGTCAGACCGGCGCGGGCGCGCAGCTCGGCGGCCTCGTCGAGCCAGTCGAAGACGGCGCCGGGTGCGAGTGGCAGCGCGGCGGCGGGGGCGGCGGAAGGCTGGACCATGACCCGAACTCTGTCACCCGCCGACCGCACCGGGCAATGTGCGTCGTGGCACACACGACCGGCGACACGCCCGGACGCCGCTCGTGCACGATCCGCCCGTTCGGCCCGGACGCCCATCGCCCGCGAAGCAACTCCCTTGCCCCGGGGGCCGTCCGAGGCCGACCAGGCGCCGCCACCGAACCTCCACGAACTGACGGCCCGAAAGGTTGTTAGGTAAGGCTCACTTGCCCTAGTGTCTGCGCCGCCCCTCACTCTCCCGTCCCCCGTGGAGCAGCCATGTCCGGATCCCAGATCACCCTGCTGGGCGCCATCGCCGGTTTCACCATCTACCTCGGCCTGCCGATCGGCCGGCTCCGCAACCCGGCGCCGCGCCTGAAGGCCGGTCTGAACGCCGTCGCCATCGGCATCCTGACCTTCCTGCTCTGGGACGTGCTCGGCCACGCCTGGGAGCCGACCGACCAGGCGCTCTCCGACAAGTCCTGGGGCACCGCCGTCACCGGCGGCCTGGTGCTCTTCGCCGGCCTGGCCGTCGGCCTGGCCGGGCTGGTCTACTTCGACCGCTACCAGGCCCGGCGCCGGGCCGGCCAGGGTGCGGGCGGTGCGCAGCCCACGCAGCTGGCCTGGATGATCGCCGTCGGCATCGGCCTGCACAACTTCGCCGAGGGCCTGGCCATCGGCAACTCCGCCGCCAAGGGCGAGCTCTCGCTCGCGGTGCTGCTGATCGTCGGCTTCGGCCTGCACAACGCGACCGAGGGCTTCGGCATCGTCGCCCCGCTCGCGGGCGAGGAGCAGCGGCCCTCCTGGGGCCTGCTGGGTCTGCTCGGGCTGGTCGGCGGCGGCCCCACCTTCGCGGGCACCCTGGTCGGCCAGCACCTGGTGAACGACACCGTGAGCATCGCCTTCCTGGGCCTGGCGGCCGGGTCGATCCTCTACGTCGTGATCGAGCTGCTGGCGGTGGCCCGCCGCGCCGCGCTGAAGGAGCTGACCACCTGGTGCATCCTCGGCGGCCTGCTGCTCGGCTTCGCCACCGACGCGATCGTCACCGCGGCCGGGGCCTGACCCCACCCACGCGAAGGGCCCGGCCGGTCGGCCGGGCCCTCGGCGTTCACCGCGCCGTTCGCGGGGCGAGCCGGCGCTGGGAGCGGGAGGTGTCCGCGAGCTTTGCGGTCTTCTTCCACTCGGGGTAGCGGTCGCCGAAGTGCTGCTCCTCCTTGCCCTCCCGGCGGATCACCACGTAGCCGCCCTTGGTCATCTGGAACGGCGCGGTGACCTTGCCCATCTGGTCGAACTTCCGGCCGCCGCCGGCCTGCGGGTCGAACCACGCCGGGTACACGAAGTTGGAGACCGCCACCGGGCCGACGCCCGTCACGTCGACCTCGTAGGAGTCGGACTCGACCGGGTCGCCGACTTCGTACGCGTACGCGGAGCCGTTGAGGTCGTCGGCCCACAGGTTGACGTGTTCGTCGACCAGGGTCTCGAGCACCTCGTGGCTGAGCACCGCGGAGACCGAGAGCTCACCGCTCAGCACCCTACCGCCGTGGTCGAGCACCGGGGCCGCGAAGACCCGGCCGAAGATGAGGTTGCCCTCCGACTCGGTGTGCCAGCCGAGCGCGCCGGCCTGGTCCGAGTCGTCGAGGACCGCGATCACCCAGGCTCCGGGAGGGGCCTCGGCCTCGCTCGCGGCGTACACCACCGGAATGGGTGCCTTGCCCCAGGCCGGGGCGGCGTCCCGCTGGACCTGGGTGGCGCAGGCCCGGGTCATCGTCTTCACGTCGTCGTCGGTCACCCGTGTCGACTTGTTGACCACTGTGATCACTTGGCTCACTTCCCTCACGCTTGCTGGCCGCACGCACGCGTGGGCGCTGAGCGCCGGACAGGCGCGCGCAGGGCTGCGGCGGGCCGGAGGGAGCTGGATCAGGTGTCGGGCGCGCCACGGCGGTCCGCCGAGCACCCCCATCATCGCGCGCCGCTCCCCGCCATGCACGTGTTGATCCGTCAACTGCCGCGCCCGGCCGCAGCCGGCACCGCAGAAGGGTGAGCACAGCTACGTCTTCTGCAGGGCGCAGGGCCGGTCCACCCATGCTGCTCCGGCCGGCCGCGCTGCTCAGACCGCCCTGGGCGCTCCGGTCAGCCGCGCTGCTCCGGCTGCTCCGCGAGCTGCTTGATGGCGCTCAGCCGGCGGTCCCAGTCGGCGGCCATGGCCGCCATCCAGCGGGCGGTCGCGTCGAGGGCGCTCGGGCGGACCGCGTACCGCACCTCCCGGCCGACGCGGGCGCCGGTCACCAGCCCGGCGGCGTCGAGCACCCCGAGGTGCTTGACCACCGCCTGACGGGAGACCGGCAGTTGCTCGGCCAGCTGGGTCGCCGTGGCCTCGCCATGGGCGGCGAGCAGGTCGAGCAGCTGACGACGGGTCGGGTCGGCGAGCGCCCCGAGCACGCCGTCCACCGCTTGACCCCTGGACTCCTCCGTCACGCCGCCTGCTGTTCCGCGCGCTTGCCGAAGGCCTCGAGCACCTGGGGCCAGCCGCCCGAGTTGTCCGCCACCGCCTTGCTGCGCAGCTCCTCCGGGACGTTCAGCGCGGCGAAGCCGCTCTCCACCACGCGCAGTCGGGTCTGCTCACCCTCCGCCGTCAGGGTGAACTCCACCAGCGTGCTGTTGCCCTCGCGCGGCTCCTCGCCGGGGAAGGCGCTGGCCCACCGGTACGCCAGGTACGTCGGCGGCTGCACCTTCTCCACCCGCACCGGGAAATCCCCGTACTCCGGGTTGCTCGCCACCATCGACTCCCCCTCCCGGGCCACCGTACCCGCCACCGCGGCCGGCTCGGCCACCCAGAAACCGGGCTCGGCCACCAAGGCCCACACCCGCTCCAGGGAGGCCGCGATCAGGATCTCACGCTCGATCTGGTCCGCACTCATCAGGGAACTCCTTCGTCGCTGGTCGCCATCGTGTGCAACTCAAGAGTTGCACATGACCGACCCTAGGTGCAACCACGGAGTTGCGCATCCTGGCAGCGCCGTACGGAGGGGCGTCCGGCACGGCCGTCCGGCTCAACCGGCGGCCGCCGGCTGGGCGAGCACGGCGGTGGCCTGGGCCAGGGTGGCCTTCTGGCGGTCGCGGGCCCGGTCGAGGGCCTCGGCGTTGTGACGGATGGCGGCGGTCTGGATCTCGGTCTCGACCGTCAGCAGGACGGTGGGCAGCCGGGTGCTGAGCTTGCAGGCCACGTCCGCCTCCGCGGTGGCCAGCTCCAGCGCGGAGGGCGTCCCGCCCGACCAGCGCGGATCGTTGTTGGCCCGCCAGATGTCCGCGTACGGGTACCCAGCGGTGCGCATGCAGGCGCTCCAGGCGGCGGTGACGGCGGTGTAGCGGGGGTCGCGCTGGGCCAGCGCGAAGGAGTCGGTGGGGATCCGGTTCAGGTCGGCACTGCCCGCGCTGTAGTCACCGATGCCCAGCTTGCGCCGGGCCTCACCGAGGCAACCGCCGTCCGGGATCGGCACACCCCGCAGCTCGGAGACGCCGCCCTTGCCGCCGTAGACCATCGTCATCTCGGGCGTCGGGTCGGCCGGCTTCACCGCGTTCGGGTCGGGAGCCGGGTCGGCCGGCGGGTGATAGCCGATCCGGGCCACCTCCGCCGCGTCGATCACCCCGTACCGGCGGGCGTTGATCGGGGCGGTCGGCACCGGCGGCTGGCTCTGGTCCGGCCAGTCCAGGCCGAACCGCCGCATGCAGGTCCGGGCCAGTCGCTGCTCGGCCAGCGACACCGTCCGCTGCTGGTCGGCGGGGGTCAGATAGGCGTCGAACGGCAGCCGGATGTCCGCCCCCGAGCGGACCTCCGGGACGGCCGTGGCACTCGGTTCCACGGCGTGGCTCTGGGTGCAGGCAACGGCGAAAAGCAACAGTAGGAGCGAACTGGCGGCGCGAGGGCGCATCCTGGGTCCTTCTTGGTCCGTCTTCGTCCGGTACGGTCGGGCCCGCCCGGGGCGGGGCACCTTGCCCGTGCCCCGCCCCGGGCGCTGCGGTCAGCTGTAGTAGACGGTGCCGCAGGTGTAGCCGAAGTGGTGCGAGTTCATGTTGTCGTTGGCGCTGAGACCGTTGCTGAGACCGATCGCGCTGAAGTCGCCGATCCACCGGCCGGCGGCCACCGTGAAGCACGGACCGGAGTAGTTGGAGTTGTAGTAGAACGCGACGTTCTTCGAGAAGTCGCCGTTGTCGACGCTGCTGACGTTCGTCCCCACCCCGTCACCCCGGTAGAGCGCGGTGTTGGTGCCGGCGTAGGTGATGTTCGTCCAGGTGGATCGCGAGTAGAAGTCCACCCGCTCGGCGCCCGACCAGTAGGAGTCGCTGTACAGGCAGAGGTAGCCGTTGGCACAGGCGGTGCTGGCGCTGGCCGAGCTGACGCCGACACCGGTGGCGGCCAGCGCGAGCAGGCCGGCGGCCGCGAGGTTCCTGAGGCGCATGAGAATCCGTTCTCCCCGTGGAAGGTTTGTCCGGGAGCCGTCCTGGCCCCCGACCAGAGCCTCGCCCACCGGCCGCTCCCGCGGCTTGTAAAAATGCGAACTCCATTACCGGAACGCCTAGTTCACACTTATCGCGCCAACTCCCGGTCGCTGTTGGGCAGTACGGCGGTGGTCACCTCACCGGTCAGCCGGTCGGTCGGCTCGGCGCCGATCTCGGACGCCCGGTGGGCGAGGAACTGCGAGGGCGTACAACCGAGCGTCGCGCGGAACTCCCGGCTCAGGTGTGCCTGGTCGAAGTACCCGCTCCTCAGGGCGACTTGGGCACCGTCCCGGTCCGGCGCGTCCCGGTACTCGCGCAGCGCGCGCTGCAGCCGCAGGATGCGCGCGCAGCTCTTGGGCGGCAGGCCGACCTGCTCGCGGAACAGCATTTCAAGACGGCGCCGGCTCCAGCCCACCTCATCGGCCATCTCCTGCACCCCGACCTGCCCCGCGTTGAGGTTCAGCTCCCGCCACACCCACTCGACGGCGGGCGCCCACGGCCGGCTGTCGGCCAGCCGGCCGAGCAGGAAGCCGTCCAGCAGCCGCGCCCTGGCCTCCCAGCCGGGCGCCTCGAAGAGCTGCTCCCGCAGCCGCCCGGCCGTGCCCGGGCCGAGTGCGTCGGCCAGGTCGACCCACTGGTTGGTCAGGTCCCCCAGCGCCGGCCCGAACACCCCGTACGCCGCCCTCGGGGTCATCGAGACGGCGATCCCGTGCAGCCGTCCGTTGTGCTCACCGACCGTTCCCGTCCGGCGCATGCCCGCGACAAGCGAGCTGTACGACGCGGCCACCCCCGGCGTCACCGCATCGACCAGCCGGATCGGCCCGTCGAAGCCGAACACCATGGTCATCACCGCGGTCGGCACCTCCAGCCGCCGTCGCGGGTGCCGCAGATCCATCCGGTAGCCCCGGTACTCCAGCACCTGCCCCCGCAACCCACTCGCGGGCGGCCGCACCGCCAACTCCCACGTCCCGCCGTCTGCCGTCCGCCCCCATGTAGTCGCCACACCATGCCCCCGTCCCGTCCGGCGGCGTCCCCCGTACGGATCTGCCGCTCCGTCAGATGACGTGGCGCATGGTGCCACGCCCGGGCCGTTCGCACACCAGGGCCTCCACGAGGCAGCCACCCCACCCGGCAGGACAACCTCGTCGGACTCCGCAAAAGGAGTTTGAGGCCGCCGGCGCGCGTGCTGTACTTGGCGGATGGGGGTTGCTGACGGTCGGATGCGATTGCGGGTGGCGAGCCACCCTGTGGCCGACTCCGCATCCCGGCTCAGCCGGATCCTGAGCACCGGCCCCATGCTCCGCAACACCTTCCTGCATCCGCCCGACCACCAGGTCGCGTACCTGAACGCGAGCCGCGCCGATCTCCTTCGGATCGGCGCTCTGTTCCGCGTCGCCGCGACGAGCCCGCACAGCGCGATCCACATCCCGGTCCCGCCGGGCGCCCGTCCGAAGGCTTCCGCCAACGGCGGCACCCGTCCGCTGCCTGTGCTGCTGGCCCGTGCGGACACGGGACTTCGGCCTTCCGACTGGCCGGATCTGCGGCACAGGATGCGCCGTGGCTCGGCGCCCTTGCGGGTGACCGCCCCAGCGGCTCGCTCGTCCGATCGGCCCGACGACGTCCGCCGCCGGGCCGATCGCACCCCCGCCCGCTTCGCCGAGTACGCCGAGACGGTGGTCATCACCGCCCCTGCCGAACTTCTGTTCTGGATCGGTGACTGGCTCACCGCCGTCGGCGACAGCGTCGCTCAGGACCGCCACGTCCACCGGCACGGCGAGAGCCTCCTCGGTGACATGGCCGGCTTCTTCGATCCCGGGCGGACGGACCGGCCCATGCACGCGTTCTGCGTCGTCGCCGTCGAGCCGATCTTCCATCAGGCCCGCTGGCGGAAGCAGCGAACGTCCCTCGGATCCGGCGCTTCAGTTGGTGGGCGCAGGCTGTCACATGGCGGCCTCTGACGCACCGGTCAGGATCGGGGCGATCCGCCCGGCGACGGCAGCGGCGTCGACCGGCCGGCTGGTGTCGACGGTCAGGATGGGGCCGCCCAACCGGAGCGGACCGGGGTAACTGGCGCGGATGGCGGCGACCCGTTCGGCCACTTGCTCGGGAGTGAGGCGAGGGTCGAGGTGGCCGGGGTGGCGGATGCGCGCCCGGAAGCGTTCGGAGGCGAGCGCGGCGTCGCAGTCGCAGTGAACCTCGACCAGCAGGCCACCGAGGAGGTGGAGGCGGCTGAGCGCGGTGTCGCGGTGCCACCAGTTGTCGAGGACGGCTCGGCGTGCGTCTGCCGCAACGGCGAAGAGGATCTGATCGCTGGCTCTGCTCAGTCGGCTGCGCCACGCCTGGTCGCCGACACCGAGCGAATCGTAGAGGGACTCCAGGATCACGTCCTTGTCGATGACCGGCAGGCCGAGGTGCTCGGCCAGCCCTCGGGCGAGCGTGCTCTTCCCGCTGCCCGGCAGCCCTGAGACGACAACGAATGCGGCGCTTTCCACGATGCTCAGTATGTCGGGTGAGCTGGTCGGCTGTGGCCTGGCTCCGCTCAACCAGATCGAACTCGAAGATGCGCGGAGCAGCACTAGCTACGGGCGCAGATGCAGAACGGCCGCCCGGCCGGGTCCAGCATCACCACCAGACCCCGTGCCCGGTCCGCCTGTTCCGGCGCCGTCGTGGCCCCGAGAGCCACCAGCTCGGCCTCGGCGGCGTCCACGTCCTCGACGTAGAACTCCATGTGCATCTGCAGCGGCACCTCCGGCGAGGGCCAGGACGGCGGCTGGTAGCCGTCGGCCCGGCGGAAGATCCAGACCGCCCCGGCCACCCCCAGCCAGGCGGAGTCGGCATCCGACCGCAGCAACTCCCCACCGGTGGCCGCCGCGTAGAACTCGGCGAGCGAGCCGGGGTCGGCACAGTCCACCGTGAGGGCGGCGAGTTCGATCATCGGTGGCACGGGCTCTCCTCGATTCGGTTCACGGCAGGGCGAGTTCGGCGGGGTGCTCCGGCGGCCAGCGGTAGCCGAGCTTCTCGGCGGCCTCCTGCGAACCGCCCCAGACCTGCGCCGTGGCGCGGGGATCCTCGGCGGTCAGCCGGGCTTCGAGTTGCTCCGCCTGGTCGGCCGGATCGTCCGCGGAGATCGGCAGCCTGATCCCGAACTGGAGCCAGTGGTCCTTCCGCTCGTCACGGTTGCGGGGATGGCGCAGCACGACGTCGATCCGGTCGGGTTCGCTCCAACCGTCCCAGATCGCCTCGAGCTCGCAGTCCCACGCGGCCAGCCCGTTCCCCTCTCCCGTCAGCTTCGCTTCGAGCAGGTCGGCGACCACGGCGCCTGGCCACTGCCACCGGCGGTCCGCCTCGGCGCGGGCGACCTCGGCGTCGTACTGGGCGGCGGAGAACCGGCAGTCGGCAACGCTGAAATCCTTGTCCATCGGATTGCGCCAGTCCGTCCAGAGCACGTGCTCCGTCTCGCGTCTGATCGTCACGTGGACGACGCCGCAGCACTCCTCCACGCATCCGGGACTGGCGATGCGGACCTCGCGCGGGGTGGTGGTGGCCCGCAGGAGCCCGGCCGAACCCAGCAGGTGCCTCGGCTTGACGCTCCGGTAGCGGGAGTCGGTGAACACGTCCCGCCCGCCGATGACCGGGCGGACCTCCAGCCCGACCTCGGCATCCGGCGGGCAGATGATGCGCAGTTCCAGAACGTCCACGGTGTCAGCCACCGGGCGATAGTGGTCGACCGGGCCACCGCTGTCACCCGAATTACCGTGGCCCGCTGAAGCGTTCCGGGCGTTCGGCGAGGGCCCCGCCGTCGGCCGCCCCGACCCGCACTGCGGCGACCTGCGCCGAAGCCGCGAACGTCGGAGCACAGCAGGCACAACAGGCCGCCCCAGCTCCCCGCCATTGAGCCACCATGTCTCAGAGACATGCCTCAGTCTGGAGAGGGACGGCGGTGAGGGCGAGGCGAGGATCGGTGTCATGTCCCTCCTTGAGCCTGTGCTGTCGGAGCGGTAGGTTCGGCCCGGCGCCATCCAGACGCCTCGATGACCGTGGTGGGGCCATAGCCCTTGGCTGAACGCACCGGGGAGCGCCGCAGTGTTGCTGTACGACGGGGACCGTGCCGAGAGTCTCCACAACGTCGTGGCCGAGCGGTTCGCGCCGCATCGCCTGACAGTCCTGTCCGAGCAACGCCTGAACGGCCGGTTCCGCTCTCTGCATGAGGGCCGGCTGTCGCTCTACGAACTCGGCTACGGCGCCGAAGTCCAAGTAACGCCTGGGGAACTGCCCGACTTCTACAACATTCAGGTCCCGGTTTCCGGCTCCGGCGTGGTCACCCTGGACGGCGCCGTCCTGCCACCCGGCCCGTGGCTGGCTGGTCCCGGCCAGCGGATCTCGATGACATGGGACGGAGCCGCGCTCAACCGGATCCTCATCATTCCGGCTCGCCTGGTCGAACCGGCCGTCCAGGCCCGCTCGGACAAGCCCCCCGGCTCCCTGCCGCGATTTGCCCCGGCACTGGACAGCCGGAATCCGGCGGTGGCCACCTGGCTGGAGTTGGTCCTGAGATTCCAGGAGTTCGTTGCCTCCCCACTGGGCCGTCGCTCGCCACTGGGGCTGGGGCACTTCGAGCGGCTCCTGGTAGACACCCTGGTGGACGCCCAGCCCAGCTCATGGTGCGCTCAGGCCCTGGCCCACGGCCTTGCGGCTGCTCCCTCGGCCCTGCGTCGGGCCGTGGCGTTCTGCGAGGAACACGCGCATGAGGCCGTGTCTGTGGCCGACATCGCCGCAGCTGCGCGTGTCAGCCCGCAGAGCCTCCGAGCGGCCTTCCGGGCCCATCTGGACACCACCCCGCTCGCCTTCCTGCGCCGGGTGCGGCTCGACCTCGCCCACCATGACCTGCGGAGCGTGGCGCAGGGCCGGGCGAGCGGGACGGTGACCGACATTGCGGTCCGGTGGGGGTTCACCCATCTCGGCCGGTTCAGCGCCCACTACCGCGACACTTACGGCGAGTCACCGTCCGCCACCCTGCGCAGCGCCTTCTGACGGACCCCGTGGTGGTCAGTACCAGAGCTGGAACAGACCGCCGTTGCACGGCAGCGTGTACACCTGCCCAGCTCCGTTGCTGTCCAGGCACTCACCGGTCTGGCGGTTCACCAGGTTGAAGCCGTTGGTTCCTCCGGTGGTGACCCACCTCTCCTCCCACTCCTCCCAGTAGTTGGCGGAGTTGCCGCAGTTCTCCAAGTAGGCCATGTCCGGGTTCGGGCGCGTGCCCCAGTAGGCGGTCAGGCAGACGTTGTTCATGCCCGCGGGCTGCTCCTTCCAGTAGGAGCCGTCCTGAATGTCCTGCCAGTCGTAGGCATCCTGCCCACACCCCGTAACAAGGCCGGGGTCACCGGCGTGCAACCCGATCTGGTCGTATGTTCCGCCGACCTTCCACGCCAGGCACTTGTTGGTCGCGCGGTTCTGCCACTTGATGTGGTAACCGTTGGCATGGGCGCTGACGGAGGTACCGAGCAAGACCATGGGGACGGCAGCAGCCATGACACCGGCGATCCGCGCTATGCGTGATTTGCGCATGGAGAGACTCCTCAAGAGGTTGTTGATTGGCTCGGCCAGCACGACGGCACATCAGAAGACCTCCCGACAGAGGCCATTGGCGGGTCGGCCCGCTTCGTGTTCTGTGCCGACTGCGTCCAGGGTCCACCAGAGTCGATCTCGCAGCTATCCACATCTGCGGTCTCCGGATCGGACGTTCGCGGATAGCCGACACGGTGCGCTCCCGGCTATAAGCCGCTCCTCAGCTGCTCCCGTGCCGGACGACGCCGACCGCTGGCTCGACCCGTCGCGCAGAGATCCGGACGAGCTGCGCACCCTGCTGCACGCCCCGCCGGCGGGGAGCTGACGGCGACCGCAGTGTCCGCCGTGGTCAACAACGTCCGCGACACGGCCCGCACCTCGTGGAGTGGTGCCCGATCCGGCCTGACACCCCGGCGCCACGGCCGAAGCCCCGAGCGGGCACCGGTGAGGCGGATGATCCGGCAGACACGGTGGCGCTGCCCGGCGTACTGGGCGAGGAGTTCCCTGTTGAATGAGCGTGTTGAACACGCTCCGGAGGGATACTCGGTGACGTCATGGCGGGTCATCCGGGTCCAGGACAAGTTTGAACTGGGACCACTCGTGTGGGCGCGCGCGTTCGCTGTGACGGTTCGAAGTGGCCCCACCTTCGGTGGCTGCCGACGGTCTGCTTGGATCTGCGCATGACGGATTGGTCGAAGCTCAGCGACGCAGACGGTTCCGCGGAAGGTGTCCCAGCTCTCCTTGACCGGTTCGAGGCCGATCCGCGCGGCGTCTGGTCCGAGCTGATGGACCGGCTGTGCCCGCAGCTCGACACCGCCTTCTCGGCGAGCTTCGCGGCGCTTCCCCGGCTGCTTGAGATCGCAGCCGGCCGAGAGCCCGAGGAGCGAAGCTGGGTTCTCTTCGCGGCAGGGCCGATCGTGTCGTGCGCGCGCCGGTCGCCCGAGGGCTCCACTGTCCGTGAGGTCTACTCATCGCAGATCACGGAGCTCGCGCGGCTCACCGACCAGTGCCTACGTCTGCCCATGGGCGTGGAGGACTACGTCTCAATGGTCCAGATGGCCCTGGCCTTCGAGGGCATCGAGGTCTGGGACGAGTCCCTGGACAACCTGGAGCAATTGTCAATAGTTGTGGACCGAGTGACGCGTGATCAGGCAGCAGCGGCCTCCTCACGTTCGACCAGGACGCCGTTCTCGAACTTCGCGCC